>NZ_CP109150.1:6402679-6707569 GCF_035920365.1 Micromonospora sp. NBC_01740 | reverse complement strand
ATCTGATCCATGCGGACCCGGCGGCTGGTGGCGGTGCTCGGTGTCCTCGCGCTGCTGCCGGCCGGCTGCGCCCGTGCCCCGGCGGAGCCCGCCGACGAGCCGCTGCGCCCGCGGTGGCAGCCGCTGACCCTGCCGGCGCCGCCGGGCGCCCCCGGCCGGCCGCTGCTGCGCGACGCCGTGGCCTGCGCCGGCACGTGGTACGTGGTCGGCGGGCTGGCCGACGCGGCGGGGGAGACCCGGCCGGCGGCCTGGCGCAGCACCGACGGCGTGTCGTGGACGGCGCTGCCGATGTCGCCGTCGAGCCACTACGGCCGTCAGCACGTGCTCTACGCGGCCGCGTGCCGCGACGGCCGGCTGGCGGCGCTCGGGGCGAAGAACGGCGGCGCGCACGGCAACCCGCGCACGGGCACCTGGTCGCAGTCGCCGGGCGGGCAGCTCCGGGAGGCGTCGGCGCCCTTCGAGCTGTACGCCGGCCCGCGCGCGGTGAGCGTGGCGCGGCTGGCGGCGGGCCCGGCCGGGTGGCTGATCGCGGGGGCGCGGGTCGACGGGGCGGCGGTCTGGACGTCGTCGGACGGCGAGCGCTTCACGATCCGGGAGGGCGTCGCGGAACTCGCCGGTGACGGGCGGGGCCGCACGGTCGCGTACGACGCGGTGGCCGTGCCGGCGGGCTGGTGGGTGGTGGGCGCGGTGCTGCCGCCCGGCGCGACGGCGCTGACGCCCCTGGCCTGGAGTTCGGCCGACGGGCGGTCCTGGCGGCGGATGGCGCTGCCGGTGCCGGACGGGCGGGGCCAGGCGCAGCGGGTGGCCTCGGTCGACGGTGCGGTGGTGGCCGTCGGCCCGGTGCGCGATGGGTTCGCGACCTGGCGGCTGGCGGGCGACGAGTGGCGGCGGGCCGGCGGGTTCGGCGCGGCCGGTCCGGGGGTGTCCTCGGTCGACGCCCTGGTGCCGGCCGGGCGGGAGCTGGTCGCGGTGACGGGGGACGGCGGTGGTCACGGACTGTGGCTTTCCGCCGATGCGGGGGATTCGTGGCGACTGATGACCATGCCGGCCCCGGTGCCGGATGGTGGGAACACGGCCGTGGCGGTCGCGTCGCAGGGTGATCGACTGGTGTTGGTGTCTGACGACGGGGAGGCGTCCCGTGCCTGGTCAGTCGGGTTACCGACCATAGATCGGTAAAGGGTGGACGAAGTTCGACCCGTTACCGATGAAACGAAGGCGAAGGCCTTTTGCCGCCGACGGTTCTTACAGCGATCGTTTCGAACCCGCCACGCCGTGTAACGGTTCGGTCAACCCGCTCCCCTGGGGCTTTCGTCACAGCTCAAAGGTGGGATAGCGTCCGGCCCCAGACCGGCGACGACGGTCTGGTTCGTCCGCCCCCGCAAGGGCCAATCGGCAGCGGGTGGTTCGGACCATTGGACGGAGGAGGGTTCGGGCCTTGAGGCAGAAGCTCGCGCGCGTTATCGGTGGGGTCGCCATGCTGGCGCTCGTCGCCGGCGGCACGGCATGCTCCAGTAGCGACGACGCGGCGTCCGGTGGCGACGCCTGCGGCAACAAGATCGCGTTCTTCGGCGCGCTGACCGGCCCGTCGGCGGCGCTCGGCATCAACGAGAACAACGGCGTCAAGCTGGCGGTCGACAAGTACAACAAGGAGAACGCCGACTGCAAGGTCGAGCTGGTTCCCCTGGACTCGCAGGGCAGCCCGGACCAGGCCCCGCAGCTGGCCCAGAAGGCCATCGACGACACCAAGATCCTCGGCATCGTCGGCCCGGCCTACTCGGGTGAGTCGGAGGCCGCCGGTCCGCTCTTCAACGAGGCCGGTCTGGTGACCATCACCCCGTCGGCCACCAACCCGACGCTCGCGAAGCAGAACTGGAAGACCTTCTTCCGCGCGGTCGGCAACGACCTGAGCCAGGGCCCGGGTGCCGGCAACTACATCAAGAACGTGCTGAAGGCCGACAAGGTCTACGTCATCGACGACCAGTCCGCGTACGGCGCCGGCCTGGCCGACGAGGTCAAGAAGCTGCTCGGCCCCGCGGTCGTCGGCTCGGACAAGGTCCAGGGCGACGGCAAGCAGGTCGAGTTCTCGGCCGTGGTCACCAAGGTCAAGGCCGCCAACGTCAAGGCGGTCTTCTACGGCGGCTACTACCAGGAGGCCGGCCTGATCCGCAAGCAGCTCACCGCTGCCGGGGTCACCGCTCCGCTGATCGCCGGCGACGGCGTGAACGACGCCGCGTACATCACCTCCGCGGGTGCGGCGGCGGCCGAGGGCACCATCCTCACCTGCCCGTGCCAGCCGGCCGCTGAGGCGCGTGGCACCTTCATCGAGGAGTACAAGGCGCTCAACGGCACCGACCCGGGCACCTACAGCGACACGGCCTACGACGCGGCGAACATCCTGCTGGCCGGCATCAAGGCGGGCAAGACCAGCCGTGAGGGCCTGCTGGAGTTCGTGAAGGGCTACAGCGGCGAGGGCGTCGCGGCGAGCTACAAGTTCGTCGAGGGCGGCGAGCTCGACCCGGCGCAGGTCAAGGTCTGGGCCTTCAAGGTCAAGGACGGCAAGGTCGTTCCGGACCAGGAGATCCCCAAGTCCTGACGTCGGTCGCTGCAACGGCGATTGAGTGGTGATCGCGGGCGCGGCCGGGAGCTGTGCTCCCGGCCGCGCCCCACTTTTCTCTCCAGACCCTGATGGAGCGTCCCTTCATTGAACTTCGACGACCTGTTCTCCAACTTCGGGACATACACGACGACCGGCCTGACGCAGGGTGCGATCTACGCCCTGGTCGCACTCGGCTACACGCTGGTCTACGGCGTGTTGAGACTCATCAACTTCGCCCACTCCGAGGTCTTCATCGCCGGCGCGTTCGCGGCGATCTGGACCTGGAACGGCTTCGGGCTCGACCAGAACTCGCAGGTCAGCGGCATCGGGTCGATCATGTTCTACCTGCTGGTGGCGATGATCGTCGCGGCGATCGCCTCCGCCGGCACGGCCACCGTGATCGAGCGGGTGGCGTACCGGCCGCTGCGTAAGCGCAACGCGCCGCCGCTGGCCTTCCTGATCACCGCGATCGGCGCCTCGATCGCCATCTCCGAGGCGTTCGGCATCTGGACCCGCCGTCGCCCGGAGGGCGCCCCGATCCTGGTCAGCCAGGATCCGCTCTTCCACATCTTCGGCGTGCCGATCGATGGGGTGCAGCTGCTCACCCTCGGCGCCGCGCTGGTGATGATGATCGGGCTGGACCTGTTCATCAACCGCAGCCGGGTCGGTCGCGGCATCCGGGCGGTCGCCCAGGACGCCAACACCGCCGCGCTGATGGGCGTGAACAAGGACCGGATCATCCTGATCGTCTTCATCGCCGGCGGCAGCATGGCCGGCGTCGCCGGTCTGCTCTACGACGTACGGATCCAGACCCTCACCTACAGCGTCGGCTTCCTGCTCGGCCTGAAGGCATTCACCGCCGCGGTGCTCGGCGGCATCGGCAACCTGCGCGGCGCGCTGCTCGGCGGCCTGCTGTTGGGCTTGATCGAGAACTACGCCTCCGGTCTGTTCGGCAGCGAGTGGAAGGACTTCGCCGCGTTCGCGCTGCTGGTGGTGCTGCTGATGTTCCGGCCGACCGGTCTGCTGGGTGAGTCGCTGGGGAGGGCACGGGCATGACGACCGTTCTGGAGAAGGTGCGCTCCGGCCGCGAGGCGGCCGGGGAACGGTGGCGCGGGGCGCCGCGCTGGGTGCGCTGGGCGCTGCTGGCCGCGGTGATCGTGTTCTTCTACGCGCTGCCGAACAAGGAGTTCTACCAGTACCTCGGGCCGATCCCGACCCCCGGTGCGAACTTCACCCAGGTGATGTTCACCGTCTCGATCTACGTGCTGCTGGCCGTCGGTCTGAACATCGTGGTCGGCTTCGCCGGCCTGCTCGACCTCGGCTACTTCGGCTTCTTCGCCGTGGGCGCGTACACCGTGGCGGTGCTGACCTCGCCGAGCAGCAACCTCAAGACGCTCTGGCCGTGGCTGCTGGCGGTGCCGGTGGCGATCGCCCTGACGATGGTCTCCGGCGTGATGCTCGGTACGCCGACCCTGCGGCTGCGCGGCGACTACCTGGCGCTGGTGACGCTCGGCTTCGCCGAGATGATCCGCATCGGCGCGGTCAGCTCGGAGTTCCTCCGGGGGCAGCGGGGCTTCAACCAGATCCCGCACCCGCCGGGCGAGTTCGCCGACGGCAAGCCGGTCTTCGGCGTGCTCGACGCACGGCCGTACTACTGGCTGGTGCTCACGCTGATCATCCTGGTGGTCATCGGGGTGCGGAACCTGACCCACAGCCGGGTCGGGCGCGCCTGGATCTCCATCCGGGAGGACGAGGACGCGGCGCAGCTCATGGGCGTGCCGACGTTCAAGTTCAAGCTGTGGGCGTTCGCCGCGGGCGCCGCGATCGCGGGCCTCGCCGGCGCGCTCTTCGCGGGCAAGCAGAACTTCGTCAACTCGCAGAACTTCGAGCTGCTGAACTCGATCATCATCCTGGCCGCGGTCATCTTCGGCGGCTCGGGCAACATCGTCGGCGCGATCGTCGGCGGTGGCCTGGTGGCGTACATGATCGAGCGGTTCCGTGGCATCGAGCTGCTGGGCGTCGAGCTGTACGAGTACCGGTTCCTGTTCTTCGGCCTGGTGCTGGTGGTCATGATGATCTTCCGGCCGGAGGGTCTGATCCCCAACCGACGACGTGCGGCGGAGTTCAAGGATCGTCGCAAGGAGGTGACCGTCGGTGAGTGACACCGAGCAGACGCCGGTCGTTCCGGCGCAGGCCGGCGCGCCGGCCGTGGAGGCGGTGCCCACCCGGGAGCCGCTGCTGGAGGTCGACAAGGTCACGCTGCGCTTCGGCGGCGTGGTCGCCCTGAACGAGGTGGACTTCACCCTCTACAAGGGCGAGATCCTCGGTCTGATCGGCCCGAACGGCGCCGGCAAGACCACCTGCTTCAACGCCATGACCGGCATCTACCAGCCCACCGAGGGGCAGATCCGGTTCCGCGGCCAGAAGGTCAGCGGCAAGAAGCGGCACCAGATCACCAAGATGGGCATGGCGCGGACGTTCCAGAACATCCGCCTCTTCCCGGAGATGACGGCGCTGGAGAACGTCCTGGTGGGCGCGGACGCGCACAACAAGACGAGCGTCATCTCCGCGCTGTTCCGCCTGCCGCGGTACTGGAAGGAGGAGCGCGCGAGCCGGGAGAAGGCCGAGCGCCTGCTGGAGTTCGTCGGCATCCGCAAGCGGATGCACGAGTTCGCCCGCAACCTCTCCTACGGCGAGCAGCGGCGGCTGGAGATCGCCCGCGCGCTGGCCACCGACCCGGTGCTGCTCTGCCTGGACGAGCCGGCCGCCGGCTTCAACCCGGCGGAGAAGGAGGAACTGCTCCAGCTCATCCGGCAGATCCGGGACACCGGCGTGACCGTGCTGCTCATCGAGCACGACATGCGCCTGGTCATGGGGGTCACCGACCGGATCGTGGTGCTGGAGTTCGGAAAGAAGATCGCCGAGGGGCTGCCCGCCGAGGTGCGGGAGAACCCGAAGGTGATCGCGGCGTACCTGGGGGTGCCGGACGATGCTGCTTGAGATCGACGATGTGAGCCTGCTCTACGGGCGGATCCAGGCGCTGCACGGCATCAGCCTGACGGTGGACGAGGGCGAGATCGTCGCCCTGATCGGCGCCAACGGCGCCGGCAAGTCGACCACGATGCGGGCGATCTCCGGGATCCGGCCGGTCGCCAGCGGCAGCATCCGGTTCGACGGTGAGGACATCACCAAGCTCCGGGCGGACCTGCGGGTCCGGCGGGGGCTGTGCCAGGCGCCCGAGGGCCGCGGGATCTTCCCAGGCATGACGGTGCTGGAGAACCTCGACATGGGCGCGTACACCCGGCGCGACCGGGCCGGCATCGCCCAGGACCTCGACCGGGTGCTGGGGCTCTTCCCGCGCCTGGCCGAGCGGCGCAGGCAGCAGGGCGGCACCCTCTCCGGCGGCGAGCAGCAGATGCTGGCCGTCGGGCGGGCGCTGATGAGCCGGCCGAAGCTGCTGCTGCTCGACGAGCCCTCGATGGGTCTGGCACCGATGCTGATCCAGCAGATCTTCGACATCATCGTCGAGATCAACCAACAGGGCACCACCGTCCTGCTGGTCGAGCAGAACGCCCAGCAGGCGCTGGCCCGGGCCCACCGGGCGTACGTGCTGGAGACCGGCCGGATCGTCAAGAGCGGCACCGGCGCCGAGCTGCTGCACGACCCGGCGGTCAAAGAGGCCTACCTCGGCGTGGCCTGACCGGCCGTCACCCCTCATCGCAAGGAGTACCCCATGTTCCGCATCAGTGGTGGCCGCCGGGCCGCCCTCGGCGTCACCGGCGCCGCCCTGCTCGCCCTCTCGCTGGCCGGCTGCGGCGAGAAGGAGAGCACCGAGCAGCCCGGCGCCGGCCCCAGCGTCACCGCCGCCGCCGACTCGGCGCTGGCCGCGAAGGTGCCCGACGCCATCAAGGCCGACGGCGTGATCAAGGTCGGCACCGACTCGACGTACGCCCCGGCGGAGTTCCTCGACGCCGACGGCAAGACGGTCGTCGGCTTCGACATCGAGCTGTTCAACGCGGTCGCGCAGAAGCTCGGCCTGAAGGCCGAGTACGAGTCGGCGCCGTTCGACGCGATCCTGCCGGGCGTCGACTCGGGCAAGTACGAGGTCGGCGTCTCCTCGTTCACCATCAACGCCGACCGGATGAAGACCGTCAACATGGTCAGCTACTACTCGGCCGGCACCCAGTGGGCGACCAAGGCCGGCAACCCGGCCAAGGTCGACACCGAGAACGCCTGCGGCAAGAAGATCGCCGTGCAGGTCGGCACCGTGCAGCTCGACGACATCACCGCCCGGTCGAAGAAGTGCACCGACGCCGGCAAGCCGGCCATCACCATCGACCAGTACCAGGCGCAGAGCGACGCCACCGCCGCCGTGGTCAGCGGCAAGGACGACGCCATGCTGGCCGACTCCCCGGTCGGTGCGTACGCGGTGAAGCAGAGCAACGGCCAGCTGGAACTGCTCGGCGACATCTACGAGTCGGCCCCGTACGGCTACGCGGTGAAGAAGGACCAGGCCGCGTTCGCCGAGGTGCTGAAGGAGGCCGTCGCGGCGGTCATCGCCGACGGCTCGTACGAGGGCGCGCTGAAGAAGTGGGGCGTCGAGGGCGGCGCCATCACGACCCCGGCGCTGAACCCGACCAGCTGACGATGTCTGTCGAGACTGACACACCCGAACGGGCACGGCCGGAACCCATCCGCGCCGTGCCCGTGCGGCATCCCGGGCGGTGGGTCGCCGTCGCCGTGATCGGGGTGCTGGTGGCCATGTTCGTGCACCTGCTGGTGACGAACAAGGCGTTCAACTGGTCGTTCATGGTCGACGAGATGTTCCGCCCGCCGATCATGGAGGGGGTGCGCGGCAGCCTCGCGCTGCTGGTGACCGCCATGCTGATCGGCATCGGGCTGGGCGTCGTCATCGCCATCATGCGGCTGTCGGAGAACCCGATCCTGCGCGGCGTCGCGTGGGCGTACACCTGGTTCTTCCGGGCGGTGCCCCGGCTGGTGCTGGCGATCCTCTTCGGGAACCTGGGCATCCTCTGGGCGCGCATCGAGTTCGGCCTGCCCTTCGACCGGCAGATCGGCGCCCTGTTCGGGGTCGACGACTTCGAGGCGCGGCTGTTCGGCTTCTCGGCGGTGGACATCCTCACCGGGTTCGTGGCCGGCATGCTGGCGCTGGGCCTCTCCGAGGCCGCCTACATGGCGGAGATCGTCCGGGCCGGCATCCAGTCGGTCGACGAGGGGCAGACGGAGGCCGCGCAGGCGCTCGGCCTGCGCCGGGGGCAGATCCTGCGCCGGATCGTGCTGCCGCAGGCCATGCGGGTGATCGTCCCGCCGACCGGCAACGAGACCATCGCCATGCTCAAGGACACCTCGCTGGTCGCCTTCGTGCCGGTCTCCATGGAGCTGTTCTTCCAGCTCAGGGCCGTGAGCAGCCGTACCTACCAGGTCGTCCCGATGCTGGTGGCGGCGACCATCTGGTACCTGCTGCTGACCAGCGTGCTGCTGGTCGGGCAGTACTACCTGGAGCGGCACTTCTCCAAGGGCGTCGGGCGCAGCGCGCGGGCGAAGACCAAGCTGCGGGGGATCGCGGCGGAGAGCGGCGGCACGACCGGGAAGGCGGACGGCGCATGACCGAGCTGACGGTGCCGGCGCAGACCGGCGGACTGGCGGTGGAGTCCGGGCCGATGGTCCGGGCCGAGCAGGTGCACAAGTCGTTCGGGGCGATCGAGGTGCTCAAGGGCATCGACCTGGAGGTCCGCAGCGGCGAGGTGTGCTGCCTGCTGGGCCCCTCCGGCTCCGGCAAGTCGACGTTCCTGCGCTGCATCAACCACCTGGAGAAGATCAACGCCGGCCGCATCTGGGTGGACGGCGACCTGATCGGCTACCGCGAGCGCGGCGGCAAGCTGCACGAGATGCGGGAGAAGGACGTCGCCGCCCAGCGCCGCGCGATCGGCATGGTGTTCCAGCGGTTCAACCTCTTCCCGCACATGACCGCCCTGGAGAACGTCGCCGAGGCGCCGGTGCAGGTGGGCCGCGAGAAGAAGGCCACCGCCCGGGACCGGGCCGCCGCGCTGCTGGAGCGGGTGGGGCTGGGCGACAAGCTCGGCAACTACCCGAGCCAGCTCTCCGGCGGCCAGCAGCAGCGGGTGGCGATCGCCCGGGCGCTGGCGATGCAGCCGAAGCTGATGCTCTTCGACGAGCCCACCAGCGCGCTCGACCCGGAGCTGGTCGGCGAGGTGCTCGACGTGATGAAGGACCTGGCGCGCGACGGCATGACGATGATCGTGGTGACCCACGAGATCGGCTTCGCCCGCGAGGTCGGCGACTCGCTGGTCTTCATGGACGGCGGCGTCGTGGTCGAGTCCGGCGTGCCCCGCGAGGTGATCGCCAACCCCCGGCACGACCGGACGAAGGCGTTCCTGGCCAAGGTGCTCTGAGCGGTACGCCGGCGCGGCCCACCCCGGGCCGTGCCGGCGTCCGTGCCGGTGTCCGCCTCGGGCCGCGCCGGCGTCCGTGCCGGTGTCCCGGAGTGTCGGGGCGGGCGGCTAGAGTCGCTGCCGTGACAGCTACGACGCCGCGCCTGCTTCTCGTCGACGGACATTCCATGGCATACCGGGCGTTCTTCGCCCTGCCGGTGGAGAACTTCTCCACCACGACGGGGCAGCCGACCAACGCGGTCTACGGCTTCACGTCCATGCTGATCAACGTGCTGCGCGACGAGCAGCCGACGCACATCGTGGTCGCCTTCGACGTCTCCCGCCGCTCTTTCCGCACCGAGAAGTACGCGGAGTACAAGGCCGGCCGCAGCGAGACCCCGACCGACTTCAAGGGCCAGGTGAGCCTGGTCAAGGAGGTCCTCGCGGCGCTGCGCATCCCGGTGGTGGAGAAGGAGGGCTTCGAGGCCGACGACATCATCGCCACCCTCGCCTGCCAGGCCCGCGACCAGGGCATGTCGGTCCTGATCAGCAGCGGCGACCGGGACGCGTTCCAGCTCGTCGGCGACCAGATCACGGTGCTCTACCCGCGCAAGGGCGTCTCGGACCTGGCCCGGATGGACCCGGCGGCGATCGAGGCGAAGTACGGCGTCCCCCCGGAGCGCTACCGCGACCTGGCCGCCCTGGTCGGCGAGACCAGCGACAACCTGCCCGGCGTGCCCGGGGTCGGGCCGAAGACCGCCGCGAAGTGGATCAACACGTACGGCGGGGTCGACGGGGTCGTCGCGCGGGCCGACGAGATCAAGGGAAAGGCCGGCGACAGCCTGCGCGAGCGGCTCGCCGACGTGATCCGCAACTACGAGATCAACTGTCTCGTCTCCGACCTGGAACTGCCGCTGCGCCCCGAGGACGCGCGGTGGGAGGGGTGGGACCGCGAGGCCGTCCACCAGGTCTTCGACACCCTCGAGTTCCGCATCCTGCGCGACCGGCTCTACCAGTACCTGGAGGCGGTGGAGCCGGAGGCCGAGTCCGGGTTCGACCTGACCGGCGAGGTGCTCACCGAGCCCGGGGCGCTCGCCGGGTGGCTGGAGACGCACGCGCCGGCCGACACCCCGGTGGGCGTGGCGGCGAAGCTCGACACGGGTCCCAACCGTCGGCACACCGCCTCGGTGACCGGGCTGGCGCTGGCCACCGCCGGCGGTGCGGCGGCCTGGTGCGATCCCGCCACCCTGGAGCCGACCGACGAGGCGGCCCTGGCGGCCTGGCTGGCCGACGCCGGGCGGCCCAAGGTGCTGCACGACAGCAAGCCGGCGGTGCTGGCGTTCGCCGCGCACGGCTGGCACCTGGAGGGCATCCTCCGCGACACCCAGATCGCGGCCTACCTGGCCCGCCCCGACCAGCGCTCCTACGACCTGACCGACCTGGCCCTGCGCTACCTGCACCGCGAGCTGCGGGTCGACGCCCCGGAGACCGGCCAGCTCACCCTGGAGGGGCTCGGCAACGACGGCGAGGCGGAGCAGAACCTCATGCTCCAGGCCCGCGCCACCCTCGACCTGGCCGACGCGATCGACGCCGAGCTGTCCCGCGACGGCGAGCAGTCGGCGCGGCTGATGGCCGGGGTGGAGCTGCCGCTGATGCGGGTGCTCGCCGACATGGAACGCACCGGCATCGCCGCCGACACGCACTATCTCTCCGAGTTGGAGGCGCACTTCGCCGCCGAGGTGAAGGCCGCCGCCCAGGGGGCCTACGAGTCGGTCGGCCGGGAGTTCAACCTCGGCTCGCCGAAGCAGTTGCAGGAGATCCTCTTCGGCGAGCTGGGCCTGCCCAAGACCAAGAAGATCAAGACCGGCTACACCACCGACGCCGACGCCCTCCAGTGGCTGCACGCGCAGAACCCGCACCCGGTGCTGGCCCACCTGCTGCGCCACCGGGACGTGGCGAAGCTCAAGACGACCGTCGACGGGCTGCTCAAGTCGGTCTCCGACGACGGCCGCATCCACACCACGTTCAACCAGACGGTGGCGGCCACGGGGCGGCTCTCCTCGACCGAGCCCAACCTGCAGAACATCCCGATCCGCACCGAGGAGGGCCGCCGCATCCGGCGCGCCTTCGTGGTGGGGGAGGGCTACGACTGCCTGCTCACCGCCGACTACAGCCAGATCGAGATGCGGATCATGGCGCACCTGTCGTCGGACGACGCGCTCATCGAGGCGTTCAACTCCGGTGCCGACTTCCACGCCGCCACCGCCTCGTCGGTCTTCGAGGTGCCGGTCGGCGAGGTCACCGCCGACCAGCGGCGCAAGATCAAGGCAATGAACTACGGCCTGGCGTACGGGCTGAGCGCGTTCGGCCTCTCCCAGCAGCTCGGGATCACCGCCGAGGAGGCGCGCGGGCTGATGGAGAACTACTTCGCCGGTTTCGGGGGCGTGCGCGACTACCTCCAGGAGGTCGTCGCCCGCGCCCGGCACGACGGTTACACCTCCACCATCCTGGGCCGCCGCCGCTACCTGCCCGACCTGGTCAGCGACAACCGGCAGCGCCGGGAGATGGCGGAGCGGATGGCGCTCAACGCTCCCATCCAGGGTTCGGCGGCCGACATCATCAAGGTCGCCATGCTGCACGTCGACACGGCGCTGCGCGAGGCGGGCCTGCGCTCGCGGATGCTGCTCCAGGTGCACGACGAGCTGGTCTTCGAGGTCGCCCCGGGCGAACGGGAGACCCTGGAGGCGCTGGTGCGGCGGGAGATGGGCGGGGCGCACCCGCTGTCGGTGCCGCTGGAGGTCTCCGTCGGCGAGGGCCGGGACTGGAACAGCGCCGACCACTGACGGGCGCCGCCCGCCGCGCGCCGGCACGGGCCCTGCCCGGGGAGGGCGGCAGGACCCGCGCCGCCGTCGAACGGTGCGGGACGGCCGTGGGTCGGGGCAGGGGCGGCGGGTCCGCGTCGTCGTCAGACTTCTGGGACGGCCGTGCCCGCCGCGCGCAGGGCCGCCGCCAGCCGGTCGCGTGCCGCCGTCTGCGCCGCGATGCGGGCGTCGAGCACCGCGAGGCGGTCCAGGGCGACCCGGACACCGGCCGGCGCGGGCGGGGCGGCGGCCACGTCCCCGTCCAGGCAGGGCAGGAACGTCCGCACGTCGTCCAGCGTCAGGCCGGCGGCCAGCAGGTGACGGATGTTGCGCACGCGGCCCACCGACCGCTCGTCGTAGATCCGGTAGCCGTTGTGGGCCCGCCGGGAGTCGAGCAGCCCGTGCCGCTCGTAGTGCCGCAGCGCGCGTGGGGTGGTGCCGGTGGCCTCCGCCAGCTCGCCGATCAGCATGGTCCGTACCTCCGGGCACCGTTCTACCAGTGCGGCGGGCGACGCCGTCACGCGATCACGGCGCCACCGTCGACCGGCAGTACGACGCCGGTGACGAAGCCGGCCGCCGGGTCGGCGAGGCGCAGGATCGCCCACGCCACCTCCTCGGGACGCCCGATGCGTCCCAGCGGCGTCCGCTCCACCTGCCAGCGGCGGACGTCGGCCTGCTGCTGCGGCGTCAGCCTCTGGTGCGCGCCGATCGGGGTGTCGACGGCGCCGGGCGCCACCGCCACCACCCTGATCCCGGACGGCGCGAGCTCCACCGCCCAGCTGCGGGTCAGCGAGTCCAGGGCGGACTTCCCGGCCGCGTACAGCGAGCTGCCCGGCCAGGCCCGCGACCCGACCGACGTGGTGACGTTGACGACGACGCCCCGGCTGTCGGTCAGCGCCGGCACCGCCGCCTGGGTGAGCAGGAGCGGCGCCACCAGGTTCGTCGCCAGGTGTCGCTCGACGGTCTCGGGGGCGAGCGAACCGAGCGGACCGCCGCCGGCCACGCCCGCGTTGTTGACCAGCACGTCGAGGCGGCCGTGCCGCTGCGTGGCGGTGCCGACGATCAGCTCCGCGGCGCCGGGAGCGGTGACGTCGGCGACCAGCGGTTCGATGCCGGGGTGGCCGGCGGCGGTCTCCGCCAGTGGCGCGGCCCGTCGTCCCACCGCGACGACGTACGCCCCCTGGGCGCTGAACTCACGGGCCGTGGCCCGCCCGATCCCGGTGCCCGCACCGGTGACGACGACGATCCTGCGTTGCGCTCGACTCATGGTGCGGATCGTCGGACCCTGCCGTCAGTGGCAGGGTCAAGCGGACGGGCTCAGCGCTTCAGTGGGTCGTGGCCCCAGTTCATCAGGGACCAGCGCCACTTCGTGTCGCGGACGTCGCCGGAGGGGCGCTGCGCCATGTGCCGGCGGACGTAGCCGACGACCTTGCGCATGTGCCGGTAGTCGCCCTCGGAGAGCTCGGCACGCTTGCGCCGCAGCAGCTCGATGATCTTGCGGCCCGACTCGTGCCCGACCGACTCGCCGCCGCCGGAGCGCCCACCCTTGTGCCAGCCGACCTGCTTCGACTCGTCGGTCTCCAGCCACGTCGACAGCTCGGCCGGCTTCATGTTCACCGCCTCGGTGAACTCCCGGTAGGTGTCCCGGCCCTCGTCAGCCCTGCTCATGGCGCAGCACCTCCGGACGGTGTGCGACGTCCCGCCCCGAGTCGTCGTTGCGGATCCGGTACTGCGGGTCGTCCGGCGACGCGTTCACGGCGTGCCCGCGTACGTGCGTCCGTTCGGTGATCTTCTCCTTGACCACGCCGTACGCCCGGCCGCTGTGGCTGGCCCAGGAGACGTGGTCACCGCTGCGGAACTCGCTCTGCTCGGCCATGCGACGCGGGTACCCGGCGTCGATGCCCCGAAACGACGGCCCCGGCCGGGCGCGCTCCGGGCGGGGCGCGTGCCGGTCAGCCGGCGGGCTTCTGCGCGACGAAGATGGCGGTGCCGGGGAAGAGGCGGCCGCGCAGCGGGCTCCACTGCCCCCAGATCCCCTCGTGCCCCTCGGGCCACTCCGGTTCCACGAGGTCGAGCAGGCGGAACCCGGCGCCCACGAGCTCGCGGATCCGGTCGCCGAGCGTGCGGTGCTGCTCGACGTAGGTGGCGTCACCGGCCTCGTCCTGCTCCACGTAGGGGGAGCGGTCGAAGTACGAGTGCACGGCGGTCAGCCCGCCCTCGCCGGGGTCGTCGAGGAAGATCCACCGCATCGGGTGGGTCACCGAGAACACCCACCGGCCGCCGGGGCGCAGCACCCGGAACACCTCGCGCATGACCGCCGCCGAGTCGGCCACGAACGGGACCGCCCCGAACGCCGTGCAGGCGGTGTCGAACGCGGCGTCGGCGAAGGGCAGCGCCAGCGCGTCGGCCTGCACCAGCGGCACGCGTACGCCGGTGCGTCCGGCCGCCAGCGCGGCGTGCCGCAGCATGCCGGCGGAGAGGTCCAGGGCGACCGGCCGGGCCCCCTGGGTGGCGAGCCACCGCGCGGCGGCGGCGGCCCCGCTGCCGAGTTCCAGCACCCGCCGGCCGGCCAGGTCGCCCAGCAGCCGTACGTCGGCCTCCCGCACGCCCTCCGGACACCAGACGAAGTCCAGGTCACCGAGGAAACGGCCGTGCTCGGCCTGGTAGTCGTCGGCGTCGGCGTCCCACCAGCGGCGGTTCGCCCGGCGGGCCTCGGCGTTGCCGACCCGGCGCCGGGTCACCCGGCTGTCGTCATCCACCCGCCCACGCTAGCCCCGCGCGCGCCGTGCGCCGGGCGACCCCCGGAGTGCGGGGTACGGCGCCCGGCGCTACCGTTCACCGGTGATGCCCCTGTGACGGACGCGACACCTGCGGCGCCTTCCTGCCGATATCTCCGCTTTCGCAGCTGACGAGGCGGCGAGAGGACGGGAGGGCTTGCACGCTGTGGTAATGCAGCGGGTAGGCTAGATGATGCGCTCGCGGATCGTGTGCCTCGGCAGGGAGCAGGTGCGCGGTCTCCGGGACCACTGGCGGAGCCACATCCATGATCTCACGCGATGATCTTTCGGTGTGCCCGGCGACGGATCCGCTGGCGCGAACAGGTCACCGCGACACACCAGCCTGCTGTGACACACCATCCGACCGGAGCAACCGCCCACATGACGAGCAGCATCGAGGCCCCCTCGAGCGCCACCCGGGTCACCCACGACGATCTCGGTTCCGAGGAGGCTTTCCTCGCCGCGATCGACGAGACCATCAAGTACTTCAACGACGGCGACATTGTCGAAGGCACCGTCGTCAAGGTCGATCGGGACGAGGTCCTGCTCGACATCGGCTACAAGACCGAGGGTGTCATCCCCTCTCGGGAGTTGTCGATCAAGCACGACGTGGACCCGGCCGAGGTCGTTTCGGTTGGTGACCACATCGAGGCCCTGGTCCTCCAGAAGGAGGACAAGGAGGGTCGTCTGATCCTCTCCAAGAAGCGGGCGCAGTACGAGCGGGCCTGGGGCACCATCGAGAAGATCAAGGACGAGGACGGGGTCGTCCGCGGCTCGGTCATCGAGGTGGTCAAGGGCGGCCTCATCCTCGACATCGGGCTGCGGGGCTTCCTGCCCGCCTCCCTGGTCGAGATGCGTCGGGTGCGCGACCTGCAGCCGTACGTCGGGCGCGAGCTCGAAGCCAAGATCATCGAGCTGGACAAGAACCGCAACAACGTGGTCCTGTCCCGCCGGGCCTGGCTGGAGCAGACGCAGTCCGAGGTGCGCACCGAGTTCCTCAACAAGCTGCAGAAGGGCCAGGTCCGCAAGGGCGTCGTGTCCTCGATCGTCAACTTCGGCGCGTTCGTCGACCTGGGCGGCGTGGACGGCCTCGTGCACGTCTCCGAGCTGTCCTGGAAGCACATCGACCACCCGTCCGAGGTCGTCGAGGTGGGCCAGGAGGTCGAGGTCGAGGTCCTGGACGTCGACCTGGACCGCGAGCGGGTCTCGCTGTCGCTGAAGGCGACGCAGGAGGACCCGTGGCGTCAGTTCGCCCGCACCCACGCGATCCAGCAGATCGTGCCGGGTAAGGTCACCAAGCTGGTGCCGTTCGGCGCCTTCGTCCGGGTGGACGACGGCATCGAGGGCCTGGTCCACATCTCCGAGCTGGCCGAGCGCCACGTGGAGATCCCGGAGCAGGTCGTCCAGGTCGGCTCCGAGGTCATGGTCAAGGTCATCGACATCGACCTGGAGCGCCGCCGGATCTCGCTGTCGCTCAAGCAGGCCAACGAGGGCTTCGTCGAGGGCGAGGAGCACTTCGACCCGACCCTCTACGGCATGGCCGCGACGTACGACACCGAGGGCAACTACATCTACCCGGAGGGCTTCGACCCGGAGACGGGCGAGTGGCTCGAGGGGTACGACAAGCAGCGCGAGACCTGGGAGAACCAGTACGCCGAGGCGCGTCAGCGCTGGGAGGCCCACACCAAGCAGGTGCAGACCTCCCGGGCCGCCGACGCCGAGGCGGCTGCCAACCCGGCCCCGCCCGTCACCGGTGGTGGCACCACCACCTCGACCAGCGCGGCCCCGAGCCGTCAGGCCGAGGAGCCGGCCGGCACCCTGGCCACCGACGAGGCGCTCGCCGCTCTGCGGGAGAAGCTCGCCGGCGGCAAGTGACCCGCTGAACGACGACGGGCCCCGTCCCCGCGATCGCGAGATCGCCGGGGGCGGGGCTCCCGTCTTTCCGCAGCCGCCCGCCGTCGCCCGCCACCGCCGCGCCCTCGCCGCCCTACGCACCCGATGCGGCGGCGACCGGTTGCCTCAGGATGGTGCGTTGCCGCTCGGGCGCGACCCGGCGGAAGTCGCTGAGGTAGATCTCGTGGTGTCTGCCCACCATCCGCAGCCCGTTGCCCGGGACGAACTCACCGTGCAACCGCGCCAGCACCTCGGCCTCGTCGTCGAAGGAACCGACGTGCAGCGTCTGCACGCACCGCCCCTCGGACAGTGTCGCCAGGCGGACGTCGTCGAGACGTGACGGGCGGTTCCTGGCCCCGGCCTGCTCGACGGCGGCGGTGAACAGGTCCTGGCCGATCCAGTCCGGCACCATGATCATCAGCGTCCAGTCCCACCGCGCCTTGTCGCGCCGGGCGGTGAACGAGTCCATGTCCTCGGCCCACCACAGGCCCTCCAGGGGCGGGACGACGTAGTCCCGGCCGAGGTCTCGCCTGCTGGCGAACTTCAGCTTGTAGGCCACCGGGTAGAGGGCCTCGATGGCACCGGTGAACGCCGGTGCGCCGTTCGGGTCGCCGTGGCCGTCGACCATGAGGTACCGCGTGTCGGGCACGTCCACGATCCGGAACTGGCCGCGCCCGGCCTGATAGGCGTCGAGCGTCTTCTTGAAGTCGGTCTTGTCAGTCATCAGGCACCTGGGCTCGGGCGGCGAGCCACTGCCTTTCCGCCTCCAGGAGGCTCAGCGAGTACGAGAAGACCTCCCGCGCCGGGTGCGGGAGGGGGGCCTGCGCCTGCTGCGCCGACCGGAGCGACTCGATGCGGGCCTCGACCCCCGCCAGCCGGGTGCGCAGCGCCTGCGCGTACTCCCGGTCGGAGAGCAGGGGCAGGTTGGCGATGCCGACGAGAAGCGGGTGCCGGACCGGCTGCGGTTGCTCGATGAGCGCCAGCGCGGTGCGCGCCGCGGCCGCCCGGCCCTCGGCGGTGGCGTGGAACACGTGGCGGGACTTCGGGGCGGCGGGAGCCTCGGGAACGTGGACCAGGCCGCGCTTGTCCAGCTTGGCGAGCAGGTAGTAGATCGAGGAGAACCCGACGTCGGACCACTGACGGATGCCGCGTCGCGCGATCACCTGCTCCAGGCCGTAGCCGTGCCGGGGTCGTTCGATGAGCAGGCCTAGCACGGTCAGCTCGGCGGTGGTCAACTCCACGCGCCTATCCTAGTACTAGGATACGGCTCCAGAGGGACCGGTCCGGGGTGCCCCCGGTGCCGGCAGCGCGGTGGTGATCCGGTTGACTGACGTCGTGCTGAAGGTGGGACTGACCGGAGGAATCGGGTCCGGCAAGAGCGCCGTGGCGAGGCGACTGACCGAGTGCGGCGCGGTGCTGATCGACTCCGACCGGGTGGCCCGGGAGGTGGTCGCGCCGGGCACGGAAGGGCTGGCCGAGATCGTCGCGGCCTTCTCCGAGCGGATCCTCGACGCCGAGGGCGCCCTCGACCGGGCGGCGCTGGGCGCGCTGGTGTTCGCCGACGAGACGGCGCGCCGCCGGCTGGAGGCGATCACCCATCCCCGCGTACGGGCCCGGGCCGCCGAACTGGCCGCCGCGGCGGCACCCGACGCGATCGTGGTCAACGACGTGCCGCTGCTGGTGGAGGTGGGGCTCGCGCCCACGTACCACCTGGTGGTCGTGGTGCAGACGGAGGTGGCCACCCGGTTGGCGCGGCTGGCCCGCGACCGGGGGATGGACCGGGCGGAGGCCGAGCGGCGGATCGCCGCGCAGGCCGACGACGCCCGGCGGCGGGGCGCGGCGGACGTGCTGCTGACCAACGACGGCAGCCTCGACGACCTGCACGCGGCCGTCGACGCGCTGTGGCGCGAGCGGCTGCGGCCCTACGAGGCGAACCTGCGCGAGCGGCGGGCGGCCCCCTCGGAGCACGTCGTCCTGATGGAGGCCGACCCGACCTGGCCGCAGCAGTACGCGCGGCTGGCCGCCCGGATCCGGCACGCGCTCGCCCCCGCCGACCTGCGTATCGACCACATCGGCTCGACCGCGGTCCCGGGGCTCGCCGCCAGGGACGTGATCGACATCCAGCTCACCGTCCCGACCCTCGCCGACGCGGACGGACCGCTGGCCGAACGGCTCGCGGAGGCGGGCTTCCCGCGCCTGCCCGGCGAGTGGTGGGACGACCCCCGCCCGCCCGGCAGCGGCCGGTGGGAGAAGCGGCTGCACGGCAGCGCCGACCCAGGCCGCCCCGTGCACCTGCACGTCCGCCCGGCCAACGCGCCCGGCTGGCGGTACGCGCTGCTGATGCGCGACCACCTGCGTGCCGACCCGGACCAGCGGTCGGCCTATCTGGCGCTGAAGCGGGAGCTGGCGGCCTCCGCCCCGGACAGCGCCGCCTGGACCACCGCGAAGGACCCGTGGTTCGACGAGGAGCACCTGCGCGCCGAGCAGTGGGCGGCGCAGACCGGCTGGCGTCCCTGACCGGTCAGCGGCCCCCGGCCGGGGGCCGGGGCGGTGGGACGAGCCGGGGCACCGTGGTGGGGGTCAGGTCGAGCTGGGCCCAGGCGCCGGTGCGGGTGCGCAGCTCCAGGCGGCGCAGCGCGCCGGACCGGTCGATCCAGTAGCGCAGCAGCCCTCGGGACGTGCGCAGCTCGACCACGTCGACGGTCTTCCCGGCGACGGTGTCGCCGCGCACCCGCAGGGCGGCGCCCCGCCCGCCGGGCGACCGGGCGGCCCGCAGCGCGGCGTCGAGCAGCAGGCCCAGGTCGCCCGCGCGCCGCGGGTCGGCCCCCCAGCCCCGGGCGGGCGGCGGCAGCGGCGGCCGGCCGGGCGATTCCACGGTGCCCGGGACCGTCGCGGCCGGCACCTCCGCCCGGCGCACGCCGGCGCCGTCGACGCGCAGCAGCGTCCGGCGCTCCGGCACGCCGAGGTCGGCGACGGTGAGGTACGCAACCCGCCCGCTCCAGCTCACCCAGCCGGCTCCGCGCAGGTTCGTGGCGGCGGCGACGGGCGCGGTCAGGGTCACGGCGGCGCCGCCACGGGCGCGCAGCCGGGCGGGCAACCGGTCCAGCCGGCCCCGCTCGACGGCGGTGAGGGCGCGGGGCTGCCCGGGACGGCCGCCGAGGGCGTCGACCGGCCGCAGCGTGGGCCGGTCGGTCCGGTTCAGCTGCACGGTCACCGGGCCGACGCCGGCCAGCCCGGTCTCCAGCCGGTGCAGCCGCGCGTCGTGGTCGAGCCAGTAGCGGGGGAGCCGGTCCGGGGGCGGGACGCCGGGGTCGGGCGGCGGTGCCTGGAGGATGTCGACCGGGGTGGCCCCGACCGTGGCCCCACCGATCCGGCGCGTGGCGTCGGCCGGCGGCTCCGGGCGGTCGGAGGCGAGGCGGAAGAGCAGGTCGAGCACGGCGGCCAGCCCCTGCCCGGCGGGCGGGTCGTGCAGCCGCCAGCGGTCCGCCGGCGGCACCAGCGGGGGCGGCGCGGGGGTCGGCACCGCCGTCGGGTCGGGGCGCAGCAGGACCACCGTCGGGGTGGCCTGGAGCAGCCCGCGCTCGGCGCCCGCGCCGGGCCCGCCGACGTCGAGGTAGACCAGCGGCCGGGACCAGTCGACCCAGCCGACCAGTTCGGTACGCGCCGCGCCGGTGCCCGCGGTCACGCGTACCCCGGCCCGCAGGTCCCGGTAGTTGGTGACCCGCATCGCGGCCAGTCGCTCGCGCTCGTCGCCCGTCAGCGCCCTCGGCTGCTCCGGCTCCTCTGGCGCCCAGCTCGCCAGCCCCACGACCAGCGCGGCGGCGGAGAGCACGGCCACGGCCGCGAGCACCAGCAGGACGGTGCGCCGGCGGCCGGTCACCACCCGTGGGATGCCGCCGGTGTGCGCGTCGTCGTGCGTCGGCGGGCCCTGCGGCGGGTCAGGCGGGCCGGAACGGGCGGCGGAGGTCTCCACGGGAGGTTGAACGGGATTCACCCCCGTGGGGTGACGAGCAGGGGCGCTCGCGGCGGCCGGTCAGCGCCTCACGCGCGACCACGTCGGGTGCGCACGCCGGGAGTGCCGGGTGCTGCGACCCCTGTGCCGGGGGCGGGCCGGCCGTGACGGCCTGGCCACCTGCCCGGTCGGCCGCCGCGAGCGGCCTACGTGGAGAGCGTAGTCCGGTGAGATGCGCCACACAATGCGAATATCGAAGCCGATCACGGACCGGGCGTAGTCGCGCCGCGGTGTCGGACCCCCGGCGTACCGTTGGGGTCATGGCGCTCGACATTCCCCGGCTCGACGGCCGCTTCCAGGTCATCAGCGAGTTCCAGCCGGCCGGCGACCAGCCGGCGGCCATCGACGACCTGGAGCGTCGGGTCCGACGCGGCGACCGCAACACCGTGCTGCTCGGCGCGACCGGCACCGGCAAGAGCGCCACCACCGCGTGGCTGATCGAGCGGGTGCAGCGGCCCACGCTGGTGCTGGCGCCCAACAAGACGCTCTGCGCGCAGCTGGCCAAGGAGTTCAGCGAGCTGCTGCCGCACAACGCGGTCGAATACTTCGTCTCCTACTACGACTACTACCAGCCCGAGGCCTACATCCCGCAGACCGACACCTACATCGAGAAGGACTCCTCGATCAACGAGGAGGTCGAGCGGCTGCGGCACTCGGCGACCATGTCGCTGCTCACCCGCCGTGACGTGATCGTGGTGGCCACCGTCTCGGCGATCTACGGGCTGGGCACCCCGGAGGAATACCTCGACCGCGCGGTGCGGGTCGCGGTCGGGCAGGAGCTGGACCGTGACCAGCTGCTGCGCCGGCTGGTCGACATCCAGTACACGCGCAACGACATGGCCTTCAACCGGGGCACCTTCCGGGTCCGCGGCGACACGCTGGAGATCATCCCGGCCTACGAGGAGCTGGCCGTGCGGATCGAGCTCTTCGGCGACGAGGTGGAGAAGCTCTACTACCTCAACCCGCTCACCGGCGACGTGGTCAAGGAGGTCGACGGGCTGGTGATCTTCCCGGCCACCCACTACGCGGCCGGGCCGGAGCGGATGGAGCGGGCGATCCGCGACATCGAGGCCGAGCTGGCCGATCGGCTGGCCGAGCTGGAGCGGCAGGGCAAGCTGCTGGAGGCGCAGCGGCTGCGGATGCGCACCACCTACGACATCGAGATGATGCGCCAGGTCGGGTTCTGCTCCGGCATCGAGAACTACTCGATGCACATGGACGGCCGGCTGCCGGGCAGTCCGCCGCACTGCCTGCTCGACTACTTCCCCGACGACTTCCTGACGGTCGTCGACGAGTCGCACGTGACCATCCCGCAGATCGGCGGCATGTACGAGGGCGACGCGTCCCGCAAGCGGATGCTGATCGACCACGGCTTCCGGCTGCCCAGCGCCGCCGACAACCGGCCGCTGCGCTTCGACGAGTTCCTGGAGCGGGTGGGCCAGATGGTCTTCCTCTCGGCGACGCCGGGCCCGTGGGAGCTGGAGCAGGCGCAGGGCGAGTTCGTCGAGCAGGTGATCCGGCCCACCGGTCTGATCGACCCGGAGGTAGTGGTCAAGCCCACCAAGGGCCAGATCGACGACCTCATGCACGAGATCAAGCTGCGCACCGAGCGCGACGAGCGGGTGCTGGTCACCACGCTGACCAAGAAGATGGCCGAGGACCTGTCCGACTACCTCCTGGAGAACGGCATCCGGGTGCGCTACCTGCACTCCGAGGTCGACACGCTGCGCCGCGTGGAGCTGCTGCGGGAGCTGCGCAAGGGCGACTACGACGTGCTGGTCGGCATCAACCTGCTCCGGGAGGGTCTCGACCTGCCGGAGGTGTCGCTGGTCGCCATCCTCGACGCCGACAAGGAGGGCTTCCTGCGCAGCGGCCGGTCGTTGATCCAGACCATCGGCCGGGCGGCGCGCAACGTCTCCGGTCAGGTGCACATGTACGCCGACAAGATCACTCCGTCGATGGCCGAGGCAATCGGGGAGACCAACCGGCGGCGGGACAAGCAGATCGCGCACAACGAGGCGCACGGCATCAGTCCCGAGCCGCTGCGCAAGAAGATCCACGACATTCTCGACGACATCTACCGCGAGGCGGAGGACACCGAGAACAGCCGCGTCGGCGGAGCCGTACGGCAGCTCTCCCGGGGCAAGGCGCCGGTCAAGGAGACCCGCAGCCGCGCCCGTACCGGCGGCGCCGGGCCCGCGCGGGAGGGGATGGCCCGGGCCGAGCTGGCCCAGCTCATCCAGGAGCTCAGCGACCAGATGCTGGCCGCGGCCCGGGAGCTCCAGTTCGAGCTGGCCGCCCGGATCCGCGACGAGGTCGCCGACCTCAAGAAGGAGCTGCGCGGCATGGACGCCGCCGGGGTGAAGTGAGCGGCCCGGGCCCCGCCTGACCCGGTCGGCGGGGCGGGCCGACCCACGACGACCTGGCCTCTGATTGCGGTACGCGAGCAAGCTATTGCGCTGAGTGATCGTCCTGCCCTACTCTCCCTCGGTGGGGAGGCTGGGGATGCCGTTGCCAACGAGTCCGGTCATTCGTCGCGCCCGGTTGGGCGCCGAGTTGCGTCAGCTGCGCCGGCGGGAGGCGCTGACCCTGGAACAGGTCTGCGACCGGCTGGGTTGGGCCTCCACCTCGAAGCTGTCCCGCATCGAGCTGGGGCAGAGCCGGCCGGACCTGGCCGACGTGCTCGACCTGCTCGACGTCTACGAGGTGCCGCCGCCGCAGCGCGACGCGCTCATCGTCATCGCCCGCGACGCCGCGACCAGCCGGGGCTGGTGGAAGGCGCTGGGGGAGATGGGCGAGCGGCAGCGCACCTACGCCGAACTGGAGGCGGGCGCGGCGAGCATCGTGGACTGGCAGCCCGCCGTCGTGCCGGGGCTGCTCCAGACCCCGGCGTACGCCCGGCTGCGGATCGCTGCCGGCCGGCTGCTCGACCCGGCCCTCGACGTGGAGGCCGACGTGCGCGCCCGGGGGCTGCGCCACGAGGTGCTGCGGCGGACGGACCCGCCCCGCTACACGGCGCTGCTCGCCGAGGCGGCCTGCGACGCCGGCGACACCCCGCCACAGGTGTGGCGGGAGCAGGTGGGGCACCTGGTCGAGCTGGCCACCCTGCCGCACGTGACGATCCGGCTGCTGCCCCGGGGCGTCGCCGCGCGGGGCGGGGCGCAGCCGCTCACGCCGTACTCCTGCTACTCGTTCCCCGACCCGGCCGACCCGCGCACCGTGATGCTGGAGGCGCTGACCACCGACGTGCGGCTGGTGACGGCCGCCGACGTGGACCGCTACGAGCAGCTCACCGGCTGGCTGCTGGACGCGGCCCTCGGCCCGGAGGAGACGCTCGTGGCGCTGGACCGGCTCGCGGCCGGCTGAGCCAGGCTCACAGGTGGCGGCGGAAGCCGCCCTCCGAGTCGATCACCTGGCCGGTGATCCAGTCGGCGTCGGACGAGCAGAGGAATCGCACCAGCCGGGCGGCGTCCTGCGGCGTGCCCCAGCGTCCGCTCGGAAAGAGCTTGGCGACCTCGGCGTGCGCCTCCGGCGAGGCGTATCCGGTGTCGGTCGGGCCCGGGTGGACGCAGTTGACGGTGATGCCCCGTGGCATCAGCAGCGGCGAGAGCTGGAAGGTCGCGTTCTCCACCGCCGCCTTGCTGACCGCGTAGGCGAGGGTCTGCGGCATCGGGCCGAGGCGCTGGCCGGTGGAGAAGAGCACCAGCCGGCCACCCGATCCGGCGGTGAACGCTCCGGCGAACGCTTCGGCGAGCAGCAGCGTGGCCCGCACGTTGACCAGCAGGTGCCTGTCGATCTCGGCCGGATCCAGCGCGCCGAACGGCGTGTCGGTGCAGTAGGCGTGGACGGCGACCACCGCGTCGAGCCGGCCGTACCGGCGTAGCGCCTCGGCGACCAGGCCGGCGGGCGCGGCCGGGTCGAGCAGGTCGGCTCGGACGTGTCCGGCGTCGCCCAGCTCGCCCAGCAGGGCCGGCACGCCCTCGGGATCGCCGCCGTAGGGCTGGGCGTCGTCGAACTCCGGCAGGCCGGTGAGCAGCAGCCGCCAGCCGTCCGCGGCGAGTGTGCGGGCGACCGCCGCGCCGATGCCGATCCGACGACTCACGCCCGTCACGAGGGCCACCCGTTGCGTCATGGTGGGCAGTCAACCGGCATCGGCGACCGGGCGCCAGCGGATATCTCCGCGCGGCAACCGGGCCCGGCGCCCCCGAGCCCGTCGGGACCGGCGGCCGACGCGTGCACGGCGCACCCTAGGGCAGGGGTACGACAGCTCAGGCCGGCACGTCCACGAAGTGCTCGACCAGCGGCGGGTTGGCGAAGTACGGGCCGATGAGCGCCCGCCACTGCGCGAAGCGCTCGGTGGCGCGGAAGTTGTCGTTGTGCGCCTCGACGGAGTCCCACTCGACCAGCAGCACGAACCGGCTCGGGGACTCGACGCCCCGGGTCATCCGCACCGACCGGCAGCCGGGCGCGCCGGCGAGCACCGGATGCCCCTTGGCGTACGCGGCGGCGAACTCGTCCTCGTGTCCCGGCAGTACGTCGATGAGCGCGACCTCAAGCACCATGCCCGGGAGCCTTTCACGCCGCCGTGCGGGCCGGACGCCGCGGGGGCCTGTTCCCGCTGGCCGGGCGGATCTAGGGTGGGCGCGCGGAAAGGGGAGGCGAATGATCGACTGGCTGACCGGCACGGCGTTCACCGTGGCCGGCACCGGCACCACCTGGGCGGAGCTGCTGGGCTTCGCCACCGGGGTGCTCAACGTCTGGCTGGTGGCCCGGCAGCGGATCGCCAACTGGCCGGTCGGCATCGCCAACGTGCTGCTGCTGATGCTGCTGTTCTGGACGGCGGGCCTCTACGCCGACGCCGGCCTCCAGGTCGTCTACGTCGGCCTGGGCCTGTACGGCTGGTGGGCGTGGCTGTACGGCGGCGAGCGGCGCACCCGGCTGACGGTCGGCCGGACGGGCCGCCGGGAGTGGTGGGCGCTGGCGGCGGCGGGCGTGGTGCTGACCGGCGGGCTCTGGGCGCTGCTGGACCGGGCCACCGACTCCACCGTGCCGCTGCCCGACGCGCTGACCACCGCGCTGTCGCTGCTGGCGACGTACGGGCAGACCCGCAAGCGGGTGGAGAGCTGGTGGCTGTGGATCGCCGCCGACCTGATCTACATCCCGCTCTACGCCTACAAGGGCCTGTACCTCACCGCGGCCCTCTACGTGATCTTCCTCGGGCTCTGCGTGCTCGGGCTGCGCGAGTGGCGGGCGGACCTGCGGCGCGGCGCCGCCCCGACCCCGGTGCCCCCGGGCCCGGCCCCGGCGACGGCGTGACCGGGATAGGCCCCGCAGACGGCGTGACGGGGGCGGGCGCCGGGCCGGCGGCGCCGGAGTTCCGGCACGCGATGGTGGTGGGCAAGTTCTATCCACCGCACGCGGGCCACCACGCGCTGATCGAGGCCGCCGCCGCCCGCTGCGCGGCCGTCACCGTGGTGGTGGCACCGTCCCGCCGGGAGTCGATCCCGCTCGCGCTGCGGCTGGACTGGCTGCGCGAGGTGCACGCGGCCACCCCGTGGGTCCGCTTCGTGGGCCGGTACGACGACCATCCGGTGGACTACGCCGACCCGGCGGTCTGGGACCTGCACTGCGCGGTGTTCCGCGAGGCGCTGGGCGGGGCGCCGGTGGACGCAGTCTTCTCCTCCGAGGCGTACGGCGAGGAACTGGCCCGGCGGTTCGACGCGGTGTCGGTCTGCGTGGATCCGGGGCGGCGCGGCGTGCCCGTGTCGGGGACGGCGGTGCGCGCGGACCCGGCGGGCCACTGGGACCGGCTCAGCGCGCCGGTGCGGGCGTGGTTCGTCCGGCGGGTGGTGGTCGTCGGCGCGGAGTCGACCGGCACCACCACGATGGCCGCCGCCCTCGCCGCGCACTACGGCACCCGCTGGGTCCCGGAGTACGGCCGGGAGCTGACCGCGCGGAAGCTGGCCCGGCTGCGCGGGCGGGATCCGGCGGCCACGGTCTTCGACGTGGCGTGGGACCGCGACGACTTCGCCGAGGTGGTCCGGGAGCAGCAGGCGGCGGAGGACGCCGCGGCGCGCTCGTGCGGCCCGCTGCTGTTCTGCGACACGGACGCGCGGGCCACCGGAGTCTGGGAGGAGCGGTACCTGGGGTCGACGTCGGCGCGGGTACGCGCGGCGGCCCGGCGTCCCGCGCTGTACCTGCTGACCGACCACGTCGGGGTGCCCTTCGACGACGACGGGCTGCGCGACGGCGAGCACCTGCGGGCGTGGATGACGGGGCGGTTCCGGGCGGAACTGGCCGGCTGCGGGGTGCCGGTGGTCGAGCTGGCCGGGCCGCACCGGCGGCGACTGGCTCGGGCGGTGGATGCCTGCGACGCGGTGCTGGCGGCGGGCTGGTCGCTCGCCGATCCGCTGGTCGCGCCCAATCCGGAGCACTAGCCTCCTAGGACGATCTACGGGTGGTGCGGCCGGCCTCGATGCCCGCCGCCCACCGGCATCGATGCGCCGGGGTGGGAAAGGACACTCACGACCCGGGATGCGGCCACTGGCGGCGGTGGGCCAGAATGACGGGCGAGGAGGGGAGTATTCCCCCGCGACGGAGTCGTCAGCACGGTCGAGCGCCGATCCCTGGACGCACGACCCGGCCCGTCGGTCGCCGCCCCCTCGGGGACGGCGACGGAAGAGACCTCCGACAGTCACCAGAGTCAGCGTCGCCGGCACACCGCGTCCACGAAGGGCGTACGGTGTGCCCGTCGTTGCGTGTCTGCCGGAGGAATGAACCTTGGACGTGTCCGGACTGGTCTGGGCGGGGACGCTCGTCGCCCTGACCGGGATCCTGCTCGTGGATCTGCTGATCGTCGGTCGGCGGCCGCACGAGCCCAGCGTGCGTGAGTCGAGCCTCTGGGTCGGCTTCTACGTCGCCCTGGCACTGATCTTCGGCGGTGGCGTCTGGCTGGCCTCCGGGGCCAGCGCGGCCGGGCAGTTCTACACCGGCTGGCTGACCGAGTACAGCCTCTCGGTCGACAACCTGTTCGTCTTCGTGATCATCATGGCGCGGTTCGGGGTGCCCCGGCAGTACCAGCAGAAGGTGCTGCTCATCGGCATCGTGCTGGCGCTGGTCATGCGGGGCGGCTTCATCGCGGCCGGCGCGGCGCTGATCTCCCAGTTCTCCTTCGTGTTCTACATCTTCGGCGCGTTCCTGATCTACACCGCGATCAACCTCGCCCGGCAGGGCGAGCCGGACGAGGACGAGTTCTCCGAGAACCTGCTGATCCGGTGGAGCCGCAAGGCGTTGCCGATCTCCCGGGACTACGACGGCGCCAAATTGACCACCCACACGGCGAAGGGCAAGCGGATCTTCACCCCGATGCTGATCGTCATGATCGCCATCGGCACCACCGACCTGATCTTCGCGCTCGACTCGATTCCGGCGATCTTCGGCATCACCCAGGAGCCGTATCTGGTCTTCACCGCCAACGTCTTCGCGCTGATGGGCCTGCGGCAGCTCTACTTCCTGCTCGGTGGCCTGCTCAGCCGCCTGATCTACCTCAGCTACGGCCTGGCCGTGGTGCTCGGCTTCATCGGCGTCAAGCTGGTGCTGGAGGCCCTCGCGGACAACAAGCTGCCGTTCATCAACGGCGGCGAGCACGTCTCCTGGGCCCCGCACATCCCGATCTGGCTCTCACTGACGATCATCCTCGGCACCCTCGCGGTGGCCACCGTGGCCAGCCTGGTCAAGTCCTCCCGCGACCGGCGGCGGGTGCTGACCGACGCCCGCCACTGAGGCGTACGCGACGCGACGAGAGGGGCGCCCCGGTGGGGCGCCCCTCTCGTGTCGTACGCGGGTCAGACGCGGTGCACGCCGACCAGGGTGGCGGTGCGCTCGTCGGGCAGCCGCTCCTCCAGCACCCGGCGCTGCAGGTAGCAGGCGTGCAGCATCCGCCGGTCGTCGCCGGGACGCGGGTCGGCGGTGACGATCCCGATGTGGTGGATCCGCCGCCCGGGTCGGGCGAAGAAGTAGAGGTCGCCGGGGCGTTCCGCGCCCAGCGGCACCGGCGTGGTCACCGTCGCCTGGTCGCTGGCGTCGCGCGGCAGCAGCACGCCGAGCCGCCGCCAGGCCAGGTGGACCAGGCCGGAGCAGTCGATGCCGTACGCCGACACCCCGCCCCAGATGTAGACGACGTCAACCAGGCGCTGCGCGACGGCCAGCACCTCCTCGGCCGACGGGGGCGTGGTGGGCACCGGCACCGCGTCGCCGGCGGGCAGCCAGAGCGGCGCGGAGTGGCCCGGCGCGTGCACCGGCTGCCAGCCGTCGACCGCCGGCCCGGCCGGGATCAGCCGGGTGCCCAGGATCACCCCGGAGAGCAACTCGGCGCCCCCCGGCGCGTCACGCAGCGCGGTGACGGTGGCGTCGACCACGAGCGGGTCCGCCTCGGGGTCGCCGGCCACGGGGGCGAGCTGCTCGGTGGGCAGCCAGCCGGGGTAGCCGCGCGGGTGCAGCCGGGGGGCCGGCTGCTCGACCGCCACCACGTGGGCCCAGCCGTCCGGGCGCAGTTCGGTGACCAGCACCCGCTCGCCGAGCAGCAGTTGGCTCAGTACGCAGTCGCCGACCTGCTGGTCGGTGTCCATGCCGGAGATCCAGGCGGCGATGTCCGTACGCGCGGCCAGGGCGGGGCCGTCGACGGGGCGTACCGCCTCGGGGCAGCTCCAGAGGGTCGCGACCGCGACCCGGACCACGGCCTCCCGGCCCGGTTGCAGCTCCACGTCCACCCCCAGCTCGCGCCCAATGTCCCCGCGACCATATGAAAGTTTTCGACGAGCATCAACCAGCAGTCTGCATCTTTACTTCAGTCACGGAGCTGATGCCCAGCCCCGGCGCGTCCGGCAGCACGACGGACGCGCCGTCGTACCGCAGGCCGCCGCGCACCGGCGACCAGGCCAGCCACCAGGCGGCGTCCAGGTCGGCCACCGCGGTGGTGCCGTAGGCGCCCACCAGGCTCGCAGCGGCGCCGATGCCCACCTGGCTCTCCATCATCGAACCGACGACGGTGCCGAGGCCGTGCGCGGCGGCGAGGTCGAGCAGGGTCCGGGCCGGATGCAGGCCACCGCACTTGGCGAGCTTGACGTTGACCATGTCGGCGGCCCGGCGGCGGATCACCTCGACCAGGTCGCGGACGCCGAAGACCGACTCGTCGGCGAGGATCGGCACGTCCACCCGGTCGCTGACCCAGGCCAGCCCGTCCAGGTCCCAGCGGGCGACCGGCTGCTCGACCAGTTCCACGTCCAGCCCGGCGTCCTCGACGCCCCGGATCACCCGGACCGCCTCGCGCGGGGTCCAGCCCTGGTTGGCGTCCAGCCGGATGCGGACCCCGTCGCCGACGGCGGCACGCACCGCGCGGACCCGCTCCAGGTCGCCGGCCGCGTCGGTGCCCACCTTCAGCTTCAGCACGCCGAAGCCCTCCGCCCGCCGCTGCCGGGCCGCCGCCGCCAGGTCCAACGCGTCGCCCGCGGCGAGCGTGACGTCCGTGGGCACCCGCAGGGCGGTGCCCCCGAGCAGCCGCACCAGCGGTACGCCGAGCCGCCGCGCGGCCAGGTCGTGCAGCGCGACGTCGACGGCCGCCTTGGCCGCCTCGTTGCCGACGACCGCCCGCTGCACCTCGGTGCAGCGGGCCACCAGGTCGTCGGCGTCGCGGCCGGTGAGCGCCGGGCCGAGCAGCTCGCGGACGCACGCCTCGGAACCGGCGACCGACGCCCCGGTGACCTGCCACACCTGCGGCGCCTCGCCGAAGCCGGACCGGCCGTCGGCATCGACCACCTCCACCACCAGGGTCTCCACGGTGGTGGTGCGGCGCAGCGCGGTCACGAACGGCGTGTGCAGGGGCGCAGAGAGCCGGTGGGTGCGTACCGCGGCGATCGTCATGTGCGGCACCCTATACGGGCACGGGCAGGCGAAGGGGAGGCCGGCATGAGCGAGCGGAGTGAGCGGATCAACGGGCGCGGGGCGGTGGCGCCTCGTGGCGGCACGCGGCGCGGCGGAGCGCCGGCATGAGCGGGCGGGAATGGGAACTGGTGGGCGCGCCGAACGCGCGGGACCTCGGCGGCCTGGTCGGCGCCGACGGCCGGAGGGTGCGCCCGGGGGCGCTGATCCGGACGCCGGCGCTGGGTCGGCTGACCGATGAGGACCTGCCGGTGCTGGCCAAGCTCGGCCCGGCCTGTGTGGTCGACCTGCGGGACCACTCGGAGACGGCGGTCGCCCCGCCGGACCGGCTGACCGGCCAGCCGCGGGTGGTGCACCTGCCGGTGCACGACGCCGAGCACCCCGTCTTCACGTACGTCTCGGCGGTGCTGCTCGGGCACGACCTGGGCGCGTACGCGGGCCTGGCGGAGCAGGGCACGCCGGCGGCGATGGCGGCGATCTACCGCTGGTTCGTCAGCGGGGAGTCGGCGCGGGCGAACTTCGGCACGGCGGTGCGGTTGGCCGCCCAGGCGGAGAACCTGCCGCTGGTCTACCACTGCTCGGCGGGCAAGGACCGCACCGGCTGGTTGACGGTGCTGCTGCTCAGCGCGCTCGGCGTGGACGAGGCGGCGATCCGGGCGGACTACCTGGCGAACAACCGGCTGACCGAGAGCCTGCGGGAGGTCCTGCTGGAGGCGATGCGGCGGCGGATGCCGGAACTGAACGTCGAGGCGGTGCGCCCGGTGCTGGAGGTGCGCGAGGAGTACCTGGACGCCGCGTACGCGGAGGTGCGCCGGGTGCACGGGTCGTTCGGGGCGTACCTGCGCGACGGCCTCGGCGTGACCGACGACGTGGTGACGGCGCTGCGGGCACACCTGCTGGAGTGAGGCCTCAGGTCAGGTCGCGCCGGGCGGCCCAGGCGGCGGCGGACACCCGCGCGATCAGCCGGCAGGCGTCGTCGTCCTCCTCGCCGCTGGGGCCGCCGTCGGCGAGGTCGGTGGTGGTGCAGACGACGACGGCGTACGGCGGCGCGTCGTCGGGGAAGACCACCCCGGCGCCGTGCCGCACGCCGCGCACCCAGCCGTTCTTGTGCGCGATGCGGGTGCCCTCGGGCAGCCCGGCGGCCAGGTCCTCGCGGTGCTCCTGAGCGAACAGCACGTCCAGCATGGCGGCGCAGCCGGCCGGCGAGGCCAGCGGACCCGGGGTGTCCGCGCCGGCCGCCAGCGCACCGAGCAACGCGGCGAGGTCGGCGGCGGTGACGAGGTTGGTGACGCCCGCCTCGCGGGCCGCGAAGTCCTCGATGCCCCGGCCGGTGACGCTGTGCCGGGCCCCGGCGAGATCCCACACCCGTGCCACCGCCGGCAGTCCGACGTGGCCGATGACCAGGTTGGTGGCGAGGTTGCTGGAGCGGACGATCATGCGGTGGGCGAGCCAGCGCAGTGTCGCCTCGGCGCCGACGCGCTCCCAGACCGCCTCGTCGTTGTCGTAGTGCCGGGCGCAGGAGAACCGGGGCGCGCCGGGCAGCGCCGAGTCGAACTCGTTGCGCACCGGCACCGGGGCGTCCAGGTCGAGGGCGCCGGCCTCGGCGGCGCGGTGCAGCGCGACGAGCACCGCCGCCTTCATGGTGCTGGCCGCGTAGTGGGTCGCGTCGGCGTGCCGGGTCCAGGTGGGGGCCGCGCCGACCCGCCCCACGTACGCCGACACCGTGCCGGGCACCCCGTCCAGATGGGCGTCGAGCTCGTCCCAGGTCATGCGGCTGACCGTAACGGATCGCCGACGGGGCAGCGGGTCGGGGCGTTCGGTCGTACGGTGCGGGGATGACGGTTGCCGCCTACGACGCGCACGCCGACTGGTACGAGGCGTTCGCCACCGACACGTCCAGCGACTACATGACCCGGGTTCGCGGCCAGCTCCGCGACCTGCTCGGCGCTGGCCCCGGCCGCTGCCTCGACCTGTGCTGCGGCACGGGGCTCCAGGCGGCGGAGCTGCGCCGGCTGGGCTGGCAGCCGGTGGGGGTCGACCTCTCCGGCGGGCAGCTGCGGCACGCCCGACCGCGCCTGCCGGTGGCCCGCGCCGACGCGGCGGCGCTGCCGGTGGCCGACGCCTCGGTGCCGGCGGTGGCGTGCGTGCTGGCCCACACCGACGTGCCCGACTACGCGGCGGTGATCGCCGAGGCGGCGCGGGTGCTCGCGCCCGGTGGGCGGTTCGTGCACGTGGGGGTGCACCCGTGTTTCGTCGGGGCGTTCGCCGACCGCTCCGATCCGGCGCGGATAGTGATCGACGGCGGTTACGCCGACCGGGAGCGCAGCTTCCGGGCCTGGTCGCCGCAGGGGGTGCGGGTGCGCGTCGGCGCCTGGCACGTCCCGATGGCCGGCCTGCTCAACGCGGTCACCGACGCCGGCCTGACGCTGGTGCGCACCACCGAGGCCGGGTCCGGCCGGGTGCCCGACCTGTTCGCCTTCCTCGCCACCCGCCCGGCCTGACGGCCCGCGCCGCCTGCCCCGCTGACGGCCCGCGCCGCCTGCCCCGCTGATGGCCCGCGCCGCCTGCCAGGCCTGACGTCCGCGCCGCCCCGCCTGACGTGGTCCGGGGCGGCGAGGTGACGGCGCGGCACCCAACGCCGCGCGTGCGGAGACCTCTGGGAGGACGTCGACGCGCAGGGCCGGCCGCCACCGGACGGCGTGGCGGGGCCGTGACGGGCGGAGCCCGGACCGCGTGGCGCGGTCCGGGCTCCGGGGGAGACTGCCGTCGTACGTCAGCCGGCGTGCTTGCGGCGGGCGGCGGCCCGACCGCGGAGCTGCTGGTCGAGCACCACCTTGCGGATGCGGACCGCGGCCGGGGTCACCTCGACGCACTCGTCCTCGCGGCAGAACTCGAGGGCCTGCTCCAGCGACAGCTTGCGCGGCGGGATCAGCTTCTCGGTCTCGTCGGAGGTCGACGCGCGCATGTTGGTGAGCTTCTTCTCCTTGGTGATGTTGACGTCCATGTCGTCGGAGCGGGAGTTCTCCCCGACGATCATGCCCTCGTACACCTCGGTGGTCGGCTCGACGAAGAGCTGGCCGCGCTCCTGGAGGTTGATCATGGCGAACGACGTGACGGCGCCGGACCGGTCGGCGACCAGCGAGCCGTTGTTGCGGGTGCGCAGCTCGCCGAACCACGGCTCGTACGACTCGAAGACGTGGTGCAGGATGCCGGTGCCCCGGGTGTCGGTGAGGAACTCGGTGCGGAAGCCGATCAAACCCCGGGCCGGGACCAGCCACTCCATCCGGATCCAGCCCGTGCCGTGGTTGACCAGCTGCTCCATCCGGCCCTTGCGGGTCGCCAGCAGCTGGGTGATCGCGCCGAGGTACTCCTCCGGGGCGTCGATGGTGAGCCGCTCGACCGGCTCGCAGACCTTGCCGTCGATCTCCCGGGTGACGACCTGCGGCTTGCCGACGGTCAGCTCGAACGACTCGCGGCGCATCTGCTCGACCAGGATGGCCAGCGCCAGCTCGCCGCGGCCCTGCACCTCCCACGCGTCGGGGCGCTCGGTGGGCAGCACCCGCAGCGACACGTTGCCGACCAGCTCCTTGTCGAGCCGGTCCTTGACCATCCGGGCGGTGACCTTGGCGCCCTTGACCCGGCCGACCAGCGGCGAGGTGTTGGTGCCGATGGTCATCGAGATGGCCGGTTCGTCGACGGTGATCAGCGGCAGCGGGCGCGGGTCCTCCGCGTCGGCCAGGGTCTCACCGATCATGATCTCGGGGATGCCGGCGACGGCGATGATGTCGCCGGGGCCCGCCGAGTCGGCCGGCTTGCGCTCCAGGCCCTCGGTCATCAGCAGCTCGGAGATGCGGACCCGCTGGGTGCTGCCGTCGGTGCGGCACCAGGCGACCGTCTGGCCCTTGCTGATGGTGCCCTGCCGCACCCGGCACAGCGCCAGCCGGCCGAGGAACGGGGAGGCGTCGAGGTTGGTGACGTGCGCCTGGAGCGGCGCCTCCTCCTCGTACGAGGGCGGCGGGATGGTGTCCAGCAGGGTGCGGAACAGGGGCTCCAGGCTGGTGCTGTCGTCGGGGACCGCGCCGTCGGCGGGCTGGGTCAGCGAGGCGATGCCGTCGCGGGCACAGGCGTAGACGATCGGGAAGTCGATCTGCTCCTCGTCGGCGTCCAGGTCGAGGAAGAGCTCGTAGGTGTCGTCCACGACCTCCTTGATCCGGGCGTCGGGGCGGTCCACCTTGTTGATCACCAGGATGATCGGCATGCGCGCCTTGAGCGCCTTGCGGAGCACGAACCGGGTCTGCGGCAGGGGGCCCTCACTGGCGTCCACCAGCAGCACCACGCCGTCGACCATGGTCAGGCCGCGTTCGACCTCGCCGCCGAAGTCGGCGTGGCCGGGGGTGTCGATGATGTTGATGGTCACCGGGTCGGAGCCGTCGGCCGGCATGTACCGCACGCCGGTGTTCTTGGCCAGGATGGTGATGCCCTTTTCCCGTTCGAGGTCCATCGAGTCCATGACCCGTTCGGTTACCTCGCCGCGGGCGCCGTAGGCGCCGGCCTGCCGCAACATGGCGTCGACCAGGGTCGTCTTGCCGTGGTCGACGTGGGCGATGATGGCGACGTTGCGGAGGTCGGTGCGAAGCTGCATACCCTCCATACTCCTGTCTGCGGTTGCCGGGCACGCGTCGGGGGGTGTTACCCCCAGATGACCCGGATCTCTGCCGAAACTGATGTTCCGACCGTTTCAGCGCCTGGCATGCTGACCCCCGTGGGAATGGGGGCCCGATGCACGACCTGCTGACCTCGCTGCAGGGCCTGCCGCCCCTGCTGATCTATGTGATCGCCGCGATTGTCGTCGCGGGGGAGACCGCCGTGATCTTCGGTCTGCTGGTGCCGGGCGAGGCGACCCTGTTGCTGGTCGGCTTCCTAGCGTACGCGGGGACGCTGAGGCTCGTACCGGCGCTGTTGGTGATGATCCTTGCAGCAGTGATCGGCGACACACTGGCGTACCGGGCGGGCCGGCGGCACGGGCCCCGGCTGCGCGCCGGGCGGCTGGGCGCGCGGGTGGGTCACGAGCGGTGGAGCCGGGCGGACGCGATGCTCGGCCGGCTGGGCGGGCGCGGGGTGCTCACCGCCCGCTGGGTGGCCTTCGCCCGCACCCTGGTGCCCCGGCTGGCCGGGGCGGCCGGGATGCCGTACCGGCGGTTCGCGCCGTGGAACCTGGCCGGGGTGGTGACCTGGGTGGGCGGCTCGGTGCTCGTCGGCAACCTGGCCGGCGAGTCGTACGAGACGGTCTCCCGGCTGCTCGGGCGGGCCACCGGCGCGGTGCTGGTGCTGGTGGCCGCGCTGGTCGCGGTGGTGCTGGCGGGGCGGTGGCTGGGCCGCAACCCGGATCCGGCCCGGGCGCTGGCGTCCCGGGCGGCGGGGCTGCGGCCGGTGCGCTGGCTCAGCGGCCGGTACGGGGTGCTGTTCTTCCTGCTCGCCATGCACGTCGGGCCGGCCTGGACGCTGCTGATCAACCTGGTCGTGGGCCTGCTGCTGCTCTTCCTGGCCGGGCTCGCCATCGCCTGGGTGCTCGGGGCGGTGGTCCGGCACAGCGGCCTCGCGGTGCTCGACAGCGCTATCGCCGACTGGTTCGCCGACCGGCGTACGCCCGGGGCGGTCGACGTCACGCTCGCGGTGGTCTCGGCGCTGCGCGGATCGTCGCTGATCGTGCTGGTGGCCGTCGTCGCGGCGGTGCTGGCCTGGCGGCACCGGCCCTGGCGGGCGGACCTGCTCAGCGTGGTCGGCACGGTCGGGGCGTTCGTGCCGCTGGTGGTGCTGGCCGTGGTGGTCGACCTGGCCGGGCCGACGGCGGGCGGGCCGGACGGCCGGGGCGCCGCCCTGTTCCCGACGCAGAACGCCGTGGTGGCGGCCAGCCTCTGCACCCTGGCCTGGCTGCTGTCCCGGGGGGCGCGCTGGCCGGTGGCGGTGGCCGCCTGGACGGCCGCGGCGGCCGGCGTGGTCGGCATCGTCGGCGCCCGCCTCTACCTGGGGCTGAGCACCGCCAGCGGCAGCGCCACGGCGGTGCTGCTCGGGGTGGCCTGGACGGCGTTGTTCGTGGTCGCCTGGGCCACCCGCGACAGGGCCGCGGGCGGCGACGTGGCCGAGCCCGAACCGGTGGCGGCCCGCGCCGACGCGTGAGCCGCCTCCGCCATCGCCGAGCCGCGCACGAGGCCGCCTCCACCAGCCTTCACAGCGCGGCGGACGGCGTGCCCGGGGCGCGCGAAGGGGCCGTGGCGATGCCGCCACGGCCCCTTCCGGCGGGCCGGTCAGTCCCGGGTGGTCACCTGCTCGCGTCCCGTCGGCGCGTCGTCGCCGTCCCCGGCGGGCTTGCGCGCGACCCGCCCCGGCCACCAGAAGCGGTCGCCGAGCGTGAACGCCAGCGCCGGCACCAGGACCGTCCGCACGAGCAGGGTGTCCAGCAGGACGCCGATGCAGACGATGATCCCGATCTGGGTCAGCAGGATCAGCGGCAGGACGCCGAGGACCGCGAAGACCGCGGCGAGCAGGACACCGGCGCTGGTGATGACGCCGCCGGTGACCCGCAGGGCCGAGAGCATCCCGGCGCGGGTGCCGCTGCGCCGGGCGTCCTCGCGGGCCCGGGTGACGAGGAAGATGTTGTAGTCCACGCCGAGCGCCACGAGGAACACGAAGGCCAGCAGCAGGACGCCGCTGTCGAGCGCCGGCATGTCGAGCACGTGGTCGAAGAGCAGCCACGACGCGCCGATGCTGGCGAAGAACGACGCGATCACGGTGAGCACCAGCAGCAGCGGGGCGACCAGGCCGCGCAGGAGCAGCACCAGCACCGCGCCGACGAGCAGCAGGATGATCGGCAGGATCAGCCGCAGGTCCTTGCCGTTGGCCTCGTTCTCGTCGTAGGTGGCCGCGACGTTGCCGCCGACCACCGCGCCGTCGAACGCGGGCGCGCCCTCGACCGGGGGCGGGGCGGAGCCGGGAACCGCCGCGACCGCGTCCCGCAGGGCCTCGACGGCCCGGCTCGCCGCCGCGGTGCCGGGCTCGGCCTCGAGCACGACGTCGACCTGGGCGACCTGGGCGCCGGCCTCACCGGGACGCGCGGAGGCGACGCCGGGGACCCCGGCGGCGGTGTCCGTGACGGCCCGCACCGCCGAAGGGGTGGTGAGCACGGCGACCGGCTGGGTCGTGCCGGCGGGGAAGGACCGCGCGAGGGTCTCCGCGCCGGCGACCGCCTCCGGCTTGACCCGGAACTGCTCGGTCTCCGACAGGCCGGTGCGGATGCCCAGCCCGCCGAGGGCGAGCCCGGCGAGCAGCAGCGTCGCGAGCAGCGCGACCGGCACGGGACGACGCTCGACGGCGGCGCCGAGCCGGCCCCACAGCCGGCCCTCGCGGATCTCCCCGCCGACCCGGGGCACGAACGGCCAGAACAGGCCGCGCCCGAAGATCACCAGGACCGCCGGGAGGACGAACAGCGCCGAGAGCATGGCGAGGACGACGCCCGTCGCGCAGGCCACGGCGAGGGCGCGGTTGAGCTCCTGCTCCGACAGCAGCAGGGTGAGCACGCCGAGGACGACGGTGGAGCCGCTGGCGAGGATGGGCTCGGCGACCCGCCGCTGCGCGGCGCGCATCGCCACGAAGCGGTCCTCCTCGCGGCGTAGCTCCTCGCGGTAGCGGGCGATGAGCAGCAGCGCGTAGTTGGTGGCGGCGCCGAAGACGAGGACGCTGGCGATGCCGGTGACGGCGCCGCCGGGCAGGTTGATGCCGACGGCCGGGACGACCGTGTCGAGGGCACGCAGCGTGAGCTGTTCCGTCGCCGCGACGACGACGAGCGGCACGATCCACAGGAACGGGCTGCGGTAGGTGATGAGCAGCAGCAGCGCCACGACGCCGGCGGTGACGGCCAGCAGCGTGGTGTCGGCGCCGGCGAAGACCTTCGTCAGGTCGGTGGCGAACGCGGGTCCGCCGGTGACCTCCACGGTCAACCCCGCCGGCGCGTCGTCCAGGGACGCGCGGAGTTGGTCGATCCGCTCCGCGACCGCCTCCTGCCCGCCGGCGGTGGACAGCGGCACGGCGACGAGCGCGACGGTGCCGTCGGGGGAGACCTGCGGCGGGCTGACGCGACCGCCGACGGCGAACTGGTTGAGGTCACCCGACTGGCCCGTCAGGGCCGCGCGGTCGGCCTCGGTGAGGGCGGCCCGGTCGGCGCGGCTGACCACGACGATCGCCGGCTGGACGTCGCGGGAGGGCAGTTGGTCCTGGAGGCGCTCCACCTGGGTCGACTGCCACTCCACCGACAGGCCGGTGGCGGAGACGGCCGCCGGGTTGTCGGGCTTGGGCAGCACGAAGACGGCCGCCCCGAACACGATCGCGGCGGCCACGGTGAGCCACGCGGCGAGCCGCCCGCGCGCCACGCGGGTGAACACTGACATTCGGATGCCCTCACGGTCTCTCGACGGATTTCCTTCGACGGTCAAGACCTCGCGAACGACGCAAAGGGTCGGGCGTCGAGTATCTTGATAAACGAGATTATCGACTGCTGAGTTATGCTGCAACCGGAACGGATGGGCGGGAGGCGGCGACCGACGTGGCAGGTCACGGCATGTACCGGCGGCGCGACTCGCGCCGCGAGCGACTGGTCGCCGAGATCTCGGCCGAACTACGGCGCTACTCGGTCGACGCGCAACACATCGGGCACGCATTCGCCGGCCTGCACGGGCTCAACGCCACGGACCTCCAGGCGCTGATCGCGGTGATGGACGCCGAGCTGGTCGGCCGGCCGATCACCCCCGGCCGCCTGGGCGAGGCGCTCAACCTGTCGTCCGGCTCGGTCACCGCCCTGATCGACCGGCTGGAACGCGCCGGGCACATCCGCCGCGACCGCGACACCACCGACCGGCGCAAGGTCTTCCTGCACTACGCCGAGCGGGGCGCCGCGCTGGCCATGGAGTTCTTCCGGCCCCTAGGCCGGCGCACCGACGACGTGATGGCCGGCTTCAGCGACGACGAGCTGGACGTGGTGCACCGGTTCATGACCGCGATGACCGCCTCGATGGGGGAGCACCGGGACGCGGTGCGCGCCGCCCGCGACGAGCCGGCCCGGCGCGCGAACGGCTGACGTCGTGCTCGACCGGCTGGCAGCCCGCCTCGCCACCGCCGCGCTGCGGTTGCCGCCCGCGCGCACCCGTCGGGTCACCCTCACCCGGGGCATCGCGGTGCGGGTACGCGACGGCGTGCCGCTGCGCACCGACCACTACGCCCCGGCCCTGCCCGGCGCGCCGACCGTGCTGATCCGCACCCCGTACGGTCGGGGCGGACCCATGCGGCTGCTCGGCCGGCTCGCCGCCGAACGCGGCTTCCACGTGGTGATCCAGTCCTGCCGCGGCACGTTCGGCTCCGGCGGCACCTTCGCCCCGCTGGTGCACGAGCGCGAGGACGGCCTCGACACCCTCGACTGGCTGCGCCGCCAGCCCTGGTGGACCGGCGCGTTCGGCATGTTCGGCGCCAGCTACCAGGGCTTCGTGCAGTGGGCCCTGGCCGCTGACGCCGGGGAGGAGCTGCGCGCGATGGTCGCGGTGGTGACCGCCTCCGGCACCCGCGACTCGACGTACGCCGGGGAGTCCTTCGCCCTCGACACCGTGCTCACCTGGGCCGAGCTGCTCCAGGCGCAGACCGTGCCGTGGCTGGCCCGGCAGTGGGAACTCAAGCGGGGCCAGCCCCGGCTGGTCGCGGCGCTGGCCCACCTGCCGCTGGCCGAGGCGGACCGGGTGGCCACCGGCGTCACCGTGCCGTTCTTCCAGGAGTGGCTGCGCCACCACACCCCGGACGCCGGCTACTGGCGTACGCGCGTCTTCGGCGACCGGATCGCCGAGGTCCACGCGCCGGTGGCGATGGTGAGCGGCTGGCACGACATCTTCCTGCCGGCCCAGCTGCGCGACTTCGCGGCGCTGCGCGCGGCCGGCGCCCGGCCCCGGCTGACCGTCGGACCGTGGACCCACGGCAGCCCCGGGCTCTTCCTCGCCGCGCTGCGCGACGGGCTGGACCACCTCGACGCCCACCTCGCCGGGCGGCCGACCGGCGCCGGCGCGGCGGCCCCCGTGCGGGTGCACGTCGGCGGTGCCGGTGGCGGCTGGCGGGACCTGCCCGACTGGCCGCCGCCGGCGGTGCCGACCCCGTGGCACCTGCACCCGGATGGCGGGCTGAGCACGGCCGCGCCGGTCCCGTCGGCGCCGGACGGCTTCCACTACGACCCGGCCGACCCGACGCCCTCCCTCGGCGGGCCGCTGCTGGTCGCCCAGCGGGCCGGGCCGGTGGACAACCGCCCGGTCGAGGCCCGGCCCGACGTGCTCACCTTCACCAGCGCCCCGCTCGACGCGCCCGTCGAGGTGATCGGTCCGGTACGCGCCGAGATCCACCTGCGCAGCGAGCTGTCCCACCTGGACGTCTTCGTGCGGTTGTGCGACGTGGACCGGCGCGGCCGGTCCTGGAACGTCTGCGACGGCCTGGTCCGGGTCGCGCCCGACCGGTTCCCCGCCGACGGGGCCGGCGTGGTGCGGGTGCCGGTGGAGCTCTGGCCCACGGCGCACCGGTTCGCGCCGGGACACCGGCTGCGGGTGCAGGTCTCCGGCGGCGCCCATCCCCGCTACGCGCGCAACCCCGGCACTGGCGAGCCCCTCGGCACGGCGGTCACCCTGCGTGCCGGATGGCGGGAGATCCTGCACGATCCACAGTGTCCGTCTGCTGTGGTCCTACCGATCATGCCGTCGAGGTCGCAGGTTTCCGCCGGCGGAGAATGACTGCCCTGAGCTGGGCATTCGTCAATCGACGGGGCTATGGTTGGGCCACTGCCCGACGCCGTGCACCAGCCGGTCGGGCCCGCGCGTGAGGCTTCCGCACCGCCTACGCGGTGTCACGGTCGTGCCCGGCCCCGAACCCGTCCCCGAGGGGGAACCCATGACGCGGGCACCGCAAAACCTGTTGGCCGTCCGCCGCCTGCTGCTCGACCACCTCAACGTCGACCCCGACACCGTCCGCGAACAGGACCTCGAACCCGCCGAGGTCGGCATCGTCGGCGACCCCGCCCACCGGGGCGGCTACCACTGCGGCTCCGACCGGGTGGTGCCCAGGGACTACTCCGTCGTCGAATCGCCCCGGGACTCCTCCGGCCTGACCCTCGACGCGGCGGCGCTCGACGTCGGCCTCTTCCGGGTCGTCGTCGCAGGACGGGCGCACGACCTCCGCAGCTTCTCCACCTGGTGCGTCGCGCAGTGCACCGCGGGCACCCCGGACAGCCGGGACCTCCGCGAGATCATCTACTCCCCGGACGGCAAGGTCGTCCGGCGGTGGGACCGCCTGCGCAAGCGGACGAGCGGGGACAACTCCCACCTGTGGCACACCCACTTCAGCTTCTTCCGCGACTCGATCAAGGCGAACCGGGACCAGACCCCGCTGTTCCGCCGCTACCTGACGACCATCGGATTGATCGCACCGCCAGCAGAGGAGTCCGACATGGAACAGACCGACAAGCTCGTCTACAACACGGGGTCGCCCACCCGTACGGTCGGCCAGGTCCTCGCCGACCTGGAGAACCTGCGCAACTGGCTGATCTCGCCCGTCGGGACGCCGGGTCTGCTGACGCCGCCGCTGGCGGAGTCGCCGTTGATGCTCCTGCTCGCGATGGCGCAGGCGTACCCGGCCCTGGTCGCCCAGGTCAAGGCTCTGTCCGAGAGCGACTTCAGCGACGAGCAGGCGATCATCGCCGGTGTGCTCGCCGGCCTCTCGCCGGAGCAGATCGCGGAGGCGATCCCGCCCACCATCGCCCAGCAGGTCACCGACGAACTGGCCCGCCGCCTGGCGGCCTGACCCCGCCGCGTCCGGCGGGCGCGTTCAGGCCCGGCGGGCCGACGGACGCGCGAGGCCGGGGCGGCCGGGCGTGACGAGGTAATCGGCAACGGCAGTTGTGCAATACATGTTGCGCAACTGTCGTTGCCGATGTCAGGCTGGCGGCATGACGAACCCCGACGTACGCCACGTGACCGACTCGCGGGTGCTCGCCGCGCTGTCCCATCCGCTGCGCCGCCGGCTGATGGACGTGCTCAAGGTGCACGGCCCGTCCACCGTCGGCCTGCTCGCCGAGCGGACCGCGCAGGCGCCGGCGAACGTCAGCCACCACCTCAAGGTGCTGGCCGGCGCCGAACTGGTCGAGGAGGCGCCCGAGCTGGCCCGCGACCGGCGCGAACGCTGGTGGCGCCTGGTCACCCGGGGTGTCCGCTGGTCCCAGTCGGACTTCGACGACCCCGCCGCCCGGGCCGTCGCCGACGCCGCCACCTCGCTCAACCTGGACCGGCACGTCGCCCTCGCCCGCGCCTGGCACGCCACCGACGAGGACAGCCGGGCCGCCTGGTCGCAGGGACCGTTCTCCACGGACCGCTGGCTGCACCTGACCGATGCCGAACTCGCCCAGCTGGCCGGCGAGCTGAACGAGGTGCTCGCCCGGTGGGGCGACCGGGACGTGCCCGACGACGGGCGGAAACGCGAGCCGGTCTTCCTGTTCGCCTACGGGATCCCGGCCACGCCGTGACGCCGCCCGCCGGCACCACCCCGCCGACCCGTACCGCCGCCGCCCCGCCGGCAGACGCGCCCCGCCCGGGCGCCGACCCCGCGACCGGGCCGGCGGTACGGCCCGCCGGTCGGCCGGCGGCAGCGGCGGTGCCCCGGGGAGGGCTGCTGCGGCACCGGGACTTCCGGCTGCTCTGGGCCGCGCAGACGGCCAGCGCCGTCGGCAGCAACGTCACCGCCGTGGCGCTGCCCCTGGTCGCGGTGACCGTGCTCGACGCCAGCACCTTCGGCGTCGCGGTGCTCACCGCCGCCGCCTGGCTGCCGTGGCTGCTCGTCGGCCTGCCGGCCGGGGCCTGGGTGGACCGGTTGCCGCGCCGGCCGGTGATGATCGTTTGCGACCTGGTCTCCGCACTGCTGTTCCTCAGCGTCCCCGCCGCCGCCGTGCTCGGCGTGCTGACCGTGACGCAGTTGCTGGTGGTGGCGCTGGGCGCCGGCCTGGCCCGGGTCTTCTTCGAGACAGCCGACCAGGTCTACCTGCCCGTGCTGCTGCGCCCCGAGCAGGTGCCGGAGGGCAACGCCAAGCTCCAGGCCACCCAGACCGCGAGCTACGTGCTCGGCCCCGGTCTCGCCGGCGTGGTCGCACAGGCCGCCGGCGCCGTCACCGCGCTGCTGCTCGACGCGCTGAGCTTCCTGTTCTCCGCCGCCTGCCTGCTGCGCATCCGCACCGTCGAGCGGCGTCCCGAGCGCGTCGGGCCCGCGCGGTCGCTGCGGCGGGAGATCGGCGAGGGGATCCGGTTCGTCGCCCGGGACCCGTACCTGCGGGTGCTCACGGCCTTCGGGGCCGCCAGCAACGTCGGCCTGGTCGGCTACCAGGCGGTCCTGGTGGTCTTCCTGGTCCGGGAGGCGCGACTCGCGCCGGCCCCGGTGGGCGCGCTGGTCGCGGCGATGAGTCTCGGCGGCATCGTCGGCGCGCTGTCGGCCACCCTGCTCGGCCGTCGGCTCGGCACCGCCCGGGCCATGCTCCTGGCGGCGGTGTTCACCGGGCCGCCGGCGTTGCTGATCCCGCTCGCCGGACCCGGCGGCCGACTCGCTTTGCCGGCGATCGGCGGGATGCTGGTCAGCCTCGGGGTGGCGGTGGGCAACGTGCTCAAGGGGAGCTTCCGCCAGACCTACACGCCACACCAACTGCTGGGCCGCGTCACGGTGAGCATGCAGATGCTCAACTACGGCATGATCCCGCTGGCCGCCGTGCTGGCCGGGACGATCGGCGCGGCCTACGGGGCCGGCACCGCGATCGCGGTGATGACGGCCTGGCTCGCGCTCACGCCGGCGATCCTGCTGATCGGGCCGCTACGGCGGCGACGGGACCTGCCCGTCGCGCCGAAGCGGCCCTGAATACGCGCTGCGGCGGCGGCCGTCAGTCGGCCGCCGCCACCGGCACGGGATCTACAGCGGACGGACGTTGTCCGCCTGCGGACCCTTCTGACCCTGGGTCACCTCGAACTCAACCTTCTGGCCCTCGTTCAGCTCCCGGTAACCGCTCGACGCGATGGCCGAGTAGTGGACGAACACGTCCGGCCCTCCGCCATCCTGCTCGATGAAGCCGAAGCCCTTTTCCGAGTTGAACCACTTAACCGTGCCGGTTGCCATGCATCTCTCCCTGTTCCAAAGCGGGTGAACCTCGGTCGTCGACCGATGATCGCCCGGTGCCACCCCGAGAGTAACCGGCCGAACCCCGATTCGCTGGCCGAACTCTCGGCGCGGCGACGCGAAAGCCGGGCGGAGCGAGGTCGGCTGGGGCATGCTTGCCCCGATGAAGGGTGCCACAGCCGACGCGCTGACCGAGATCGAGCGGGAGATCGACGCTCCCGGGGGCGGGCTGGACCGGCTCCGGCTGGTGCGGATCCCGTTCGTCCCCGAGGTCCGGCTGCACCTGGCCGAGGACGCCATCGTCTGGTGGGCCCGGATGGAGGCGCAGGCCGGGCACGCCCTGCCCGCGCCGTACTGGGCCTCGGTCTGGGCCGGTGGCCAGGCCCTCGCGCGCCACCTGCTCGACCACCCCGACCTCGCGGCCGGCCGCCGGGTGCTCGACCTCGCCGCCGGGTCCGGCCTGGTGGCGATCGCGGCCGCGCTGGCCGGCGCCGAGCGGGTGGTCGCCAACGACATCGACCCGTACGCGGTCGCGGCGGTCACCGTCAACGCCCGGGCCAACGACGTGACGGTCGCGACCACCGGCGGCGACCTGCTCGACAGCGATCTCGACGGGGTGGACCTGCTGCTGGCCGGGGACGTGCTCTACGACGCGACGATGGCGGCGCGGGTGCTGCCCTTCCTGCGACGGGCGGCCGCGGGCGGCGCCGAGGTGCTGGTGGGCGATCCCGGGCGGGGCCACCTGCCGCCGGGCGTGCTGGCTACGGTGGCGAGCTACCCCGTGCCGACCACCGAGCCATCCGTGGACTCGACCGTGCGCCGGGTGCAGGTGCTGCGCCCCCGGTGACCCCGGGCTCTCAGGGTCGACCCCGAGCCCGATACCAGGGGGCGGTGGGGGACCGGACCCGATGCCCCGGGTGGCCGGGCGGCCATAGCGTACGGGCATGGCGGATTGGCTGACCCAGATCGGAGAGCTCCCCACCACCCTGCTCATGGGGGTGCTCGGGGTGGTGATGCTCTTCGACGCCGTACCGCTGCTCGGGGTGCTGGTCCCCGGCGACGTGGCGATCCTGGCCGCGATGGGCGTCGGCGGCCCGACCACCGGGGCCGCCACCTTCGCCGTGGTGGTGGCCGGCTGCCTCGCCGGCTGGTCGCTGAGCTTCCTCGCCGGTCGCCGGTACGGCGATCGCCTGCGGCACAGCCGCCTCGGCGACTGGATCGGCGAGGCACGCTGGGCGGCGGCGGAGGGGATGCTCCAGCGCGGGGGCGGCCGGATGGTGCTGGTCGCGCCCTTCCTGCCGGTGTTCAACGCGCTGCTGCCGCTGGCGGCGGGCGGGCTGCGGATGTCGTACCCGCGCTTTCTCGGCTGCGCGACGCTCGGCGCGGCGGCCTGGGCCGGGCTCTACCTGGTGCTGGGCACCGCCTCGCGGTCGCTCGCCGGGCTGCTGCCGGGCGAGTCCAGCCCGATGCTGGTCACCATGGCGGTCGGCCTGCTGCTGGCGGGCGTGGTGCTGATGGGCACGCGGCGTCGAGTGCGCGCGGTCACCGGGGCCTGACCGGCGCCCGACGGGGCTGCGGAAAGCCGAGGAACCCGACGGGGGGAGCGGGGGGACCGACGGGGGGAGCGGGGCCGGGCGCGGATCGCGCCCGGCCCCGCTGAGGTTCACCAGCCCCGGGCGCGCCACTGGGGCAGCGCGGGGCGTTCCGCGCCGAGCGTGCTGTCCTTGCCGTGGCCCGGGTAGAACCAGGTCTCGTCGGGCAGCCGGTCGAAGAGCTTGTGCTCGACGTCGTCGATGAGCGCGGAGAACCGCTCCGGATCCTTGTCGGTGTTGCCGACCCCGCCCGGGAAGAGGCTGTCGCCGGTGAACAGGTGCGGCGACCCCGCCGGGTCGCGGTAGAGCAGCGCGATCGAGCCGGGGGTGTGCCCCTTGACGTGGATGACCTCCAGCGCACACTCGCCCACGGGCACGCTGTCGCCGTCGGCGAGCGTCCCGGCCTCGATCGGCAGCCCGGCGGCGTCGTCGGCGTGCACCAGGGGGCGGGCGCCGGTCTTGGCGACCACCTCCTCCAGCGCCACCCAGTGGTCCATGTGCTGGTGGGTGGTGACCACCGTGGCCAGCCCCGCGTCGCCGACCAGTTCGAGCAGCCGGGGCGCCTCGTTGGCGGCGTCGATCAGCACCTGCTCGCCGGTGGCCCGGCAGCGCAGCAGGTAGGCGTTGTTGTCCATCGGGCCCACCGACACCTTCGTGATGGTGAGCCGGTCGAGCTCGCGTACGGCCGGCGCGCCGCCGGGCGTGACGTCTCCGCTGTAGGTCATGAGGTCGTCTATATCCATTCCGGTGGTTGCGGCAGGGGGCCGTCGGGGGTGACGGTCAGCACGGTGCCCGGGCTGCGGCCGATCAGCCAGGCGGCGAGTTCGGGGGCGGCACCGGTGACCGTGGGCGCGGCGGCCCGGTCGCCGACGACCAGTTCGTGCCGGCTGCCGTCGAAGCGCAGCACCATCGGCGGCACGTCGGCGCGGCCGGCGAGGTCGGCGACCACCTCGTGCAGCAGCCGGTGGCCGAACGCCTCGGGCCAGTCGGACGGCCGGTAGCCGGTGTCGAGGTCCACGTGGTGCACCTCGATCTCGCGCAGCCGGCCCCAGACCAGCATGGCCGCCGGCCAGGGGCCGCGCCGCGTCTGGACGGTGGCCGCCCACGCCTCGACCGGCATCGCGGCGACCGCCTCGGCGAACCGGACGGCCGATCGGCGCAGGTCGTCCAGGTGGGCGGCGGGCGGGCGGGCCGCCCCGGCCTCGATGTCGGCGTCCCGGGCCGCCGCGGAGGCGTACATCGGGATCGGCTCGCCGGTGCGGGCCGCGACGAGCAGGTTGACGAAGCCGTCGGCGTTGCGGGCCAGGTGGGCCAGGACGTGCCCCCGGCTCCACGCCGGCAGCAGCGAGGCGGCGGCGAGGCCGGTGTCGTCGAGGGCGGCCGCGGTCCGCAGCAGACGGTCCGTGGCCGCGTCCACCTCGCCCGTCAGCAGAAGCGGATCCGTGGTCACCCACCGACCCTATCCGCCGGGGGACTTCGCGTCGCCGGGGAAATCGCTTTCGGCGCGTCGCGGCGCGTCCTACCGTCGGCGTGGAACGCGGCACCGGGCGGCGGGGAGGTGATGACCATGCCGGCAGCAGCACGCGTGCGTCAACCGCTCCGACACCGATGAGGATGCCATGACCATCGACCTGACCGCCCTCGGCTGGGATGCCGAGCGGGCGGCACACGTACCGCGACGCGGCGGGCACCGACCGGGCCGGGTGGCCCGGGTGGACCGCGGCGTCTGCACCGTGCTCTGCGCGGACGGCCCGGTCCGCGCCACCCTGGGCGGGGCGGTCCTGGCCGCCGCCGCCCGCGACCTGACCCACCTGCCCTGCGCGGGGGACTGGGTGCTGCTGGGCACCTGGCCCGACCGCAACGTCACCGTGGAGGCGGTGCTGCCGAGGCGCACCGCCCTCGTCCGACGGACCGCCGGCAAGGACGCCAGCGGCCAGGTGCTGGCCGCCAACCTCGACGCCGCCGCCGTGGTGGAGCCCGTGCACCCCGAGCCGGACGTCGGCCGGATCGAACGGCTGCTCTCCCTGGCGCACGAGTCCGGCGCCCGGCCGCTGGTCGTGCTCACCAAGGCCGACCTGGCGGCCGACCCGGAGGCCGTCGCGCGCCAGCTCACCGGGATCGCCCCCGGGGTGCCGGTGCTGGCCGTCAGCGCCGAGCACGGCACCGGGCTCGACCCGCTGCGCGCCGAGGTGGCGCCCGGCCGCACGCTCGGCCTGCTCGGCCCGTCCGGCGCGGGCAAGTCGAGCCTGGTCAACGCGCTGGCCGGGGCGGCGCTGATGCCGACGCAGGCGATCCGGCGCGTCGACGGCAAGGGCCGGCACACCACCACCTGGCGGGCGCTGCTCCCGGTGCCCGGCGGTGGCGCCGTGCTGGACACCCCGGGGGTACGGGCGGTCGGCCTGCTCGACGGCTCGGCGGGGCTGGACCGGGCGTTCGCGGACATCGCAGAGCTGGCCACCGGCTGCCGGTACGCCGACTGCGGGCACGACGGGGAGCCCGCCTGCGCGGTGCGCGAGGCGCTGGAGACCGGCGAGCTGCCGGCGCGGCGCTGGGAGAGCTGGCGCAAGCTCCAGCGTGAGTTGGCCTTCGAGAGCCGGCGGCGGGAGGTCCGGCTGGCCGCGCAGCGGCGCGGCGGCTGGCGCGCGGGCCGGCGGCGGGCGGCCCGCCCCTGACGCAGGTACGCACGGGCGGGACCGGTCGACGACCGGTCCCGCCCGTTTCTTCAGGGCCGGCTTCTCCGCCCGCTGCGGGCCGGCTTCCTCGGGCGCGGCGACCCGCTTCCTCGGGCGCTGAGGACCGGCTTCATCGGGCGCGGCGGACCGGCTTCCTCGGGCGCGGCGGACCGGGCTGAGCTGGGGGAATGTGCCGACGAGGGAAGTTGTCGTACCTCGGGGCTAGAGTTGCCGAGGCGCCTTTCTGCGCGCCCACAACCACTCAGACAACCGCTCAGACCAGCCTTGGAGCGGACAATTTCTCCTCATCTTCTTCACCCGGGAGTACACGGACAGTGGCCGACCGACTGATCATCCGTGGCGCGCGCGAGCACAACCTGCGTGACGTCAGTCTCGACCTGCCCCGGGACGCCCTGATCGTGTTCACGGGGCTCTCCGGGTCGGGCAAGTCGAGCCTGGCCTTCGACACGATCTTCGCCGAGGGGCAGCGCCGCTACGTCGAGTCGCTGTCGTCGTACGCGCGGCAGTTCCTCGGCCAGATGGACAAGCCGGACGTCGACTTCATCGAGGGCCTGAGCCCGGCGGTCTCCATCGACCAGAAGTCCACCTCGCGCAACCCGCGCTCGACGGTGGGCACCATCACCGAGGTCTACGACTACCTCCGGCTGCTCTTCGCCCGCATCGGCGAGCCGCACTGCCCGGTCTGCGGCGAGCGGATCTCCCGGCAGACGCCGCAGCAGATCGTCGACCGGGTCCTCGCAATGACCGAGGGCACCAAGTTCATGGTGCTCTCGCCCGTGGTGCGCGGCCGCAAGGGCGAGTACGTCGACCTCTTCGCCGAGCTCCAGGCCAAGGGCTACGCGCGGGCCCGCGTCGACGGCGTGGTGCACCCGCTGACCGAGCCGCCGAAGCTGAAGAAGCAGGAGAAGCACACCATCGAGGTGGTGATCGACCGCCTCACCGTCAAGCCGAGCGCCAAGCAGCGGCTGACCGACTCGGTCGAGGCCGCCCTGGGCCTGTCCAACGGCCTCGTCCTGCTCGACTTCGTCGACCTGCCCGAGGACGATCCGGACCGCGAGCGGCGCTACTCCGAGCACCTGGCCTGCCCCAACGACCACCCGCTCGCGATCGAGGACCTGGAGCCCCGGGTCTTCTCCTTCAACGCGCCCTACGGCGCGTGCCCCGAGTGCACCGGCCTCGGCACCAAGAAGGAGGTCGACCCCGAGCTGCTCGTCCCCGACCCGGAGCGCACCCTGCGCGAGGGCGCGATCCAGCCCTGGTCGACCGGGCACAACCTGGAATACTTCCTGCGCCTGCTGGAGGCCCTCGGCGCGGCCGAGCACTTCGACGTCGACACGCCCTGGCGGGCCCTGCCGTCGCGGGCGCAGAAGACGATCCTGCACGGCTCCGACGACCAGGTGCACGTGCGCTACCGCAACAAGTTCGGCCGCGAGCGCTCCTACTACACCGGCTTCGAGGGCGTGGTGCAGTGGATCGAGCGCCGGCACACCGACACCGAGTCGGAGTGGTCGCGGGAGAAGTACGAGGGCTACATGCGCGACGTGCCCTGCGCGGCCTGCGGTGGCGCTCGGCTCAAGCCCGAGGTGCTCGCGGTCACCCTGGCCGGCAGGAGCATCGCCGAGGTCTGCAACCTCTCCGTCGGCGAGGCCGCCGACCTGCTCGCCGGCATCGAGCTGACCGACCGGCAGAAGATGATCGCCGAGCGGGTGCTCAAGGAGATCAACGCCCGGCTGAAGTTCCTGCTCGACGTCGGCCTCGACTACCTCTCCCTGGACCGCCCGGCCGGCACCCTCTCCGGCGGCGAGGCGCAGCGCATCCGGCTGGCCACCCAGATCGGCTCCGGCCTGGTCGGGGTGCTCTACGTCCTCGACGAGCCGTCGATCGGGCTGCACCAGCGCGACAACCACCGGCTGATCGAGACCCTGGTCCGGCTGCGCGGCCTGGGCAACACGCTGATCGTCGTCGAGCACGACGAGGACACGATCCGCACCGCCGACTGGATCGTCGACATCGGCCCGGGCGCGGGCGAGCACGGCGGCAAGATCGTGCACAGCGGCTCCGTGCCGGCGCTGCTGGAGAACCCGGAGTCGGTGACCGGGGCCTACCTGTCGGGCCGCCGCTCGATCCCGACGCCGCAGGGGCGCCGCGCGCAGACCCCGGACCGGGAGCTGGTGGTGCACGGCGCGCGCGAGCACAACCTGCGCAACCTGACCGTGTCGTTCCCGCTGGGCCAGCTCATCGCCGTCACCGGGGTCAGCGGCTCCGGCAAGTCGACGCTGGTCAACGACATCCTCTACGCGGTGCTGGCCAACCAGATCAACGGGGCCCGACTGGTGCCCGGCCGGCACACCCGGGTCTCGGGGCTGGAGCACGTCGACAAGGTGGTCGGCGTCGACCAGTCGCCGATCGGCCGCACCCCGCGCTCCAACCCGGCCACCTACACCGGGGTCTGGGACCACGTCCGCAAGCTCTTCGCCGAGACCACCGAGGCCAAGGTCCGGGGCTACGGCCCCGGCCGGTTCTCGTTCAACGTCAAGGGCGGCCGCTGCGAGGCGTGCTCCGGCGACGGCACGATCAAGATCGAGATGAACTTCCTGCCCGACGTGTACGTCCCGTGTGAGGTCTGCAAGGGCGCCCGCTACAACCGGGAGACCCTGGAGGTGCACTACAAGGGCAAGACCGTCTCCGACGTGCTGGAGATGCCGATCGAGGAGGCGGCCGAGTTCTTCTCCGCCATCCCGGCCATCCATCGGCACCTCAAGACGCTTGTCGACGTCGGCCTCGGCTACGTCCGGCTCGGCCAGCCCGCGCCCACGCTCTCCGGCGGTGAGGCGCAGCGGGTCAAGCTCGCCTCCGAGTTGCAGAAGCGCTCGACCGGGCGGACGGTCTACGTCCTCGACGAGCCCACCACCGGCCTGCACTTCGAGGACATCCGCAAGCTGCTGATGGTGCTCGAGGGGCTGGTCGACAAGGGCAACACGGTGATCACCATCGAGCACAACCTCGACGTGATCAAGACGGCCGACTGGCTGATCGACATGGGCCCCGAGGGCGGTCACCGGGGCGGCACGGTGCTCGCCACCGGCACCCCCGAGGAGGTCGCCGAGGTGCCCGGCAGCCACACCGGCCACTTCCTGCGCCAGGTGCTCAAGCTCGACGGCGACGCGAAGGGTGCGGCGGCGGCCACCTCCCGGGCGGCGAAGGCCAACGGCACCAAGGCCACGCGCCCCCGCAAGGCGCGGGCCGAGGCGCGCTGACGGCACGCTCCCCAGGTCGTGTGGGTGCGGTCGACCAAGGCGACGACCAGGGACGGCGCGATCGACACCAGCCCGGGCAGTCGCCCGGTCACGCCGTTCGGCCGCCGGCAGGGGACTGATCGCCGACGGGGCCATCCGGGGCGGGCCCACGGCCCACCCCGGGTGGCCCCTCGGTCGCCGATCCGGTGAACCGTCGGGCAGAGTGATCCGTGTACCCGAGTGTGGCCGCGGATCATGACCAGGCGGCGGCAGCCGAGAGAAGGGCGAGGCATGAGTGACGATCAGGGGCTGACCGGGCCGGCGACGCGGACGCGCCGCGCCCTCCTCACGGGCGCGGGCGCGGTCGGCGCGGCGGTGGTCCTGGCCGCCTGCGGCAGCGACGACTCCGGCGACGGGGCGGCCCCGACCAGCGGCGGCCCGCCGGTGCCCAGCACCGGTGACGCCGGCGGCGGCGACCGCCAGGGCGCGCAGTCGCTGGCCCGTACGGCCGACATCCCGGTCGGCGGCGGCACGGTCTATCCCGCCCAGGGTGTGGTGATCACCCAGCCGCGCGAGGGCGAGTTCAAGGGGTTCGACTCGATCTGCACCCACCAGGGCTGCCCGGTGACGAACGTCGACGGCGGCACCATCAACTGCACCTGCCACTTCAGCAAGTTCTCGATCGAGGACGGCTCGGTGAAGGGCGGCCCGGCCACCAAGCCGCTGCCGCCGAAGAACGTCAAGGTCACCGGCGACCAGATCTCGCTGGCCTGACCCGTCGGGTGCGGCCGGCGACCCGAACCGGGCCGCCGGCCCCGCTCAGTCCGCGGCGGCGCCCGCGTCGACCACCGACGTCCGCTCGCCCGCTGCCCGCCGCTCGCCCGTCGGCGGCCGCTCGCCCGTCGGCGGCGGCTCGCGCAGGGCGGCCGGCGGCAGGCTCCGCTCCAGCAGCAGGATGCCGGCGACGCCGACGGCGTTGAGCAGCGCCAGCACCAGCCAGGGCGCGGCGGTGTCGACCTCGTACAGGGTGCCGAAGAAGGCCGGCGCGACCATCGAGGCGAGGGCGAAGGAATACTGGAAGGCCGCCAGGTAGCGGCCCCGGGCGGCGATCGGGGCGGCGGCCGCGGCCAGCGCGGCGGACGCCGGCGCGTGCACCAGTTCCGCGACGGTGAACAGCAGCGTCGCCGCGACCAGCAGCGCGGCCACCACGCCGAGGCGCCCCGGGCCGAGGGTCGCCATGGCGAGGCCCCAGAGCGTCCAGAGGGCGGCGGCCAGCGCGACCGCACGGGTGCGGCGGTGCTGCGGCAGGCGGGCGCCGACGGGCGCCGACAGCACGGCGACGAGGAACGCGTTGCCGGCCAGGACGGCGGAGGTCAGCCACGCGGGGCCCCGCAGGTCCGTGAGCATCATCGTGGGCAGGGCCAGGCCGAGCATCATGGTGCTCAGCGCGAAGACGGTGTTCAGGCCGATGAGGGCGAGGAACGGGCGGTCCCGCAGCAGCGTGGCGTACCCGCCCCGCCCGGATCCCGCCGGGCGGTCGGTGGCCGGCGGGATCCGCACCCGGGCGGCGATGAGCACCGCGGCGAGGGCGAAGCAGGCCGCCGCCGCGTAGGCCACCGCGCGGTAGGTGCCGGCCCGCCCGTCGGCCACCACCACGCCCGTGGTCAGGCCCCCCACCGCCAGGCCGGCGGTACGGGCGCCGTTGCTGATCGCGTACCAGGTGTCCCGGGCCCAGCCGCCCGGGCTGCCGTCGGCGTAGTCGGCGACCGCCGTGAAGACGGCGGACCAGAAGAACCGCACGCCGACGGCGACCAGCGCCGCCGCCACGAAGACGCCGACGGGCCCGCCCACCCAGGCGTACGCCAGGTAGCCGGCGGCCTGGAGCAGTTGGGAGGCGACGACCACGGGCAGCGCCCCGATCCGGTCCGCCAGCGATCCCGCCCACAGCGGCACCGGCAGGGTGAGCACGGTCGCCGCGCTGAGCAGCACCCCGAGCAGCGCCAGGGGCACGTCGGTGAGCCGCAGGAAGTACACCAGCGACAGGGGCAGGAAGAGCCCGTTGCCGACCGAGTCGACGGTGAGCGCCGCCACGAGGACGGCACCCCCTCGGCTGCGTCCCGCGGGGTTCGCGCCCATGTCCCCGTGCTCCCCTCGCGTCGCCTCCGCCAGGGGCGGATGTTAGCGGGGAGCGTTTCCGGCGGCACCGCAATTTCACCGCCGTCGGGGGCTCGCCCCCGGCCTGGGACGGCCGGCACGACCGGGGCGTGGCACGGCCGGCGGGCGGGGCGGGGCGGGGACGCGGCGTCCGGGGAGCTGTCGGGGGCGCGGACTAGGCTTGCTGCCGTGGCTGACCCCTCGACCTACCGTCCCGCGCCCGGCACCATCCCGGAGTCACCGGGGGTCTACCGGTTCCGCGACGGCACCGGCCGGGTGATCTACGTCGGCAAGGCGAAGAACCTGCGCAGCCGGCTCAACTCCTACTTCGCCGACCTGTGGGGCCTGCACCAGCGCACCCAGCAGATGGTCACCACCGCGGAGTCGGTGGACTGGGTCACCGTCGGCACCGAGGTCGAGGCGCTCCAGCTCGAATACACCTGGATCAAGCAGTACGACCCGCGTTTCAACGTCCGCTACCGCGACGACAAGTCCTACCCCTACCTCGCGGTCACCCTCGACGAGGAGTTCCCCCGGTTGCAGGTGATGCGGGGCGCCAAGCGCAAGGGGGTGCGCTACTTCGGGCCCTACTCGCACGCCTGGGCGATCCGCGAGACGCTCGACCTGCTGCTGCGGGTCTTCCCGGCGCGCACCTGCTCGGCGGGGGTGTTCAAGCGCGCCAGCCAGGTGGGCCGCCCCTGCCTGCTGGGTTACATCGGCAAGTGCTCGGCCCCCTGCGTCGGCAGCGTCACCCCCGAGCGGCACCGGGAGATCGTCGACGGTTTCTGCGACTTCATGGGCGGCCGCACCGACACGATGGTGCGCCGGCTCGAACGGGAGATGACCGAGGCCAGCGAGCAGTTGGAGTTCGAGCGGGCGGCCCGGTTGCGCGACGACGTGGCCGCGCTGCGCCGGGCGATGGAGAAGCAGACCGTCGTGCTCGGCGACGGCACCGACGCCGACGTGGTCGCGTTCGCCGACGACCCCCTCGAAGCGGCCGTCCAGGTCTTCCACGTGCGCGACGGCCGGGTCCGTGGCCAGCGCGGCTGGGTGGTGGAGAAGACCGAGGAGCTCAGCACGGGCGACCTGGTGCACCACTTCTGCACCCAGGTCTACGGCGGTGAGCAGGGCGAGGCCGACGTGCCGCGCGAGCTGCTCGTGCCGGCGCTGCCCGCCGACGCCGACGCGCTGGCCGACTGGCTCTCCGGTCACCGGGGCAGCCGGGTGAGCCTGCGGGTGCCGCAGCGCGGCGACAAGCGGTCGCTGCTGGAGACGGTCGAGCGCAACGCCAAGGACGCCCTGGCCCGGCACAAGCTGCGCCGGGCCGGCGACCTGACCACCCGCAGCAAGGCGCTCGACGAGATCACCGAGGCGCTCGACATGCGCACCTCGCCGTTGCGCATCGAGTGTTTCGACATCTCCCAGATGCAGGGCACCGACGTGGTGGCGAGCATGGTCGTCTTCGAGGACGGGCTGCCCCGCAAGAGCGAATACCGGCGCTTCATCATCCGGGGCGCCACCGACGACCTCTCCGCCATGTCCGAGGTGCTGCGCCGCCGCTTCGCGCGCTACCTCGACGCCCGCGCCGAGACCGGCGAGGCGGGCGTCGAGCCGGCCGACGACCCCGTCGCCCCGGCCGGGCAGCCCGCGCCCGGCGATCCCCACGAACCCGGCGGGTCCGGCGGGCCCCACGAGCCCGGCGGGTCCGGTGGGCCCCGCGAGCCCGGCGGGTCCGACGAGTCCGGCGGGTCCGACGAGCGCACCGTCGGCGTCCTGATCGACCCGACCACCGGACGCCCCCGCCGGTTCGCGTACCCGCCGCAGCTGGTGGTGGTCGACGGCGGCGCGCCGCAGGTCGCGGCGGCGGCCCAGGCGCTCGCGGAGCTGGGCGTCGACGACGTGGCGCTGTGCGGCCTGGCCAAGCGGCTGGAGGAGGTCTGGCTGCCCGACGACGAGTTCCCGGTGATCCTGCCGCGCACCTCGGAGGGGCTCTACCTGCTGCAACGGGTGCGCGACGAGGCGCACCGCTTCGCCATCACCTTCCACCGCCAGCGGCGCTCCAAGCGGATGACCGAGTCGGCGCTCGACCGGGTGCCCGGCCTGGGGGAGGTGCGGCGCAAGGCGCTGCTGCGGCACTTCGGCTCGCTCAAGCGGCTCTCCGCCGCCACCGTGGAGGAGATCACCGAGGTGCCCGGCGTGGGCCGGCGCACCGCCGAGGCGATCCTCGCCGCGCTGGGCGGCGAGGCGAAGGCCCCGGCGGCGGACTGACCGCGTCGGCCGGGCGGTGCGCGTCCGGCAGGCCGACGGCTACTCGGCCAGGACGGCCAGGATCTGCTCGCCGTACTTCGCGAGCTTGTTCTCGCCGACGCCGCTGACCGCGGACAGCTCGGCCAGCGACGTGGGCGCGTCGGTGGCGATCTGCCGCAGCGTGGCGTCGTGGAAGATCACGTACGCCGGGACGCCCTGCTCCTTGGCGGTGGCCCCCCGCCAGGCGCGCAGCCGCTCGAAGACCCCGGCGGCGGTCGGGGACAACTCGGCGACGACGGTGGCCGCCCCGCGTGGCTTCGCCGACCGGGACGAGGTGACCTTCTCCGGCTCGCGGCGCATCATCACCGTGCGGCGGCGGCCCAGCACCTCCGCGCTGGCCTCCGTGAGGGCCAGCGTGCCGTAGTCGCCCTCGACGGCCAGCAGTCCCTCGGCCAGCAGCTGCCGCACCACGCCGCGCCACTCGGCCTCGCGCAGCTCGCCGCCGATGCCGAAGACGGTCAGGGAGTCGTGGCCGTACTGGGTGACCTTGTCGGTGGTGCGGCCGAGCAGGATGTCGACGCAGTGCCCCGCACCGAAGCGCTGGTTGCGTTCCCGGTCGAGCCGGAAGATGGTGGAGAGCAGCTTCTGGGCCGCGACGGTGCCGTCCCAGGACTCCGGCGGGCTGAGGCAGGTGTCGCAGTTGCCGCAGGCGGCGGTCGCCTTCTCGCCGAAGTAGTCGAGCAGTTGGCCGCGCCGGCAGCGGACCGTCTCGCAGAGGGCGAGCATCGCGTCGAGGTGGGCGGCGAGGTTGCGCCGGTGGGCGAGGTCCCCGTCGGAGGTCTCGATCATCTTGCGCTGCTGCACCACGTCCTGGAGCCCGTACGCCAGCCAGGCGGTCGACGGCAGCCCGTCGCGCCCGGCGCGACCGGTCTCCTGGTAGTAGCCCTCGACCGACTTCGGCAGGTCGAGGTGGGCGACGAACCGGACGTCGGGCTTGTCGATGCCCATGCCGAACGCGATGGTCGCCACCATCACCAGGCCGTCCTCGCGCAGGAAGCGCTGCTGGTTGCGCGCGCGGGTCGCCGCGTCCAGGCCGGCGTGGTAGGGCAGCGCGGCGACGCCGTTGGCGGTGAGGAACTCCGCCGTCTTGTCCACCGAGGCGCGCGACAGGCAGTAGACGATGCCCGCGTCGCCGGGGTGCTCGTCGCGCAGCAGGCTCAGCAGCTGCTTGCGCGGCTCGCGCTTGGGCACGATCCGGTACTGGATGTTGGGCCGGTCGAAGCTGGCCACGAAGTGCCGGGCGTCGGTGAGCTTGAGCCGGGTCGCGATCTCGTCGCGGGTCGCGCTGGTCGCGGTGGCGGTGAGCGCGATGCGGGGCACGTCGGGCCAGCGCTCGTGCAGCATCGACAGGGCGAGGTAGTCGGGGCGGAAGTCGTGCCCCCACTGCGACACGCAGTGCGCCTCGTCGATGGCGAACAGGGCGATCCTGCCCCGGTCGAGCAGCTGCTGCACCCCTCGGGTGCCCAACGCCTCCGGGGCGAGGTAGAGCAGGTCCAGCTCGCCGCCGACGAAGGCCCGTTCCACCACCCGGCGGGCGTCGAGATCCTGGGTCGAGTTGAGGAAGCCGGCCCGGACGCCGACCGCCGTCAGCGCGTCGACCTGGTCCTGCATGAGCGCGATCAGCGGGGAGACCACCACCGCCACGCCGTCGCGGACCAGCGCGGGGATCTGGTAGCACAGCGACTTGCCGCCGCCGGTGGGCATCAGCACCAGCGCGTCGCCGCCGGCCACCACGTGGTCGATCACCTCCTGCTGGAAGCCGCGGAAGGCGTCGTAGCCGAAGACCCGGCGCAACACCTCCAGGGCGTCGGCGGAGCGCAGGTCGGTGGGGGAAGCCATCCGGGGATTCTACGAACCTCCCCCGACAGCCGGCGGACCCGAGCGGGCGGGTCGCGGATCAGGGCGGACCGCCGGACCGGAGCGTCGCGGCCCGGCGGTCCTCCGGGTCGCTCAGTCGGGCTGGGCGGAACGCTTGGCCAGCCCGCGCGGCGGGGCCTTCATCCCGACCACGATGTCGACGATCTCGATGTAGCGGGCCTTGTTGCCCATCCGGAACGCCGTGGCCGCCGCGTTGATCTCCTCCAGGGTGTCCGCCTCGACCATGGTCACCTGGTCGTAGCGACCGTTGACCCCGGTGCAGACCACGTGGGTGAGCTGCTTGGCGAAGCGGCCCAGGTCGCGGGCGTGCTCGGCGGAGACCTCGTGGATGCCCTCCCGGCCCAGGGCGAAGTACTCCGGGTTGATCCTCATGAACAGGAAGCCGACGTATTTGTTCTTCTCCGCCAGATCGTGCATCCCGCCTCCCAGAAACCAGTCGCCACCTGCGGCGATCACGTGCAGCGTATGGACGTTGACTGATCGTCATCAAGGGGTCCGCCTGTCGGGAGCACGACCCTCGCGCCCGGGTCCGACCCTCCGCCGGGGCGGACGCCACCACGGCGGCGGCCAGGGACGTGCCGGCAACGCGCGAGTGGTGCGGGATAGAGTCGCTGATTGACCACGCGCGGCCGGGGGTGCCGGCCGCGGCGCCACGGCTTGGGGGTAGTGGGTGAGCGAGGCGCGTACGGCCGAGGAACGGGGCGAGACGGTGACCGGGCAGCAGACACCGGCGGAGTCGGACACCACCCTGGTGGTGGTCACCGGGCTCTCCGGCGGCGGCCGCAGCACGGTGGCGAGGGCGTTGGAGAACGTCGGGTTCTACGTGGTGGACAACCTGCCGCAGGCACTCATGCTCGACATGGCCGAGCTGGCGTTCAAGGCGGGCGGGGCGGCCCGGCGTACGGCGATGGTGCTGGACGTGCGCTCGCGCGCCTTCTCCACCGACCTGGCGGGGGCGATCCGGGAGCTGAAGGAGCGCGGCTTCTCGCCCCGGGTGGTCTTCGTCGACGCCGACGACGAGGTGCTGATCCGGCGGTTCGAGAGCGTCCGGCGTTCGCACCCGTTGCAGGGCGACGGGCGGCTCGCCGACGGCATCGCGGTCGAGCGCGGCCTGCTGGAGGAGGCCCGCGACCAGGCCGACGTGATCATCGACACCAGCCACCTGAACGTCAACCAGCTGCGTCGCCGCGTCGAGGAGCTCTTCGGCGGCGAGGACGCCCGCCGGCTGCGGGTCACCGTGCTCTCCTTCGGCTTCAAGTACGGCCTGCCGCCGGACGCCGACTTCGTGCTCGACGCCCGCTTCCTGCCGAACCCGTACTGGGTGCCGGAACTGCGCGAGCACACCGGCCGGGAGGAGGCGGTCAGCTCGTACGTGCTGGGGCAGGAGGGCGCGGACGCCTTCGTCGGGTCGTACGCCGACCTGGTCAACGCGACCACCGTCGGCTTCGAGCGGGAGGGCAAGCGCTACCTGACGGTGGCGGTCGGCTGCACCGGCGGCAAGCACCGCAGCGTGGCCATCGCCGAGGAGTTGGCCGCCCGGCTGCGCCACTCCGGTCTGGCCGCGAACGCGCAGCACCGCGACCTGGGGCGCGAGTGACGGCGACGCGTGTGGTCGCCTTCGGCGGCGGGCACGGCCTGTCCGCCTCGCTACGCGCCCTGCGCCGCTGCGCCCCCGAGCTGGACCTCGACATCACGGCGGTGGTCACCGTCGGCGACGACGGTGGCTCGAGCGGCCGGCTGCGGGCCGAGCGGGGCGGCCTGCCCCCGGGCGACCTGCGGCAGGCGCTGGTCGCGTTGGCCGGCGACCATCCGGCCACCCGGCGCAGCGCCAAGCTCTTCCAACACCGCTACGCTGAGGTGCCGCCCCCCGGCGGCCCGGCTCCCGCCGGGGGCGGACCGGCGGGGCGCCCCCGGGTCTCCGGTACCGGGCGGGCCCCTTCCGGCCCGGAGCCGGCCGGGGTCGCCGGAGGACGCGCGGGTGCCGGTGCGGCCGGGCGGGCGGGCCCCGAGGCTGGCGGGCTGGCCGGGCACGCGGTGGGCAACCTGGTGCTCTGCGGGCTGATGGAGCTGCTCGGCGACCCGGTGGCCGCCCTGGAGCACGCCGGCGCGATGCTCGGCGCGGTCGGCCGGGTGCTGCCGATGTCGTGCGAGCCGGTGGGGATCGAGGCGCGGGTACGCGGCGCCGACCCGAGCCGGCCGGACGAGGTGCGCACGATCACGGGCCAGCACCAGGTCGCGGTGACCACCGGCCGGGTGGAGTCGTTGCGGCTCACCCCGGCCGCGCCGGAGGCCTGCCCGCAGGCGGTCGCCGCGATCGGCACGGCCGACTGGCTGATCTTCGGGCCGGGCAGCTGGTACACGAGCGTGCTGCCGCACCTGCTGGTGCCGCAGCTCGCCGCCGCGATCGTCGCCAGCCCGGCGCGGCGGCTCGTCACGCTGAACCTCGCCGCCGAGAAGGAGACCTCCGGGCTCTCCCAGGCTGACCATCTGGCCGCGCTGCGCTCGTACCTGCCGGAGCTGAGGGTCGACCGTGTGGTCGCCGATTCCAAGGCGGCGGGTGACCCCGAACCGGTCGAACGTGCGGCAGAATCGCTGGGTGCCCGCCTGGTCCTCGCTCCCGTCGCGGTCACCGACGGCACTCCCCGTCATGATCCGGCCGCCCTGGGCGCCGCACTGGTGCCTGTCCTGGGCGCCGATCGTTAGACACGTACGTAATCTCCGGCGACACGCCGGAACAGGTCCGTGAGGGGACGCACAATGGCGATGACGGCTGCGGTCAAGGACGAGCTGAGTCGGGTCGACGTGCCCAAGCCCTGCTGCCGGCGGGCGGAGATGGCGGCGCTGCTGCGCTTCGCCGGCGGGCTGCACATCGTCTCCGGTCGGGTCGTGGTGGAGGCCGAACTCGACACGGGGGCGGTGGCCCGGCGGCTGCGACGGGAGATCGCGGAGGTCTACGGCTATCCGAGTGAGATCCACGTGCTCGCGTCCGGTGGCCTGCGCAAGGGCAGCCACTTCATCGTGCGGGTGGTCAAGGACGGTGAGGCCCTCGCGCGGCAGACCGGGCTGCTCGACGTGCGCGGACGTCCCGTGCGGGGGCTGCCGCCGCACGTCGTCGCCGCGAACGTCTGCTGCGCGGTGTCGGCCTGGCGCGGCGCGTTCATGGCGCACGGCTCGCTGACCGAGCCGGGCCGCTCCAGCGCGCTGGAGATCACCTGCCCAGGCCCGGAGTCCGCGCTGGCCCTGGTGGGCGCGGCCCGGCGGATCGGCATCACCGCCAAGAACCGCGAGGTGCGCGGCGTGGACCGGGTGGTGGTCAAGGACGGTGACGCGATCGCCGCGCTGCTCACCCGCATCGGTGCCCACTCCAGCGTGCTGGCCTGGGAGGAGCGCCGGGTGCGCCGCGAGGTGCGGGCCACCGCCAACCGGCTGGCCAACTTCGACGACGCCAACCTGCGCCGCTCGGCGCGGGCCGCGGTCGCCGCCGCCGCCCGGGTGACCCGGGCGCTGGAGATCCTCGCCGAGGACGCGCCCAACCACCTCACCTCCGCCGGCCGGCTGCGCCTGGAGCACCGGCAGGCCTCGTTGGAGGAGCTGGGCGCGCTGGCCGATCCGCCGCTGACCAAGGACGCGATCGCCGGCCGGATCCGCCGGCTGTTGGCGCTGGCCGACAAGCGGGCCCGGGACCTGGGCATCCCGGATACGGAAGCGGCAGTCACACCCGACATGCTCGTGGTCTGATAGGACAGTGCGGGTCGGCGGCGCCGGTGGGGTCACCACCCGGCGCTGCACTGCGCCGCACGCTCGGATAAGGTCGCTGCGTACGGCAAGGGGGCCGGCACAGGCACTCCTCGCCGTGCACACCGCCTCCGGCGGTCAGGTCCTTCGAGACCGCGGCGGGGTGGCCGAGATGAACCGTCAACGGCCGGCTCGAACGGTCGGCGCACACACCTCCGCCGGCCCGGGTCTTACGCCGGCGGACCAGAACGCAAGGAGATGGGACCTGTGACCATCCGGGTTGGCATCAACGGCTTCGGCCGGATCGGCCGCAACTTCTTCCGGGCAGTGCTGGCGTCCGGCGCTGACATCGAGGTCGTGGCGGTCAACGACCTGACCGACAACGCGACGCTCGCCCACCTGCTCAAGTACGACAGCATCCTGGGTCGCCTGCCGCACGAGGTGAAGGCCACCGCCGACGAGATCACCGTGGGCGGCAAGACCATCAAGGCGTACGCCGAGAAGGACCCGTCGAAGCTGCCGTGGGGCGACGCCGGCGTGGACGTGGTCATCGAGTCCACCGGCTTCTTCACCGACGCCACCAAGGCGAAGGCGCACGTCGACGGCGGGGCCAAGAAGGTCATCATCTCCGCCCCGGCGAAGAACGAGGACGTCACGGTCGTCATGGGCGTCAACCACGACCAGTACGACCCGGCCAAGCACACCATCATCTCGAACGCCTCCTGCACCACCAACTGCCTGGCGCCGATGGCGAAGGTCCTGCACGACACGTTCGGCATCCAGCACGGCCTGATGACGACGATCCACGCGTACACCCAGGACCAGAACCTCCAGGACGCGCCGCACTCCGACCTGCGTCGGGCCCGCGCCGCCGCCCTGAACATCGTGCCGACCTCGACCGGCGCGGCGAAGGCGATCGGCCTGGTGCTGCCGGAGCTGAAGGGCAAGCTGGACGGCTACGCGCTGCGCGTGCCGATCCCGACCGGCTCGGCCACCGACCTCACCGTCGACGTCGCCCGGGAGACCACGGTGGACGAGGTCAACGCCGCGCTGAAGGCCGCCGCCGAGGGCCCGCTCAAGGGCATCCTGGTCTACAACGAGGACCCGATCGTCTCCTCGGACATCGTCACCGACCCGGCGTCGTGCATCTTCGACGCGCCGCTGACCAAGGTCGTCGGCAACCAGGTCAAGGTCGTCGGCTGGTACGACAACGAGTGGGGCTACTCGAACCGCCTGGTCGACCTGGTCAAGCTGGTCGGCCAGTCCCTGTGACGAAGCCGACGGTCACGAACGGAGGCCTGGCCTAAGTGAGCATCCGTACCCTCGACGACCTGCTCGCCGAGGGGGTGTCGGGTCGGCGCGTGCTGGTGCGCGCCGACCTGAACGTCCCGCTCGACAAGCAGACCGGTGACATCACCGACGACGGCCGGATCCGCGCCGTGCTGCCGACGCTGAGCGCCCTCACCGGCGCCGGCGCCAAGGTGGTCGTCTGCTCGCACCTGGGCCGCCCGAAGGGCGCGCCGGACCCGCAGTTCAGCCTGCGCCCCGTCGCCGGGCGGCTCGGGGAGCTGCTCGGCGCGCGGGTGCACTTCGCCACCGACACCGTCGGCGAGTCCGCCCGCTCCACCGTGGACGCGCTCGCCGACGGCGAGGTCGCGCTGCTGGAGAACCTGCGTTTCAACAAGGGTGAGACCAGCAAGGACGACACCGAGCGGGGCGCCTTCGCCGACGAGCTCGCCGCCTTCGGCGACGCGTACGTCGACGACGCGTTCGGCGCGGTGCACCGCAAGCACGCCAGCGTCCACGACGTGCCGGCCCGGCTGCCGCACGTCGCGGGCCGGCTGGTGCTGCGCGAGGTGGAGGTCCTGTCCCGGCTGACCGGTGAGCCGGAGCGCCCGTACGTCGTGGTGCTCGGCGGTTCGAAGGTCTCCGACAAGCTGGCGGTGATCGAGGCGCTGCTGCCGTCGGTCGACCGGCTGCTCATCGGCGGCGGGATGTGCTTCACCTTCCTCAAGGCGCAGGGTCACGAGGTGGGCTCCTCGCTGCTGGAGGAGGAGATGGTCGAGACCTGCCGCAGCCTGCTGGAGCGCTCCGAGGGCAAGATCATGCTCCCGGTCGACGTGGTGGCCGCGGACGCGTTCGCCCCGGACGCCGCGCACGACACCGTGCCGGCCGACGGTATCCCCAGCAAGCGGGTCGGGCTCGACATCGGGCCGGAGACGGTCGCCGGCTTCGCCGCCGCCCTCAAGGGCGCGCGGACGATCTTCTGGAACGGCCCCATGGGCGTGTTCGAGATGCCGGCGTTCGCCCACGGCACCCGCGGGATCGCCGAGACCATCGCCAAGAGCGAGGCGTTCACCGTCGTCGGTGGCGGTGACTCCGCCGCCGCGGTGCGGGCGCTCGGGCTGGACGAGTCGTCCTTCGGGCACATCTCCACCGGCGGTGGCGCCTCCCTGGAATACCTGGAGGGCAAGACCCTCCCCGGCATCGCGGCCCTGGAGAACTGATGGCGAGCGTCACCCGCCGGCCCCTGATGGCCGGCAACTGGAAGATGAACTGCAACCACCTCGAGGCCAACCTGCTGGTGCAGAAGCTGGCGGCCAGCCTCACCGAGAAGCAGCTCACCGACGTCGAGACGGTGGTCCTGCCGCCGTTCACCGACCTGCGTACGGTGCAGACCGCCGTCGACGGCGACAAGCTGCTCATCGGCTACGGCGCGCAGGACCTCTCGCCGTACGCGTCGGGGGCCTACACCGGGGAGATCTCCGGCCCGATGCTGGCGAAGCTGGGCTGCACCTACGTGGCGATCGGGCACTCGGAGCGGCGGGCCTACCACCACGAGGACGACGCGCTCGTCAACGCCAAGGTGCAGGCGGCGCTGACCCACGGGCTCACCCCGATCCTCTGCGTGGGGGAGGGGCTGGACGTCCGCGAGCAGGGCACCCACGTGGCGCACTGCAGCGAGCAGCTCGACGGCGCCCTGAAGGGGCTCACCGCCGAGCAGGTGGAGAAGGTCGTGGTGGCGTACGAGCCGGTCTGGGCGATCGGCACGGGCAAGACGGCCACCCCGGAGGACGCCCAGGAGGTGTGCGGCGCGGTGCGTCAGCGCCTGGCGGAGTCCTTCGGCCAGGACACCGCCGACAAGGTCCGGGTCCTCTACGGCGGGTCGGTCAAGTCGTCGAACGTCGCGGCGATCATGGCTCAGCCGGACGTCGACGGGGCGCTCGTGGGCGGCGCGAGCCTGGACGCCGAGGAGTTCGCGAAGATCTGCCGGTTCCCGGAGCACATCTCCCGCTGATCGCTCGCTATCCTTGACTCCGCCCGTCCGTCGGTCGGTGCCACCGTGCCCGATCTGCCCGGGCGAGGATCGTAACGAGAGGACTGACCCCAGCCATGCCGATCTGGTTCGCATACACGTTGATCGTGTTGCTGGTCATCACGAGCGTTCTGTTGACCATGCTGATCCTGCTGCACCGCGGTAAGGGCGGCGGGTTGTCGAGCATGTTCGGCGGTGGCGTCAGCTCCAGCCTCGCCGGTTCCTCGGTGGCGGAGAAGAACCTCGACCGCTACACCGTCCTGGTGGGCATCGTCTGGTTCGCCTGCATCGTCGGGCTGGGGCTCTGGCTCCGCCTCCAGATGGCCAGCGGCACGGTCTGAGCCCGCCAAGTCGTACAATCTGCGCGCGGTCCGTCGACGACGGGCCGCGCGCAGTCCGTTCCACCCGCTGCACCGCGTCGCCCGCCGCCCTCTCCGCGGCGGTTCCCCTCCGACGACAGGAGCGAGCAGCCGTGCCCATCGGCAACGTCATCCCGGGCACCCGGGTCGGATCCGCGCCCGAACGCCACCAGCCGGCCCCGTGCCGGACGGTGACCTACTGGTGCCGCAACGACCACCACACCGCGATCCGGCTCGCCGCCGAGGTCGAGGTGCCGGAGGTGTGGGACTGCCCGCGTTGCGGCCTCCCCGCCGGCCAGGACGCGCAGAACCCGCCGGGCCGCGTCCGGCCCGAGCCCTACAAGACCCACCTGGCGTACGTGAAGGAGCGGCGCACCGCCGAGGAGGGCGAGGCCATCCTGGCCGAGGCCCTCGCCGCCCTGCGCCGCCGGCGGGGCCGTCCCGCCGGCTAGGCGGCGACCCCACTCCGGTGTGAGGAAGGGCCCCCTGCTGACGCTGTGCGTCAACAGGGGGCCCTTCCTCACACCTCAGCGCAAGCTGCGGAAGCGGGCCGGGACGTCGGCCGCCGCCGCCCGGTCCAGCAGCCAGAGGGTCCGGCCCGTGCCCTGCACGCCGGCCGCCGGCAGTTGCACCGGCCCCGCCCCGGCCAGTGCCATGCCGACCGCCCGTGCCTTGTCGGCCCCGCTGGCCACCAGCCAGACCTCCTCGGCCGTGTTGATCGCCGGAAGGGTCAGCGTGGTCCGCACCGGCGGGGGCTTCGGGCTGCCCCGTACCGCGCTGACCGGCCGGCTGTCGTGGTGCACCGGATGCTCGGGGAAGACCGAGGCGACGTGCCCGTCCTCACCGACGCCCAGCATCAGCACGTCGAAGTGGGGGAGCTCGGCGTGTCCCGGCCGCGCCGCGCGGGCCAGTTCCTCGGCGTAGCGGGCCGCCGCCTCCTCCGGGTCGGGCCCGGCCGGACCGTCGGAGGCCGGCATCGCGTGGACCCGGGCCGGGTCCAGCGGCACCGCGTCCAGCAGCGTGGCGCGGGCCTGGGTCTCGTTGCGCTCGGGGTCGCCGGCGGGCAGGAACCGCTCGTCGCCCCACCAGACGTCCACCCGGGACCAGTCCACGGCGTCGCGGGCCGGCAGCGCCGCCACCGCCCGGTGCACCGCCGCGGCTATCCGCCCGCCGGTCAGCACCACCGACGCCTGGCCCCGCTCGGCCTGCGCGTCGAGCAGCTTGACCACCAACCGGGCGGCCACCGCCTGGGCCAGCAGGTCTGCGTCGGCGTGGACGGCGACACTCGCCTCACTCATCTGTGTGCCTTCGTTTCTCCGGCCGCCGCGCGGCCGGTCATTCGTGGTGCCCCGAGCAGTCGGGCGCTCAGTGCTCGGCGCTCGTTCCCACGTGCGCGGTGACCCCCGCCTCGGCCCGCTGGGCCGTGGCCGGGTCCTTCCAGACGTGCACCCGCTGCGGCGGGCGCTGGTCGAGGTCGGCCAGCCCGGCCGCCGTGCCCAGCGCCTCCGCGTACACCTGGTCGGCGTCGAGCCGGCGCAGTTCCTCGGCCAGCTCGTCGCCGAGGGGTCGGCGGACGAGCGGCAGCTGCCGGTCCTCCTGGCCGGTACGCCGGAACGTCGCCACGCTGTCGTCGCGGCTCAGCGTCAGCGTGTCGCCGTTGGCGCAGCGCAGCTGCACCTCCCGCATCCGCGGCGACGCGTCGGTGTGCTCCCACACCGGCTCGATGCCGAGCCGCGCGGCCAGCCAGCCCTGCATCAGCGCGGCGGTCGGGTCGGTGGGCGGGGCCACCACGGTCGCCTCGGTCACCCTGGCCTGGGTGGTGTCGAACGCGCCCGCCACGAGCGTGCGCCACGGGGTGATCCGGGTCCACGCCAGGTCGGTGTCGCCGGGCGCGTAGTCCCGGGCCCGCTGGCGCATCGCCTCGATCGGGTCGGCGGCCTGCGCGCAGTCGGTGATCCGCCGGTCGGCCACCACGCCGAGGAAGTCCGTGGCGATCTCGGCCGGCGGCTCGCCGTGCCACCACGTCACCACCGGCACGTCCGGCACCAGCAGCGGCATCACCACCGACTCCGCGTGCAGGGCGAGCCGCCCGTACATCCGGGTGACCACCGCCTCGCACGGACCGAGCCGGCCGCCGACGACGATCTCCGCGTCCAGCCGGTTGCGCTCGCGCTCCACGTCGGTGCGGACCACCACCAGCAGCCGGCAGGGGTGGGCGGCGGCCGCTATCGTCGCCGCCGCCTCCGCCTCGCGGACCCGCTTCTCGTCCACCACCACGATCAGGGTGAGCGCCATGCCGCTGGCCACCCCGCCCGCGCTGCGCCGCTCGGCGGCCAGCGCCTTGACCACCTCGTTCCCGGTGGTGTCCCACAGGCCGATCAATGGAGCCTCCTGGTCTGCTCGCTGCGGCTGCTCACGGCACGTGCCTTCGTTCGCGACTGCGGGGCTCGCAGAACCGGCTCACTCCTCGCGCTCACGCCCGCCGCCACGCCCGGCCCTCGCGGGCCAGCATCTCGTCGGCGGCCCGGGGACCCCACTCGCCGGCCCGGTACGGCTCCGGCTTCGTGCCCGCCCACGCGTGCTCCAGCGGGTCCACCACCTGCCAGCTCTGCTCGACCTCGGCGGCGTCCGGGAAGAGGGTACGGTCGCCGATCAGCACGTCCAGCACGAGCCGCTCGTACGCCTCGGGGCTGGCCTCGGTGAACGCCTCGCCGTACTGGAAGTCCATCGCGATGTCGCGGACCTCCATCGTCGTGCCGGGCACCTTGGAACCGAACTTGAGCACGACGCCCTCGTCCGGCTGCACCCGGATCACGAGCTGGTTGTTGCCGAGCGACTCCATGTCGGCTTCGTTGAACGGCAGGTGCGGCGCCCTCTTGAACATGATGGCGACCTCGGTGACGCGGCGCGGCAGCCGCTTGCCGGCCCGGATGTAGAAGGGCACCTCCGCCCAGCGGCGGTTCTGGATGCCGAGCCGGACGGCCACGTAGGTCTCCGTGGTCGAGTCCTCCGGGACGCCCTCCTCCTCCAGGTACCCGACGGCACGCTCGCCCCCCACCCAGCCGGGCAGGTACTGGCCGCGCACGGTGCCCTCGGCGACGTCCTTCGGCAGGGTGATCGCCCGGAGCACCTTGAGCTTCTCCGTGCGGATCTCGTCGGCGTCGAAGCTCGTCGGCTCCTCCATCGCCACCAGCGCCAGCAGTTGGAGCAGGTGGTTCTGGAACACGTCGCGGGCCGCGCCGGCCGAGTCGTAGAAGCCGGCGCGGGTGCCGATGCCGACGTCCTCGGCCATGGTGATCTGCACGGAGTCGACGTACTTGGAGTTCCACAGCGGCTCGAACAGGTTGTTGGCGAACCGCAGGGCGAGGATGTTCTGGACGGTCTCCTTGCCCAGGTAGTGGTCGATGCGGAAGACGTCCTCGCGGGTGAAGACGTCGTCGACCAGGTCGTTGAGCGCCTTCGCCGAGGGCAGGTCGTGCCCGAACGGCTTCTCCACCACCACCCGGCGCCAGCCGCCGGACTTGGCGTTGTCAGCCATCCCGGTGCGGGCCAGCTGCTTGAGGACCACGGGGAACGCCGCCGGGGGGATGGAGAAGTAGAAGGCGGCGTTGCCCGGGATCCCGTGCGTCTGGCGCAGCTCGTCCAGCATCTCGGAGAGGTGGTCGAACGCGGCGTCGTCGTCGAACGAGCCGCCGACGAACTTGATGTTGCCCACCAGCCGCGCCCACACCTCCTCCCGCCAGGGGGTGCGGGCGTGCTTCTTGGCGGCCTCGTGGGCGAGCGACTCGAAGTCCCCGTCGCCCCAGTCCCGGCGGGCGAAGCCGAGCACGGCGAAGCCCGGGGGCAGCAGCCCTCGGTTCGCCAGGTCGTACACGGCCGGCAGGAGCTTCTTGCGGGCCAGGTCACCGGTGACGCCGAAGATCACCAGAGCGCACGGCTCCGGGATCCTCGGCAGCCGGCGGTCCTGCGGGTCGCGCAGCGGGTTCACGCCGCCTCCTCGCTCCGCGTCATCCACGGTCCTCATCGTCACGCCCGCAACGCCCCGACGGCATCGAGCAGCTGGGCCACGCCCGCCGACCGGTCGGTCAGGTGCAGCCGGACCACCGGGCGCTTCCGCTCGGCCAGGGCCTGCCGGTCGCCGGTGGCCTGCGCCGCCTGCAACTGCCCGAAGGTGTAGGGCCTGCCCGGCACCGGCAGGTCGTCGACGACCGCGCCGGTGAGCTGGAGGTAGCTGCCGACCTGCGGACCGCCCTTGTGGTACTGGCCGGTGGAGTGCAGGAAGCGCGGGCCCCACCCGAAGGTGACCGGCCGGCCGGCGGCACCGGCCAGCAGCGGCCGCAGCCGGGCCGCGTCGGCGTCGGCGAACCGGTCGAGGTACGCCATCACCGCGAGGTAGCCGTCGTCGCCCGTCGCGTCGACGAGCTGGCGGAGCACGCCGGCCAGGTCGCCGGGGGCGCCCTGCGGCGCGTACACCTCGATCGCGCCCTCGGTGAACGACGGCGTCTCGGCCGGCGGACCGGAGTCGAGGATCCGGTTCGTGTTCTCCTTGGACTCGGTGACGTTGGGCTGGTTGAACGGGTCGATGCCGAGCACCACGCCGGCGATCGCGGTGGCGTACTCCCAGGCGAGGAAGTGCGCGCCGAGCGGGCCGTTGACGGCCACGTCGGCGTCGGCGCCCCCGCCGGGGACGGCGCCGGCGGGCAGCGCGCCGCCGTAGGTCACGGTGAGCACGTCGTCGCCGGCGGCGCCGGGACTCTGCGGCGACTCCACGACGACCGGCAGGATGCCGACCCCGGCCTTGCCGGTGGACTCGGCGATCAGCTGCTCGGCCCAGTCGCCGAGGCCCTCGATGCCGGTGCCGTCGGAGATCAGGGCGACCTTGTCCCGGCCCATGGTGGCCGCCGCCCCGAGGGCCGCGCCGAGCGCCAGGGCCGGGTTGTCGCGGTCCCCGCCCAGCGACCGCGCCAGCGCGTCGGCCTCGTCGAGCAGCTCGGCCACCTCGACGCCGGCCAGCGCCGACGGGACCAGCCCGAACGCGGTCAGCGCCGCATACCGGCCGCCCACGTTCGGGTCGGCGAGTACGGTGAAGGCACCCATCTCGGCGGCGGTGGCCTCCAGCGGCGAGCCGGGGTCGGTGACGACGACGAAGTGCCGGCCGGCCTCCGCCTCGGTCATCCCCGCGTCGAGGAACGCCTGCCAGTACGCCCGGCGGTGGCTGTCGGTCTCGACCGTCGAACCGGACTTGCTGGCCACCACGACCACGGTGCGCTCCAGCCGATCGGCCAGCGCCGCCCGGATCTGCCCCGGGTCGGTGGTGTCGAGCACCGTCAGCTGCTTGCCCAGGGTGCGGGCGATGACCTCGGGGGCCAGCGACGAGCCGCCCATCCCGGCGAGCACCACGTGGTCCAGGTCGGCCAGCTCCGCCTTCAGCTCGGCGAGCTGGGGCAGCAGTTCCCGGCTGCGCAGGTGGGTGTCCACCCAGCCGAGGCGGATCTTCGCCTCCGCCTCGGCGTCCGGACCCCACAGGGTCGGGTCCTTCGCGGCCAGCTTGCCCGGCGTGCCGGCGTTCACCAGCGCGTCCCGGGTGGAGGCGGGGGCCGACTTGTCGACGGCGTCGGCCCCGTGCACGGAGAGCCCGGCGGCGGCCTCGACCGCGCCGTTGAGCAGATCACTCACGCCGCCACCTCGCTCCGCTCGGCGGCGGCGCGAGGCGCCGCACTGCTGAGCCTGATGGTTCGCTCGCTACGCTCGCTCACGCGTTTCCTCCCGACTGCTGCGCGGCCTGCGCGTTGTCCTTCGCGGCGTCGCTCGGGTTGCCGGCGCCGCGGCCCGCGGCCGCCAGCGACTTGCGGACGCCGTCGAGCAGTTCCTGCCAGCTCGCCTCGAACTTCTCCACGCCCTCGCGCTCCAGGGTCTCGATGACGTCGGCCATGTCGATCCCGACCGACTCCAGGTCCGCGAAGGCCTTGCGGGCCTCGTCGTACGAACCGGTGATGGTGTCGCCGCGGGTCTCGCCGTGGTCGGCGTACGCGTGCACGACCGGCTCCGGCATGGTGTTGACCGTGCCGGGGGCGATCAGCTCCTCGACGTAGATGACGTCCCGGTAGTCCGGGTTCTTGGTCGAGGTGGAGGCCCACAGCGGCCGCTGCGGGTGGGCGCCGGCGTCGGCGAGCGCCTGCCACCGGTCGGAGGAGAACACCTCGCCATAGCGCTCGTACGCGAGCTTGGCGTTGGCGACGGCGGCCTTGCCGCGCAGCGCCTTGGCCTCGTCGGAGCCGAGCTTCTCCAGCCGCTTGTCGACCTCGCTGTCGACGCGGGAGACGAAGAACGACGCGACCGACCCGATCTTCGACAGGTCGTGCCCGTTCGCCTTCGCCTGCTCCAGGCCGGCCAGGAAGGCCTCCATCACCTGCGAGTAGCGGTCCAGCCCGAAGATCAGCGTGACGTTGACGCTGATCCCCTCCGCCAGGGTGGCGGTGATCGCCGGCAGGCCGGCCTCGGTGGCCGGGATCTTGATGAAGAGGTTCGGCCGGTCGACCAGCCACCACAGCGCCTTGGCCTCGGCGACGGTCCTGTCGGTCTCGTGGGCCAGCCGCGGGTCCACCTCGATGGAGACCCGGCCGTCGACCCCGCCGCTGCCCTCGTACGACGGGCGCATCACGTCGCACGCCCACCGCACGTCGTACGTGGTGAGCATCCGTACGGCCTCCTCGACCTCCACCCCACGGGAGGCGAGGTCGCGCAGCTGCCAGTCGTACTCGTCGGCGTCGCTCAGCGCCTTGGCGAAGATCGTCGGGTTGGTGGTCACCCCGGCCACGTGCTTCTCCCGGCGGAGCTGGTCCAGCCCGCCGGAGGACAGCCGTACCCGGGAAAGGTCGTCGAGCCAGACCGCCACGCCTGCGGCGGTGAGTTCACTCAGCCTGTCCGTCATGCCGTCCACGCTCCCCTCAGTTGCCGGTGGTGAAACCGGTGATGTCGCCCATCCGGGTCAGTGCCGCGTGCGCGGCGGCCACGATCCGGTCGGGGGTGAATCCGAACTGCTCGAAGAGCACGGAGTGCGGGGCACTCGCGCCGTAGTGCTCCAGGCTCACGCTCTCGCCGCAGTCACCCACGATGCCGCGCCACGACATGCCGATGCCCGCCTCCACGCTCACCCGTGCCTTTACCCCGCGCGGCAGCACCGACTCCCGGTACGCCTCGTCCTGCTCGAAGAACCACTCCTGGCAGGGCATCGAGACGACCCGGGTCGGGGTGCCGTCGGCCTCCAGCCGCTCGCGGGCGGTCAGGCAGAGCTGCACCTCGGAGCCGGTGCCGACGAGGATGACCTGCGGCTTGCCGTTGGACGCCTCGGCCAGCACGTAACCGCCCCTGGCCACGCCCTCGGCGCCGGCCAGGGTCGACCGGTCCAGCGTCGGCAGCGGCTGCCGGCTCAGCGCCAGCGCGGTCGGCCGGTCGGTGTGCTCCAGGGCCTGCCGCCAGGCCCACACGGTCTCGTTGGCGTCGGCCGGCCGGACCACGTCCAGGCCGGGGATGGCGCGCAGCGCGGTCAGGTGTTCCACCGGCTGGTGCGTCGGGCCGTCCTCGCCGAGGCCGATCGAGTCGTGCGTCCAGACGTAGACCACCGGCAGCTTCATCAGCGCGGCGAGCCGTACCGCCGGGCGCATGTAGTCGCTGAAGACCAGGAAGGTGCCGCCGTACGGGCGGGTGCCGCCGTGCAGGGCGATGCCGTTGAGGATGGCGCCCATGGCGTGTTCGCGGATGCCGAAGTGCAGCGTGCGGCCGTACTCGTGGCCGGGGAAGTCCTTGGTGGCGTGGACGGCGGGGACGAAGGACGGTTCGCCCTTCATGGTGGTGTTGTTGCTCTCCGCCAGGTCGGCCGAGCCGCCCCACAGCTCCGGCAGCACTCCGGCGAGCGCCTCCAGGACCTTGCCGGAGGCGGCCCGGGTGGCGACGCCCTTGGCGTCGGCCGGGAACTCCGGCAGCGACTCGGTCCAGCCGGTCGGCAGGACCCGCCCGGCCATCCGGTCGTAGAGTGCGCGGCGCTCCGCGTTGGCCTTGGCCCAGCCGTCGAACGCCGTGGTCCACTCCTGCTGGGCCCGGGCGCCGCGCTCCATCACCGTGCGGGCGTGCCCGAGCACCTCCTCGTCGACCTCGAAGGTGCGGGCCGGGTCGAAGCCGAGCAGCTGCTTGGTGGCCGCCACCTCGTCGGCGCCCAGCGCCGAACCGTGGATCTTGCCGGTGTTCTTCTTGTTGGGCGCGGGCCAGCCGATGATGGTGCGCAGCGCGATGAACGAGGGACGGCTGGTCTCGGCCTTTGCCGCCAGCAGCGCCCGGTGCAGGGCCTCCACGTCCTCGTGGTAGTCGCCCTGGTCGGCGTCGCCGGCACGCCAGTCGACGGTCTGCACGTGCCAGCCGTACGCCTCGTAGCGGGCCGCGACGTCCTCGCTCTTGGCGATGCGGGTGTCGTCCTCGATCGAGATCTCGTTGTCGTCGTAGATCACCGTGAGGTTGCCGAGCTGCTGGTGCCCGGCGAGCGCGCTGGCCTCGTGGCTGATGCCCTCCTCGATGTCACCGTCCGAAACGATGCACCAGATGTCGTGGTCGAAGACCGACCGGCCCGGCTCCGCCTCCGGGTCGAACAGGCCGCGCTCACGGCGGGCCGCCATCGCCATGCCGACCGCGTTGCCGAGGCCCTGCCCGAGCGGCCCGGTGGTGGTCTCCACGCCTGGGGTGTGCCCGTGCTCCGGGTGGCCCGGGGTCAGCGAGCCCCACTGCCGCAGCGACTTGAGGTCCTCCAGGGCCAGCGGGTAGCCGGAGAGGAAGAGCTGGATGTAGAGGGTGAGGCTGGAGTGACCCGCGGAGAGCACGAAGCGGTCCCGGCCGGGCCAGTTCGGGTCGGCCGGGTTGTGCCGCATGACCCGGTTGAAGAGCAGGTACGCCGCGGGCGCGAGGCTCATCGCGGTGCCCGGGTGGCCGTTGCCGGATTTCTCCACGGCGTCCATGGCCAGCACGCGGACGGTGTCGACGGCCCGGCGGTCGAGGTCGGACCAGTTGAGTGCGGGGTGCTCGGGTCGGTTGGCAGCCACGATGGTTGTGCTCCTCGGCAGATGGGCGGAACCCTCAGTGATGACCCTATCGAGCGGTCCTAAACGTCCGCCCAGGGATCTCTGCATGCCGGTCTGTACTGGTCCGCGCCGGTGCGCGGTGGTGCCCCGACGGTGTGACGGCCCGCACCGTTGTCGGGTCGCCCGGGCAGCCAAAACGACGACGCGTAGTCTGTGGTCCGGCGTGTGGCCCCAGTCGGGTCCGGCCGATCCGACCTCCCCTGCCGACGCCGGAAGGTGGCAATCCGTGAGCATGATCACCGAGCGCCCCGTCAGCAACTCTGCCGGGCAGCCGCCGGTGCGGACTGCGGCGGAGGCGTCGGCGGTGGCCCGCCGGGACGTCCGCGCGGTGGTCGCGGCCTACGTGACGCTGACCAAGCCGCGGATCGTCGAGCTGCTCCTCGTCACCACGGTGCCGGCGATGATGCTCGCGGACGGCGGGATGCCGTCGCTCTGGCTGGTGGCCGTGGTGCTGGTCGGCGGCTCGCTCGCCGCGGGCGCGGCCAGCGTCATCAACTGCTACATCGACCGGGACATCGACCAGTTGATGCGGCGCACCAAGCGCCGCCCGCTGCCGACGCACACCGTGACACCGCGCAACGCGTTGATCTTCGGGCTGGTGCTGGCGGCGGTGTCGGTCGCGATGATGGCGGCGTTCACCAACCTGCTGGCCGCCGGGCTCACGCTCGCCGCGATCGTCTACTACGACGTCGTCTACACCCTCTGGCTCAAGCGCACCACGACGGCGAACACGTTCTGGGGCGGGGCCTGCGGGGCGGCGCCGGTGCTGATCGGCTGGGCGGCGGTCACCGGGACGCTCTCCCCGGCCGCGTGGGCGCTCTTCGCGGTGGTCTTCTTCTGGCAGATGCCGCACTTCTACCCGCTGGCGATGAAGTACAAGGACGACTACGCCCGGGCCGGCATCCCGATGCTGCCGGTGGTGGCCTCCACGCGGCGGGTCAACGCCGAGATCATCGGCTTCGCCTGGCTGACCGTGGCGTCCTCGCTGGCCGTGTGGCCGCTGGGGATGAGCCTCATCTACGGCGTGCCCGCCGTGGTGGTCGGCGCCATCTTCGTGGTGGAGGCGCACAAGCTCGCCCGCCGGGTGGCGCGGGGGCAGGCCGTCAAGCCGATGCGGCTGTTCCACTGGTCGACGACATACCTGACCATCCTCTTCGCCGCCGTCGCGCTCGACGCGCTGATCTGACCCGGCTGCGCCCGCCGCTCCGGCGGGTCGCCGCGCCGAACCGGGTCCCGGCCGGGGGTCGTGCGGCTCGGTCCCCGGCGGCCGGAGGCCGTACCGGCAAATCATCATCGTGCATGGCTTGTCCGGGTTTCTTGTCACATCGGTGACGCCGTCGGTATGGTTCCAGAACCGCTCGGATGCCCTGGGCCGGCCCGGTTCGGGCCGCCCTTTTGGCGGGATAAGTCCGGACAAGACCGGGCATTCCGCCTGTGGTTCTCCTTAAACCTGCGGGTAATTGGCATCACAAAAGGTTCATGGTTCTCGCCCGCCCGGGTGCAAGTCTGCTTACGCTTCCCGACATGGCAGATGGTTCCGATACGACGCTGACGGCCGAGCAGACCCCCGGGCAGGCCCCGCAGGGCCTGGTCGCGGGCATCAAGTCGTTCGCCGCCGGTCACGGCGGGGCGAAGGCGGTCATCGAGTACGTCGGCAAGCGTGGCGCGCGCATCGTCCTCGTGGGCGAGGACGGGGTGTGGGGCGACCAGTTCGCCGACGACACCGTCGTGGCGCGGCAGGCCTGCGCGAAGGCGGGAGTCACCGTCGAGAACGCCTGGGAGCGTGAACTGATGGACCAGATGCGTCCGAGCAACGACCTCTGGCGGTCGATGGCCCGGCGCACGATGGCCCGTTGACATAAACAACTTGACCGATCAACACCAGCCGACCCGGGGGAAACCCCGGGTCGCTCTCGTCACCTGTGCCGACCTGCCCGACCTCGACCCCGACGACCGGCTGCTGCTAGACCCGCTGGCGCGCCGCGGCGTGACCGCCGAGGCGGTGGACTGGGCCGAACCGGCCGCCGACTGGACCGCGTACGACCTGGCGGTGCTCCGGTCGCCGTGGGACTACGCGCTGCGCCGCGACGAGTTCGTCGCCTGGGCGTCGCGGGTGCCCGCCCTGGCCAACCCGGCCGACGTGGTGCGATGGAACACCGACAAGCGGTACCTGGCCGAGCTGTCGGCGGCCGGGGTGCGCACCGTGCCGACGTCCTGGGTCGCGCCGGGGGAGGACTGGCGACCACCCGCCGCCCACGGCGAGTACGTCGTCAAGCCGGCCGTCAGCGCGGGCAGCCAGGACACCGGCCGCTACGACCTGGCCGATCCGCACCACCGGGAACTGGCCGTGGCGCACGTGCGGCGGCTGTCGGACGCCGGGCGGCTGACCATGGTGCAGCCGTACCTCGACGCGGTCGACACGGCCGGCGAGACGGCGCTGCTCTTCCTGGCCGGGCCGGACGGCCCGACGTTCAGCCACGCCATCCGCAAGGGCCCGATGCTGACCGGCCCGGACCTCGGCGCCGACGCGCTGTACCGGCCCGAGGAGATCACCGCCCGCACCGCCACCCCGGAGCAGTCGGCGGTGGCGGAGCGGGCCCTCGCGGCGGTGCCCGGCGGGCCGGGACGGCTGCTCTACGCCCGGGTGGACCTCATCCCGGGCCCGGACGGCGTGCCGGTCCTGGTGGAGCTGGAACTCACCGAGCCGTCGCTGTTCCTCGGCCACGCCGACGGCGCCGCCGACCGCCTGGCCGACGCGATCCTCACCCACCTGGGCCGCGCCGCCGGCTGACCGTCGGGGCGGGTGGGGGAGCGCTCAGGTGCACAGCCGGCTGGGCCGGGCGCGGTCAGGCGGCGACGGGGACGGCCCAGTCGGCGTCGTCCGGGGCCGGGGCCGGCCCGACCGGGCGGCGCTCGCGGGTGGACCACTGCACCGAGAGGGTGGCCAGCAGCACCAGGCAGGAACCCAGCATGTGCGCGCCCACCAGCAGCGCCGGCAGGTTGGTGAAGTACTGCACGAACCCGATGAGGCCCTGGCCCAGCTCGACTGCGACGAGCACCAGCGCGGCCCGCGCGGCCCGCTGCGCGCCGACCGCGCGGAAGGCGAAGACCAGCGCCACGGACAGGCCGATCAGCAGGAAGACGCTGTCGGCGTGCACCTGGGAGATCGTCTCCGGGTCGAGCCCGTTGCGGGCGGCGCCGTGGTCGCCCGCGTGCGGGCCGCTGCCGGTCACCCAGGTGCCGATCACCAGCACCGCCGCGCTGACCACGGTGGTGATCGCGGTGAGGGTCCGCAGCGGGGCGGGCACGACGGCCTCCGCCGGGCCCACCGGGTCCTTGATCCGCCGCCACAGCGCGTACGCGGCCGCGATCACCAGCATCGAGGCGAGGAAGTGCAGGCCGACCACCCACGGGTTGAGGTCGGTGAGCACGGTGATCCCGCCGATGACCGCCTGTGCGGGGATGCCGAGGAGCACGGCGACCGCGAGCGGGACCAGGTCCCGGCGCCGGGGGAGGTGCAGCAGCACGGCCAGCAGGACCGCCAGCGCGATGAAGCCGACGGCGAAGGTGAGCAGGCGGTTGCCGAACTCGATCACTCCGTAGATGCCCATCTCCGGTGTCGTCACGTACGACTCGTCGGTGCACCGGGGCCAGGTGGGGCAGCCGAGGCCGGACCCGGTGAGCCGGACGGCCCCGCCGGTGACGACGATGCCCACGTTCGCGATGATCGAGGCGAGCGCGAGACGGCGCAGCAGGGCGGTGGAGACCGGGAACCGGACGGATTGCTTCACGGCGCAAATCCTACGCACCGTAGTGGAGCCCGATCGGGTGACTCCGTCCGTGCGGTGGTTCGGATCACCGGGACCCGGGTTTGCAGGCCCCGGACGAATTACGTAACGTTGGCGTTGTGAAAAACGCGGCGGCGCTCTCCGGGCACCAGCCGGCGGCCGCCCCGGCCGCCGGTCAGTCCGCGTCCGTCGCGGATCTCTCCACCCGTGACCGGGTCACCCAGCTGCTGCTGGAGCGGGGCGCGACCACCGCCGCGCAGCTCGGCTCGGCGCTCGGGCTCAGCCCGGCCGCGATCCGCCGGCACCTCGACGCGATGCTCGCCGACGGCGACGTGCTCGCCCGCGAGCAGACCGTCCGGGGCCACCGCGGCCGGGGCCGGCCGGCGAAGGTGTTCGTGCTGACCGACGCGGCCCGGGTCCGCTGCGGCACCCACCACTACGACAACATGGCCACCGCCGCGCTGCGCTGGATCGCCCGCAACGGCGGCGCCGCGGCGGTCGAGGCGTTCGCGACCGACCAGGTCGCCGCGCTGGAGACCCGCTGCCGGGCCGCCATGGAGGACGCCGGCGACGACCCGCTCGCGCGGGCCGAGGCACTCGCCGGAGCGTTGACCGCCGAGGGTTACGCTGCGAACGCGTCCACGATCGCCACCGGCGGCCAGCTCTGTCAGCACCACTGCCCGGTGGCGCACGTGGCCGCCGAGTTTCCCCAGCTGTGCGAGGCCGAGACCGCGGTGATCTCCCGCCTGGTCGGCACCCACGTGCAGCGCCTGGCCACCATCGCGCACGGCGACGGAGTGTGCACCACGCACATTCCCGCCCAGCCGGGGCGTGCCCGTTCCGGTAAGACCGTCACCACTGTGAGGACAGATAGATGACCGAGCAGATCGTCCAGCCATTGACGCAGGAAGAGCAGCTCGCCGCCCTGGGGCGCTACGAGTACGGCTGGGCCGACCCCGACGTCGCCGGGGCGGTCGCCCAGCGCGGCCTCAACGAGGCGGTGGTGCGGGACATCTCGGCCAAGAAGAACGAGCCGGCCTGGATGCTCGACCTGCGGCTCAAGGGCCTGCGGCTGTTTGGCCGCAAGCCGATGCCGGCCTGGGGCGCCGACCTCACCGGGATCGACTTCGACAACATCAAGTACTTCGTGCGGTCCACGGAGAAGCAGGCCACCAGCTGGGAGGACCTGCCCGAGGACATCAAGAACACCTACGACCGGCTGGGCATCCCCGAGGCGGAGAAGCAGCGGCTGGTCGCCGGCGTCGCGGCGCAGTACGAGTCCGAGGTCGTCTACCACAAGATCCGCGAGGACCTCGAGGAGCAGGGTGTCGTCTTCCTGGACACCGACACCGCCCTGCGCGAGCACGAGGACGTCTTCAAGGAGTACTTCGGCACGGTGATCCCGGTCGGCGACAACAAGTTCGCCGCACTGAACACCTCCGTGTGGTCCGGCGGCTCGTTCATCTACGTGCCGAAGGGCGTGCACGTGGAGATCCCGCTGCAGGCCTACTTCCGGATCAACACGGAGAACATGGGCCAGTTCGAGCGGACGCTGATCATCGTCGACGAGGGCGCGTACGTGCACTACGTCGAGGGCTGCACCGCGCCGCTCTACTCCTCCGACTCGCTGCACAGTGCGGTCGTGGAGATCATCGTCAAGAAGAACGCCCGGTGCCGCTACACGACCATCCAGAACTGGTCGAACAACGTCTACAACCTGGTCACCAAGCGTGCCGTCTGCCACGAGGGCGCGACCATGGAGTGGGTCGACGGCAACATCGGCTCCAAGGTCACCATGAAGTACCCGGCGGTCTACATGACCGGCGAGCACGCCAAGGGCGAGGTGCTCTCGGTGGCCATGGCCGGCGAGGGGCAGCACCAGGACGCGGGCGCCAAGATGGTGCACGCCGCGCCGCACACCTCCTCCACGATCGTCTCCAAGTCGATCGCCCGGGGCGGCGGCCGGACGTCCTACCGGGGCCTGGTCCAGGTGCTGGAGGGCTCGCACAGCAGCCGGAGCACGGTCAAGTGCGACGCGCTGCTGGTCGACACCATCTCCCGCTCGGACACCTACCCGTACGTCGACATCCGCGAGGACGACGTGTCGATGGGGCACGAGGCGACCGTCTCCAAGATCAGCGACGACCAGCTCTTCTACCTGATGAGCCGGGGCCTGAGCGAGGACGAGGCGATGGCGATGATCGTTCGTGGGTTCATCGAGCCGATCGCCAAGGAGCTCCCGATGGAGTACGCCCTGGAACTCAACCGCCTGATCGAGCTCCAGATGGAGGGCGCGGTCGGCTGACGCCGCCCCGACCCGCTGCGGGCCGCGCGAACGCCGGCCCGCTGCGGGGGCCGGTGGACGCCGACCCGTCCGACCGGGCCGCGCGAACACCGGCCGACCTCCGACCAATGACACCGTCGTCGTAGAACAGACCAAGGAAGAGATGACTACCCAGGCTTCCGCGCCGCCCAGCACCAAGTCGCAGGCGCTCCGCTCGTACGACGTCGCCGACTTCCCGGCCCTGACCGGCCTGGAGGAGGAGTGGCGCTTCACCCCGCTCAAGCGGCTGCGCGGGCTGGTCGGCGCGTCGCCGGCCGCCACCGGCGCGGTCCGCCACGAGCACGGCGACCTGCCCGAGGGTGTCACCGTCGGGCGGATCGGCTCCGACGACCCGCGGGTGGGCAGCGTGCTCACCCCGGTCGACCGGGTCAGCGCGCTGGCCTACGGCGGGGCCGACCAGGCGCTGCTGGTCCAGGTCGCCCGCGACGCCGTGGTGGCCGAGCCGGTGAGCCTGCGGGTGGTCGGCGAGGGCGTCGAGGGCCTGGCCTTCGGGCACACCTTCGTCGAGGTGGGCCGGTTCGCCGAGGTGACCCTGGTGGTGGAGCACGTCGGCTCGGCCACGCTGGCCGACAACGTCGAGGTGTCCGTGGCCGACGGGGCGAAGCTGACCCTGGTCACCGTCGCGGACTGGGCCGACGACGCCGTCCAGGCCCAGCACCTGAAGGTCCGGCTGGGCCGCGACGCGAAGGTGGTGCACGTCCAGGTCTCCCTCGGCGGCGACCTGGTCCGGCAGTACACCTCGGTGGAATACACCGACCGGGGCGGCGAGGCCGAGCTGTACGGCCTCTACTTCGCCGACTCGGGGCAGCACCTGGAGCACCGCCAGCTGGTCGACCACACCGTGCCCGACTGCCGCAGCTACGTCGGCTACCGGGGCGCCCTGCAGGGCGAGAGCGCGCGCACCGTCTGGGTGGGCGACGTGCTGATCGGTGCCGAGGCGACCGGCACCGACACGTACGAGATCAACCGGAACCTGCTGCTGACCGACGGCGCGCGGGCGGACTCCGTACCCAATCTGGAGATCGAGACCGGCGAGATCGCCGGCGCCGGGCACGCGAGCGCGACCGGCCGCTTCGACGACGAGCAGCTGTTCTACCTGATGGCCCGGGGCATCCCGGAAGCCGAGGCGCGGCGCCTGGTGGTCCGCGGCTTCTTCGCCGAGCTGATCAACAAGATCCCGGTCGAGTCGCTGCGGGAGCGCCTGGGCGACGCCATCGAGGCCCGGCTCACCAAGGCCGGCGCCTGATGATCCGCCTCTGCGCCACCGAGGACGTGCCGAAGGGCACCGTGGTCAGCGCGGACGTCGACGGCACCCCGATCGCGCTGGTGCACGGCGAGGACGGCGTCTTCTACGCCGCCTACGACGAGTGCTCGCACGCCGCGGTCGCCCTCTCCGAGGGGGAGGTCGAGGGATGCACGCTGGAATGCTGGCTGCACGGATCCCGTTTCGACCTGAGGACCGGCGAGCCGACCGGGCTGCCCGCCACCGAACCCGTTCCCGTCTATCCCGTCGAAGTCCGAGACGGCGACATCTACGTCAGTCTCACGCCGAGCAATGGAGTGACCCGATAATGAGCACCCTGGAGATCCGCGACCTGAAGGTGTCGGTCAAGCTGCCCGAGGGTGAGCTCAAGCCGATCCTGGCCGGTGTCGACCTGACCGTCCGCTCGGGTGAGACCCACGCGATCATGGGCCCGAACGGCTCCGGCAAGTCCACCCTGGCCTACTCGATCGCCGGCCACCCCAAGTACGAGATCACCGGCGGCTCGGTGACCCTCGACGGCGAGGACGTGCTGGCCCTGTCCGTGGACGAGCGCGCCCGCGCCGGCCTCTTCCTGGCCATGCAGTACCCGGTCGAGGTCCCCGGCGTCTCGGTGGCGAACTTCCTGCGTACCGCCAAGACCGCCATCGACGGCCAGGCGCCCAAGCTGCGCACCTGGGGTGGCGAGCTGCGCGGGGCCATGGAGCGCCTCCAGATGGACCCGGCCTTCGCCCAGCGCAACGTCAACGAGGGCTTCTCCGGCGGCGAGAAGAAGCGGCACGAGATCGTGCAGCTGGAGCTGCTCAAGCCGAAGATCGCGATCCTCGACGAGACCGACTCCGGCCTCGACGTGGACGCGCTGCGCGTGGTCAGCGAGGGCGTCAACCGGGTCCGCGACAACGGCGACACCGGGATGCTGCTGATCACCCACTACACCCGGATCCTGCGCTACATCAAGCCGGACTTCGTGCACGTCTTCGTCGCCGGCCGGATCGTCGAGCAGGGTGGCCCGGAGCTGGCCGACAAGCTCGAGGAAGAGGGCTACGAGCGCTACGTCGCCGGGGCCGGCGCGGCGCGGGCCTGAATCCTCTCGGAAGAATGGGTGGGCCGGTCGACATGACTTCCATCGCGATCCCGTCGGGGATGCCGCAGTACGACGACGTGCCGCGTTACGACGTGGCGAAGGTGCGCGCCGACTTCCCGATCCTCGACCGGGAGGTCAACGGGCACCGGCTGGTCTACCTCGACAGCGCCAACACCTCGCACAAGCCGCGGCAGGTGCTCGACGTGCTCGGCGAGCACTACGCGATGCACAACGCCAACGTGTCCCGCTCGGTGCACACCCTGGGCACCGAGGCCACCGAGGCGTACGAGGGCGCGCGGGCGAAGATCGCCGCGTTCATCAACGCGCCGAGCGTGGACGAGGTGGTGTTCACCAAGAACTCCACCGAGGCGATCAACATCGTGGCGTACGCGTTCTCCAACGCGTCGCTGCGGCCCGACGCCGACCCCCGCTTCCGGCTCGGCCCCGGCGACGAGGTGGTGATCTCCGAGATGGAGCACCACTCGAACATCGTGCCGTGGCAGCTGCTCTGCGAGCGCACCGGCGCGACCCTGCGCTGGTTCCCGGTCACCGACCAGGGGCGGCTGGACGAGGCGGGGCTGGAGGACCTGGTCACCGAGCGGACGAAGATCGTCTCACTGGTGCACACGTCCAACATCCTCGGCACGGTCAACGCCACCTCGCGGATCACCGCGCGGGTCCGCGAGGTGGGCGCGCTGCTGCTGCTCGACTGCTCCCAGTCGGTGCCGCACATGCCGATGGACGTGGTCGACTACGACGCGGACTTCATCGTCTTCACCGGGCACAAGATGTGCGGCCCGACCGGCATCGGCGTGCTCTGGGGCCGGACCGAGCTGCTGGCGGCGATGCCGCCGGTGCTGGGCGGCGGGTCGATGATCGAGACGGTCACCATGGCCCGGTCGACGTTCGCCGCGCCGCCGGCCCGGTTCGAGGCGGGCACCCCGCCGATCGCCGAGGCGGTCGCGCTCGGCGCGGCCGTCGACTACCTCGCCGGCATCGGGATGCGGGCCATCCAGTGGCACGAGAAGGAGCTGACGGCGTACGCGCTGGACGCCCTCGCCACGGTGCCCGGCCTGCGGATCTTCGGACCGGCCGTGCCGGTGGGCCGGGGCGGCACCATCTCGTTCGCCCTCGGCGACATCCACCCGCACGACGTCGGGCAGGTGCTCGACTCGCTCGGCGTGCAGGTGCGCGTCGGCCATCACTGCGCCAAGCCGGTGTGCACCCGCTTCGGCGTGCCGGCCATGACGCGGGCCTCGTTCTACCTCTACACCACCACCGGGGAGATCGACGCCCTGGTGGCGGGCCTGGAGAAGGTGCGGAAGGTGTTCGAGTGAGCGGCGACGCGGGAGCCCGCGGATCGACGGGAGTTCACCCTGATGCAGCTTGAATCTCTTTACCAGGAGATCATCCTGGACCACTACAAGCACCCGCACGGTCGCGGCCTGCGCGACCCGGACGCCACGGGCGCCCGGGTCGCCGAGGCGCACCACGTCAACCCGACCTGCGGTGACGAGGTCACCGTGCGGGTGGCGACCGACGGCGACGTGCTGCACGACGTCTCGTACGACGGCATGGGCTGTTCCATCAGCCAGGCGTCGGCGAGCGTGCTGCACGAACTGCTGGTCGGCCGGGACGCGGGCGACGCGTTCCGGGTGCACGAGGCGTTCGTCGAGTTGATGTCCGGCCGTGGCCAGGTCACGCCGGACGAGGACGTGCTCGGTGACGGGGTAGCGTTCGCGGGCGTCGCCCGCTACCCCGCCCGGGTCAAGTGCGCGCTGTTGCCGTGGATGGCGTTCAAGGATGCCGCGGCACGCGCCGGTGTGGGCGTGAGCCCGACGGAGGTTGAGGCATGAGCAGCGAGGACACCGCCACCGCGGCGAACCCGGCGACCGAGGACGCGGCCGTGCCGGCCACGGACGCCGCCGCACCGGCCACGGACGGGGCGCCGGCCGCCGCGTCGGCGGCCAAGGGCAAGGCCGCCGTCGCCGACGTCGAGGAGGCGATGAAGGACGTCGTCGACCCCGAGCTGGGCATCAACGTGGTCGACCTCGGCCTGGTGTACGGCGTGCACGTCGGCGACGACAACGTCGCCACCCTGGACATGACGCTGACCTCGGCGGCGTGCCCGCTGACCGACGTGATCGAGGACCAGGCCCGGCAGGCGCTGACCACGGGACCGGGCGGCGGCCTGGTCGACGACATCCGGATCAACTGGGTGTGGCTCCCGCCGTGGGGGCCGGACAAGATCACCGACGAGGGGCGCGACCAGCTCCGCTCCCTCGGCTTCAACGTCTGACACGTTTCTCGTCGAGCGCGTCGCCCCTCCGGGGGCGGCGCGCTCGCCGTTGTCTCGGCAGCGATCACCCTGAATCGCCCTGGTCTCGTGACGTGGCTCCGGCTGGGCTTCCTGGCGCATCTCACGTTCCAAGACGCGCCTGGACTCCACATTTCGCGAAGGTGGCTCGTCAGCCCAGCCGGACGAAGGCGTCTGCCCAGGACGTGTGGTTGAAGCCGTTTCCGGAGTCGGCGGCACGCACGACCAGCCGTAGCAGCCGGGCCTCCCGAACGTCGACGTCCACCGGTTCGGGTCCGGTGGACGCCCGCAGCACGCCGCTGGTGTGGACGAGCTGGTCGTCGGCCCATACCTCGGCGATCGTGTTGCCCCGCGAGCTCTGCCGGGCGCTGAAGTCGTCGATGCCCACCACCGAGGTGAACCGGGCCACCCGGCCTCCGAGGTGGTAGGTGACTTCGGAGTGGGAGTGGACACCGAGGCCCTTGTCGTAGGCGGTGCCACCGAGGGAGATCGGTGGGCCGTCCCCGGCGGCCTGCTTGCCGTTACTGGTGTCCAGTTCCACCGGGCCCCAGCCGTTGACCGCGGTGAGCCAGGGCAGATCGCTCAGGTACGAGTCGGTGGCCGGCGGAGACGGCGGCGGGGTGAAGCGGCGCTCGGCGCGGAAGGTGAGGGGCGCGTCGCGGGCGACGGCGTAACCCGACACGGTCAGCGGCCACTCCTTCGCCGTGGTCTCCCCGGGCACCCGGACCCGCCAGGTGGTGCTCACCCGGGCGCCGGGGGAGAGGCGTCCGAGCCCCCGGCTGGTCGCCGGCTCGACGGTCCACCCCCGAGGGGCGGAGAGCACCAGCCGAGCGCCGGTCCAGGCCACCGCCGAGCCGTTCGCGAGGGTGGCGGTGAGCTCGTAGGTGACGCCGGGAAGCAGCAGGTCCGGGGTGTCGAGTTCGACGCCGTAGCCTTCGCGCGTGACCTCGTCGATCCAGGACTGCCGCAGGAGGCTCACCAGTCGGTTCGCGACCTCGGGGTGGGTGGCTGCCAGGTCGGTCGTCTCACCGAGGTCGCGGGCAAGGTCGTAGAGTTCGACCTGCCACTGCTCGTCCGGGACGGTCCGATCCTTGCCCGGCGCCCAACGGATCGCCTTCCAGTTGCCTTCGCGTACCGCCTCGGCTGCCCGCTGCAGGCGGCCGGCATCGACTTCGCGGGCCCGCCTGGTGTTGCCGTTGTCGAGCCGCCAGAAGTAGAGGTACGGCTGGGCGGGGGCCGCAGTCGGACGCGGCTCGAGCAGAGAGCTGAACGACCGGCCGTCGATGTCGCGCGGTCCGGGGACGCCGGCCAGGTCGGCCAGCGTGGGGAGCAGGTCGGTCTGCTGGGTGAGCCGGTCGGTCACGCCGGGCCGGATCCGGCCCGGGGCCCAGGCTATCAGCGGGATCCGGACACCGCCCTCGTACAGGTTGCGCTTGTAACCGGTGAGGGGGCCGTTCGCGTCGAACCGGTCCGGGTCGAAGCCACCCTCCTCGTGCGGACCGTTGTCGCTGGTCACCAGAACCACCGTGGACCCGAGCAGTCCCTGCGCGGCGAGCTCGTCGACCAGTTCACCGACGTACGTGTCGATCCGGGTGACCTGGGCCGCGTGGCCCCGGTCCGCCGAGGGCCAGTCCTCGTCGGCGTACGGCTCCTGGCTGGGGACGTCGCTCGGGGCGTGGGGAAGGTTCGGGGTGACCACGAGCAGGAACGGCTCGGAGCGGTGGGTCCGGATGAAGTCGAGAGCCCGGTCGTGGAAGAGGTCGGGGGCGAAGGTGGTCTTGTCGGACCCGGCGTTCTCGGGCAGTTCGAACCGCTCTCCGTTCCGCCACAGGTACGACGGGTAGTAGTCGTGGGCGTGGCCGTGCGTGAGGTAGCCCAGGAACTCGTCGAACCCGCGGGCATTGGGGTGGCTTGGCTGGTCGCCGCGCTCGGGACCGAAGCCCCACTTGCCGAACAGTCCCGTGTGGTAACCCCGGGCGCGCAGCACCTCGGCGAACGTGGTGTCGCCGTCGGAGAAGGCGATTGAGTCGGGGTCGCCCCCAGGGTTGTTGCGCACCGCCTCGTGGCCCGCGTGCAGGCCGGTGAGCAGTGCCGAGCGTGAGGGCGCGCAGACGGCCGCGGCGGAATACGCGTCGGTGAAGCGCAGCCCTTCGGCGGCGAGCCGGTCCAGGCGCGGCGTCGCGATGGTGCGCTGCCCGTACGCGCCGAGCTCGCCGTATCCGAGGTCGTCGGCGAGCACGAGCACGATGTTCGGCCGGGGCCGCCCTGTGGTCTTCGGCTCGGCTGTTGCGGTGGACGGGAGCGCTGCGACTCCGAGACCGGCGGCGGTGCCGGCGAGGAGCTGACGACGAGTGATCAAGGAATGGCCTCCGATGCAGAGGAAGCGGCAGGAAGAGACAGCGCTCGCCGTGAGAGCGAGCGTGGACGTGGTGTTGAATGCCGGCGGGATGACGCGAGGGCGCCTCCGAGCAGGTGGGTCGCCCGGATGGACGTTCAGGCGCAGCGGAAGCCGATGTTGGAGGCTGCGGAGTCAGGGGTGTTCCCGGAGCGGGCCGCGACCCGGTAGCGGTAGCAGTAGGAGTCGTGGCACAGGAACGATCCGCCGCGCATCACGCGCCGGCCTGAGACGTCCGGGTTCGCTGGCCCGCGAGGGTCGACGACACCGGTGCCGGCGCGCCGTGCGTAGGTGTCGGTGGCGAACCAGTCCTCGCACCACTCCCACACGTTCCCGACCATGTTGAACAGGCCATGGCCGTTCGGGGCGTACTGCTTGACAGGTGCGGTGCCGATGAAGCCGTCGTCGGTGGTGTTGAGGCGGGGGAACTCGCCCTGCCAGATGTTGCAGTTCCACCGGCCGCGCGGGAGCAGATCGTTGCCCCAGGGGAACCGTGCCCGGTCGAGGCCGCCACGGGCGGCGTACTCCCACTCGGCCTCGGTGGGCAGGCGCTTGCCCGCCCACGCGGCGTACGCGCGGGCATCGTTCCAGGTCACCTGGACCACAGGGTGGTTCTGGAGGTCCGCGATCGAGGAGGCCGGCCCGTAGGGGCGACGCCAGTCGGCGCCGCGGACCACGAGCCACCAGGGGGTACCGGTGGCGGCCCCGACGACGTCGCTACGTTCAGCCTTCACCTGGAGATGGAAGACGGCGGAGACGCCGAGCACCTCGGCCTCGGTGACATAGCCGGTGGCCTTGACGAAGGTCGCGAAGGCTGCGTTGGTGACCGTCGTGGCATCGATGGTGAAGGCTCCGACGGTGACCTCGTGCACCGGACCTTCCCCGTCGCCCGGGTAGCCCTCACCGAATGCGTCGCCCATGGCGAAGCTTCCGCCGGGCAGGCTGACCTGGCCGCGCGTGGAGCGCGACCGGCCAGCCTCCCAGTCGACGGGGTCGGGCTGCCGCGGCCGGCGGCCGACCTGCAGCAGCCCGCCGGTCGCCGCGGTCTGCTGCGGGCCGCCGGGTGCACAACAGCTCGGCGTGGTGGACCCGGCGGTACGGTGGTGATGGTCGGAGGTCATCGGTCGGTGACCGCCGTGGGCAGCAACGCCGGCACCTCGTCTCCCGGCTGGAACGTCAGCCGCGTCGGCTCGTCGTAGTGGGTGATCTTCCCGTTGGAGTACGCCGTGCCCCGGAAGGTGACGGTGATCGGGGCCTTGCCCTCGCGCAGCGTGGCCAGCGGCGCGTCGACGTCGTCGAGCCAGCGGATCAGCCGGCTGCCGAGCCGCTTGGTGACATCGGGGTACGCTGCGGCCAGGTTGGTGGTCTCACCGATGTCGCTGTCCAGGTTGTAGAGCTCCCAGTCCTGGGTCTCGTAGCGGTAGCTGAGCTTCCACGGCCCCGACCGGATCGCCGTCTCGGGGCGCTGGTCCCGCGCGCCCGCGATCAGGTACCCAGGCAGGTGCCAGAAGAGGTGGCGCGTGCCGAGCTCGGCGCTTTCGTTGCGCCAGATTCCGCTCAGGTCCACACCGTCGGGGCGCAGGCCCTTGGGCAGCTTCGCACCGGCCAGCGATGCGAACGTCGGCAGGTAGTCGACCGCGTGGATCGGTGTCGAGTCGACCACGCCACCGTCGACCAGGCGCTCGTTCCCGCTCCACACGATGGCCGGAACCCGCAACCCTCCCTCCCGCAGTTCGCCCTTGTAGCCGCTGAGCCAGCCGTTGTCGGCGTCCGCGGTCCCACCGTTGTCGGAGGTGAAGACCACGATGGTGTTGTCCGCCAACGGGTGCCCGGGGTTGCGGGGATCCGGGGTGGTCTCGAGGTGGTGCACGATGCGGGCCAGCCCCTGGTCGAGGCCTTCCAGCAGCGCCGAGTACGACGCATTAGCCGGGTGACCGGGAACAGCCGGCTTGGCCTGGTACTTCGCAAGCAGGTCGGCGCGTGGCTGCTTGACGCCGATCGGGGTGTGCACCGCGTAGTTGCTGATCCAGGTGAAGAACGGCTCGTCCGCGTGGCGGTCGATGAAGTCGACGGTCGCGTCCGCCACCGCGTCGGTCACGTGCTTGTCGGTGCCGACGAGGGCGTCCAGGGCCGTGTCGTCCGCGCCGTGGGAGTAGGGCTTGATGTTCTCGTCGACGTACTTCTGGGTGTAGTCGGCCGCGAACCTGTCCAACGCCGGGCCGATGCTGTTGTTGAACGTCCCGTCGATGGCGTGGTACTGGCTGGCGTGTCCCGAGTTCGAGCCGCCCAGGTTCTCCTCGAACCCGAAGTCGGCCGTGATCTGGTCGGCGCTCCTGGTCACGTGGAACTTGCCGACGTATCCGGTCGCGTAGCCGGCGTCACGCAGCGCCTCGCCGACGGTGTAGGCCTCACGCGGCAGCGCGTCGTCGCCGTCTGGGAGCCCCTGCGGTGCCCCGTCCAGTAGCGTGCCGTCCCCGCCGCGGTCCAGGTCGCCGACCAGGTAGAGATTGTTCGTCGGCCGGGGCGCGTAGAGCCCGGTGAGGAGAGCGGCTCGGGTCGGCACGCAGTTGGGACCGCCGTAGGCGTTGTCGAAGGCGACGCCCTCCGCGGCGAGGCGGTCGACCGTGGGGGTTTCGTTGTAGGTGTTGCCCGACCCCTTGTTCGTGAGGCCGGTGCTGAGATCGGCCCACCCCAGGTCGTCGGCCAGTACGAACACGATGTTCGGCTGCCCGGGGCCGGCATGAGTGGCTGCGGCGCCGAGCGGAGCAGCGGCGGTGCCGGTGGCAGCGAATGCAGTGCAGCCCAGGGCGGCGGTGGCGGCAACTGCGCCCAGTCTCATTGTCAACGGTGACATCAGGGGACGTCCTCTCAGTAGTTGGGTATGGGCTCGGATCTGACGAGTAACCGCACTTTCACGACCGCCGCGCAGAGCGGGATGCGCAGTCTCCGGCCATGCGTCGGCGCGGCGAGCGGCTGTTGGTCGGGCTTGCGGAAAACGCTGCCGTGTCGTCTTGAGTCGGCGACGCGGCGGTAGGCGAGAAGTCAGGGGACGCAGGCTCAGCGGCAGCAGCCGCAGGCGGCGGTCCAGCCACGGCAACATCCCCGCGACACTGCGACTGCGGTGCCGTCAAGCAGGGCTTCCCGACCAGTCATGGCGGTGACGCTAACCTACTTTGCCTACCTGACAAATAGGGATTCTACCTTCTGGGACGGAAGCGTGGGCAGAAGGCGATCACCGCAGTACGCGAGAGCTGGTCGACGCCGAGCTGACGGCCCGCGCCGCCCGGCTCGTCGGCCCGGATGCTGCTGCCGATGGTCGTGGATGTGCACGCCCGGTGCCTGCTGGACGACCTGACACTGGCCGGGCGCGGCTACGGCCACAGCGTCGGCCGGCACGGCGACCAACTCGCCCGAGCTGCCGCCGACCAGTGGGAGCTCCGCATCCCCCGTACTGCGCTCGACGCCTTCGTCGCCGAGGCAAAGTTCACGGCGGCTCCCGCACCGGGAGTTCGGGCAGTCGACACGAAACACAACGTCGGCGGCGGCAACCTGTGGGACCCCGAAACCGCCAAGACCGTCTCCGGAATCGTCGAGGAACAACCCATCGCCGACGGCACGCGCCGATCGGTCCTGCTCAACCCTCGACGCACCCGACGTGGTCACCGTGTACCTGTACGCCAGCCGCGGCTGAATCTCGCGGACGTCCTCTTCTGCCGCGAAGCGCCCGTCACGCAAGGTAACCAGGTCGCGGGGTGCATGCATCCGGACGTGCCGAGAGGAGGACGTCCTGTCGGGGCTGCCCTTCCCTGCGCCCGGCGTGAGCGCTAGATCTCCAGCCGCAGTCCGGCCCATCGGTCGAGCCATCCCTTGACCTGCACGCGGCGCTGTACCTTCGCGCGGCCCGCCGCATTGTTGAAGGCTGGAGAGGGGCGGACAACCATTCCTACAAGGTCAGCCAACCCGTGGCAGGACACCAGGCGAACAGAGTCACCCCGCAGGGTAACCGCGACGCACGTTGCCGTTTCGGGCCAGCGCGATATCGCGTCCATGGCGGACGTGTAGGGCTCATCGCCATTGCGCAGATGCATCCGTGCTTGATTACGAATTTCCCACGGCACCCCAGGCAGGGTCACCATGGCCTGGGCTTCGGCGCGTGCGTCCTCGCGTGGGTCCAGCTTTTCCGGGTCGAAGTAGGCGACATCCACGTCGCGCTCCGGCGAGGCCGCGATGTTGCTGATCGCGTCCCAGACGCGGTTGCGTACGAAGCCGGCACCGATCCACCAGTCCGACAATCCAAGGTCGGCCGTAACTCGAAGGACTTCCATCGCTCCCGGGTCTGACTCGATTACGCCCACAACGTCCTGCGCGTTCCTGACCACCCCAGGGACCCTAGACCAGCGGACGTACGCGGAATGCCTTCCACGCCGCCTCGACGTTGTCCACCCGGTCCGGAGCCAGGCCCCGTCGGCGTGGCAGTCCGGCCAGTTCTTCCGGCGAGTCACGCCACGCGATACCCACGCTTCAACCTCCCCGCTCGGAACCGCAACCATGTCCTACGGTGGGTCCATGGACTGGAAGATCGAACTCATCCCCGTTCCGGTGACCGATGTCGACCGGGCCAAGGCGTTCTACCAGAAGGTGGGCTTCAACGCCGACCACGATCACAGGGTGCACGAGGGCCTGCGGTTCGTCCAGCTCACACCACCCGGCTCGGCCTGCTCCATCGTGATCGGCGAGGGCATCACCGACAAGACTCCCGGCACCCAGGAAATCCAGGTTGTGGTCGCCGACGCCGAGGCGGCGCGCCGGCAACTGCTCGACGCCGGCGTCGATGCCAGCGAGGTCGAGGTGCAGCCATGGGGCAGCTTCGTCTACTTCGGCGATCCTGACGGCAACAGGTGGTCGCTGCAGGCGATCGAATCACGCCCCAACGGCTGATCGATGGCCCACGACAGCCCCGGCAATGCCTGACATACTGCTGAGTGTGCGCCGATCTGCCAAGATCAGCGCACGTTCGTCCGCCCATCGCTCGTCATGCAAGGCGACGCGCGGTCTTGCCGACGTGCGGGCGTTTGCCAGCTTCCAACCCCGTTACGGATGATCGTCGGCCGCTGCCCGTGAATCCTCTCCAACGCCGCCGCCAAGGTCACCGCTCGCGACTGGGGGTAGTGGCCGAACCCGTTGCGGAGCCCGGGGCAGCAGGACCTGACCGCTGTATCCGGGGCCCAGGACGATGGCCGCCCCGTTGGGGGGCGGGGCGCCGACGACGCTGCTCTCCGCCGCCGGTATCGCCGGAGCGAAGTCCGGCCCGCCCAGGTCGCCGGCGTCCGCCGCGTCACCGTCGCCCATGGTCACTCCTTCTTGGCGTGGGCTCCGCGCATGCCGGGGCCCGGTGAAACCCGCTGGCGCCAGCCTGGCTCCTGACGGGAAGGATATCTTGTCCTCCACTATATTAGGTGGATGAGTTCTCGGGCCATGACAGAGCCAGCCTTCTTCGTCCTCACCGCGCTGATCGACGCTCCGCGGCACGGCTACGGGATCGTCGCGGACGTGGCGGAACTCTCGCGGGGCCGCGTGCAGCTGAAGATCGGCTCCTTGTACGGGGTCCTGGACCGACTCGTCGGTGACGGCCTGGTCGAACTGGACCGCGAGGAGGCATGGCAAGGACGGTTACGCCGGTACTACCGGGTGACCGAGCGGGGCCGCCAGGCCCTCGAAGCGGAGGCGCAACGGCTGGCCGCCAACGCGCGCCTCGCCTCCACCCGGTTGCGCGACCGGCGGAACCCGATCACGGGGACGCCGTCGTGAGCCGGCTGGAGGAGCGCTACCGGTTCGTCCTCCGGCTGCTGCCCGCCGCCTACCGGCAGGAATGGGAAGACGACATGGTCGCCGCCTTTCTGGACAGCATGGACACCGGCGACTCCGAGACCACCGCGTATGTCACGGACTACGGCCGGCCGAGCCTGTCCGAGGTCGCCAGCATCGTGTCCCTCGCCGTTCGATTGCGTCTCGGCGGGACTGACGCGCCACCCCGCTCGTTCGCCTGGGGACAAGCCGTACGCCTGGCGACCCTGATGGCGATGCTGGCCAACGCCGTCATGGTCACCGCCGGCATCGCCGTCACACTGTGGCTCTCCCGGAAGATCGCCTGGTTGCCGGCTCCTGAACTGGAATGGCCACTCAGCCCGTCGTCGAACATCTGGCACACCGCGTGGAATCTCGCCGACTACGCGTGGTTGCCGGCCTACGTCGCGCTCGTCCTCGGACACCGGCGGGTGGCCCAAGCGGTCGCCCTGCTCGCCATCGTGCCTCCGGCCATCACCACCGCCGTGGAACAAGCCGTCGGTGACGTACCGCTGTCCGTGACGCCCTGGGCGATGCGATTCGTCGAGGTGCTCCTGCTACTCGCAATGGCGGCTTTTCACCACGGCGCCCCACCGGTGCCGCGCCGCCCCTGGCTCCTCGCGCTGCCGATCGGCATCTTCCTCGTCCCTGTGCCGCTGTTCACCATCCAGGCGGCGAGACCGGCGCTGAGGCTGCTGGACTGGCCGGGCCTGTCCTGCGCGGTGGTCACTGTCGCCATGGTGGTCCACCTGGCCGGTCGGGTGTCCAGCCGCCAATCTCGGAGGCTGCCATGGTCACTGGCGCTCACCCTGCTCGCCGTGACCGCGCTCGCCCTGCGAACCGCAACCCTGCCCGACTACAGCAACCAGGCGCAGCGGACGACACTCGCCACGATCGCCTCCGTAGAGGCTGCCGCCGTGCTGGCGGTAGGCGTACCGCTCGCCGTACTGGCCATCCGGGCACTGCGCCGACTTCCACCGATCCCCACCGTCGCCCCAAGACCCACCACACCGACGTAGGAACTCGTCCGTCGGGGCAACTGTGACCCTCGGTAACGCCGCCCCAGCCGAGCCCTGCGGTCGCGTCCACCTGCGGATGAACGGCGTCGGTGGGGAATTCGGTGGCAGGGCCGCGGTGGCGGGGCCGAGGATGAGCGGGTGATCGAGACGTACCCGACGAAGACCGTCCCCGTCGCCGCGGCCGCCGCCGTACGGCGACAGCGGACCGCGTCCGGTCGCGTCCCGACCCGCCGCCGACCGTCGTGACCGGCGCGTTCCTGGCCGGTCTGCTCGCCGGCTACGGCGTCGCCATCCCGGTCGGTGCGATCGCGGTCCTCATCCTCGGGCTCAGCGCCCGCACGTCGTTCCGGGTCGGCGCCTCCGCCGCGTTCGGGGTGGCCACCGCTGACGGGCTCTACGCCGCCGTGGCGGCCCTCGGCGGGGCTGCCGTCGCCGGGCTGATCGCCCCGGTCGCCGGGCCGCTGCGGCTGGCCGCCGCACTGGTGCTGCTCATCCTCGCCGGCCACGGCGCCTGGCGCGCGCTGCGCCCCCGCGCCACGACCGGTGCCGCCGGCGTCCGCCGGGGCCTGGACACCCCGGTCCGCGCCTTCACCGGCGTGCTCGCGCTGACCCTGCTGAACCCCGCGACCGTGGTCTACTTCGCCGCGCTCGTGCTGGGCCGTACGGACCATGCCGAGCCGGATCCGCTCGCCGCCGGCCTCTTCGTGCTCGGCGCGTTCGTCGCCTCGGCGAGCTGGCAGCTGTTGATCGCCGGCGGAGGCACCCTGGTCGGCCGGGTGCTGACCGGACCGCGCGGTCGGCTCGTGACCGCGCTGCTCTCCAGCGCCATCATCGCCGCCCTGGCCGTGGCGATGCTGCTGCCCGGCTAGCCGAGCCGGTCGTCCGCTGCCCGGCTGGGTCCGGGTCGGTGGCCTGCCGCCCGGCGGGGGCGGCGGCCCGCCGCGGGCGTCCACCCACCCACGGCGGTCAGTTGGCGTCGCCGTGCCGTAGGTTCGGGCGTATGAGCAGCCGACCGGCCGCCGGAGGCGGCCGCTGGGTCGAGGTGGACCCCGCCCGGGCCGCCCGGTGGGTCGAGGGCTTCGCCGACCGGCACGGCCCGCCCACCACCACCGTCGAGGCGTACGGGCTGCTGCTCGCCGCCCCGGACGGCGCGACCGCCGAGCTGCACACCCCGCCCGGCGCGCCGGCCACCCCGGATGTGCCCGGCTTCGTGGCCGCCGCGACCGCGCCGCGCCGGATCGGGCTGCTGCTCGCCCGCAAGGGCGCGGTGGCGGTCGGCGTCGCGGCGGGGGAGGAGCTGGTGGTCTCCAAGGTGGACACCCGCTACGTGCAGGGGCGCACCGCCGCCGGGGGCTGGTCGCAGCAGCGCTTCGCCCGGCGGCGCGACAACCAGGCGAAGGCGGCGCTGGGCGACGCGGCCGACCTGGCCGTACGGCTGCTGCTGCCGGAGGCGTCGTCGTTGGGCGCGCTGGTCTGCGGCGGCGACCGGCGGGCGGTGGACACCGTGCTCGCCGACCGGCGGCTCGCCCCGCTGGCGGCGCTGCGTGCCGACCGTCTGCTGGACGTGCCCGAGCCCCGGCACGCCGTGCTGGTCGGCGCGATCGCGGCGGCCCGGGCGGTCCGGATCCTGGTGCGCGATCCCGCCCCGTCCTGAGCGGCGACCGCGTCGGGAGCGACGCTGGCTGCACTGCGGACACCCGCCCCTTCCCACGCTGGGACGGACCGCCAACGACCGGCCGGTCGACCCCACGCACGACGGCGGCCGGCGGGCGAGGCCCGCCGGCCGCCGAGGGCGGTCTCCGGTCCGGTGCTCAGAGGCTGCCGCGGAAGGTGTCGCAGGACTTCGGGTCGCCGGTGTCGTAGCCCCGGGTGAACCACTCCTTGCGCTGGGCGGAGGAACCGTGGGTGAACTCGTCCGGGTTCACCGGCCGGTTGGCCCGCTTGGAGATGGCGTCGTCGCCGATCTTCTCGGCGGCGTCGACGGCCTGCTGAATGTCCTGCTCGCTGATGCTGGTGAAGATCTTCTGGCCGCTCGCGTCGGCGGTGCCGGTGGCGTTCTTCGCCCACGCGCCGGCGTAGCAGTCGGCCTGCAACTCCAGCTTCACCGAGAGCGCGTTCGCGCTGTCCGGGTCGCGCTGCTGCTGGCGGCGCATCTGCGCCTCGGTGCCGAGCAGGTCCTGCACGTGGTGGCCGTACTCGTGGGCGAGCACGTACGGCTGGGCGAACTCGCCGGAGGCGCCGAGCTGCTGGGCGAGCACCTGGTAGAAGGTGAGGTCGATGTAGACCTGGTCGTCGGCGGGGCAGTAGAACGGGCCGACGCCGGAGTCGGCCTGCCCACAGGCGGTGTTGACGCCCTGGCTGAAGAACACCGTCTTCGACGGGCGGTACTGCTCGCCGAACGCCTCGGGCAGGGCCTTCTGCCAGTACGCCTGGATGGAGTTGACGTAGAGCGCGTTGCGGCAGTCGAGCTGCTGGAGCGCGTCCTCGGCCGAGCACTTCTGCTCCAGTGACGAGTTGTCGCCCTGCGGCTCGTCGCCGCCGTTGGTGGCCGCGTTCAGGCCGAAGCCGCCGCCGACGAGCGCGACGAGCACGGCGATGACGATGCCGACGATGCCGCCCCGACCGCCGCCGATCGGGATGGGTATGCCGCCCAGCCCGCCGCCCCCGCCGGATCCTCGCCGATCGTCCACCTGGCTGGTGTCGACCCGCGCGTTCTCGTTCAGCTCCATGTCTACCCCGATCACCGATTTGATCCGTTTTGGTGGTTGCGGTACCGGACCGGGTCCGGACGGCGATTCGGTACCCGATGATCTTGATCGGTAATCCGGCGGGGCGATCCGGCGGGGCCCGGTACACTTGGGCCCGTGCTGCTCTGCGAAGGCTGAACCGCCCCGCGCCGACGGGCCTCGTGCTCGCCGGCGCTTTCGCGTGCCCTGAGTCAGCCCTTCCAGACCCCGAGAGCGAGTCCTCCGACATGATCACTGCCACCGGCCTGGAGTTGCGCGCCGGCGCCCGGATCCTGCTGTCCGACACCACGCTGCGGGTGCAGCCGGGTGACCGGATCGGCCTGGTCGGCCGCAACGGCGCCGGCAAGACCACCACGCTGAAGGTGCTCGCCGGCGAGGGCCAGCCGTACGCCGGTCAGCTCGATCGCCGCAGCGCCATCGGCTACCTCCCGCAGGACCCCCGCACCGGCGACCTGGAGGTCACCGGCCGCGACCGGGTGCTCTCCGCCCGGGGCCTGGACGTGCTGATGGCCCAGATGAAGGAGATCGAGGCCAAGCTCGCCGACGACGCCGACGACCGGCTGGTCCGTCGCTACGGCGCGCTGGAGGACCAGTTCGCCTCCCTCGGCGGGTACGCGGCCGAGGCCGAGGCCGCCCGGATCTGCGCCAACCTCGGCCTGCCGGACCGGGCGCTCGCCCAGACCATCGGCACGCTCTCCGGCGGTCAGCGCCGCCGCATCGAGCTGGCCCGGATCCTGTTCCGCGACGCGGGTGAGAACGGCGGCGGCATCCTGCTGCTCGACGAGCCGACCAACCACCTCGACGCCGACTCGATCACCTGGCTGCGCAGCTTCCTCGCCAACCACAAGGGCGGCCTGATCGTGATCTCCCACGACGGCTCGCTGCTGGAGTCGGTGGTCAACAAGGTGTGGTTCCTCGACGCCACCCGCTCCGTGGTCGACGTCTACAACCTGGGCTGGAAGGCGTACCTGGAGGCCCGCGAGACCGACGAGCGGCGCCGCCGCCGGGAGCGGGCCAACGCCGAGAAGAAGGCCGGCGCGCTGATGGCGCAGGCCGACAAGATGCGGGCCAAGGCCACCAAGACCGTCGCCGCGCAGAACATGGCCCGCCGGGCCGAGAAGCTCATCTCAGGCCTGGAGGAGGTACGCGTCTCCGACCGGGTGGCGAAGGTGCGCTTCCCGAACCCGGCCCCCTGCGGCAAGACCCCGCTCACCGCGACAGGCCTGTCCAAGTCGTACGGCTCGCTGGAGATCTTCACCGACGTGAACGTGGCGGTCGACCGGGGCTCCCGGGTGGCCATCCTGGGGCTCAACGGCGCCGGCAAGACCACCCTGCTGCGGATGCTCGGCGGCCTGCTGGAGCCGGACACCGGCGAGGTGCACGCCGGTCACGGCCTGCGGCTCGGCTACTACGCGCAGGAGCACGAGACGCTCGACGTGGACCGTACGGTGCTGGAGCACATGCGCAGCGCGGCCATCGAGCAGACCGACACCGACCTGCGCAAGATCCTCGGGGCGTTCCTGTTCTCCGGCGACGACGTGGACAAGCCGGCCGGGGTGCTCTCCGGCGGCGAGAAGACCCGGCTCGCGCTGGCCACCCTGGTCTGCTCCGGGGCGAACGTGCTGCTGCTCGACGAGCCGACGAACAACCTCGACCCGGTCAGCCGGGAGCAGGTGCTCGACGCCATCGCCCGCTACCCGGGGGCGATCGTGCTGGTCACCCACGACCCCGGCGCGGTCATGGCGCTGAAGCCCGACCGCGCCATCCTGCTCCCCGACGGCGACGAGGACGCCTGGAGCGACGACCTCCTCGAACTGGTCGAACTGGCCTGACCGCCCTGCCCTGCCCTGCCCTGCCCTGCCCCGGTCCCGCCCTGCCCCGCCCTGCCCCGGTCCCTCCCGCCCCCGGTCCCGTCCCGCCCCCGGTCCGCTCCGCTCCCGTCCCGCCCCAGTCCGTTGATCATGAGGTTGTTGCCCTCCGCCCCGGCGTGTCGTGACAACAACTTCATGATCGACCAAGCGGGGCGGCCAGGCGGACGACCAGGTGGGGCGGCCAGGCGGGTGGCCAGGCGGGGCGACCTGCGTGGGTGGCACGGTGGGGTGGGTGCGCGGGTTGCGGTGGTGCGGGTGGGGCGTGCGGTCAGTGCAGGAGGCCGAGGAGGTGGGGCAGGACGCCCGAGGTGGCCAGGATGACCACGCCGATGGCGATGAAGACCGCCGGGACGAGCCAGTGGCCGACGCGTCCGACGAGCCGTGTCACCCGGGGGTGCCCGCCCAGCCACGCCCCGGCGGCGCACCACAGCGCGATGAGTACCACGAAGACCAGCAGGAAGACCGCGCCGTCGGCCGGGCCGAGCGCCCGGAACACCGGCACGTAGACGGCGATGTTGTCGGCGCCGTTGGCGATCGTCACCCCGGCCACGCCGAGCGTCGAGCCGACCACCGCAGGGGCGTCGTCGGCGTCGTCACGCAGCAGCGCGCGGACGCCGAGGGCGACCGGCAGCAGGCCGAGCAGCCCGGTCCACGGCTCGGGCACCACCAGCAGCCCGGCCGCGACCACCGTGCTGGCCAGCGCGAGCGCGCCGATGCCCAGGTACTGCCCGGCGACGATCTGCCAGGTGCGGGGCCGACCGGTGGTGCGGGCGGCGACGAAGAACAGGGTCAGGACGATGATGTCGTCGATGTTGGTGGCGGCGAACACCACGGCGGCGCCGGCCGCGGCGCCCAACAGGTCGATCACGCCAGCAGGGTACGGCGCGATGACCCATCACGCCCGGCGCCGGGGGGCGGGCGGGCCCCGGGCCGCGTCGGGAGCATCACGCTATCGGGAAGCTGACATTGCATAGCGTGTCGGTTGGCGAAGAGTTGATATCTGGCGCATGATCGTTCGAGGCGGTCTAATAGGTGGGACCGTATCCGAACCGCACAGTCTGGGACGTGAGGACACAGCATGGCAGCCACTGGCACAGCCACCAGCACTGAGAAGGGTCGCCGGATCGTCGGAGCCGAGCGTCAGACGCTCGCCAAGGACCTGGTAAAGCGGTACACCTCGGGTGAGAGCATCCGCGCGCTCGCGGCCTCGACCGGCCGTTCCTACGGGTTCATCCACCGGGTGCTCACCGAGTCCGGGGTCCAGCTGCGGCAGCGTGGCGGCGCCCGACGCCGCAAGAAGGCGTGACCCGCCCACCAGCGTCGTCCATCAGCGCCGCTCCCCGGATCGCTCGGTGACCGCCGAGACGACCGGGGTCCGGCTGGAATGCGACGGGCCGGTCGCGACGGTCACGTTGTGCCGGCCCGACGTGCTCAACGCGCAGACCCCGGCGATGTGGCGCGCGATGAGCGACTTCTCGCGGGACCTCCCCGGCGACGTCCGCGTCGTGGTCGTACGCGGCGAGGGGCGGGCGTTCTCCGCCGGCCTCGACCTGTCGGTGGCCGGTGCCTCCGGTCCGGGGTCGTTCGCCGAGCTGGCCACCCTGCCCGAGCAGGAGTGCGCCGACCGGATCGCGGAATACCAGGGCGGCTTCACCTGGCTGCACCGTCCCGACGTCGTCTCCGTCGCCGCCGTGCAGGGGCACGCGATCGGCGCCGGCTTCCAGTTGGCGCTCGCCTGCGACCTGCGCGTGCTCGCCGAGGACGCGAAGCTCTCCATGGCCGAGGTGACGCTCGGCCTGGTCCCCGATCTCGCCGGCACCGGCCGCCTGGTCGACCTGGTCGGCTACAGCCGTGCCCTGGAGATCTGCGCGACCGGCCGGCGGATGGACGCCGCCGAGGCGGACCGGATCGGCCTGGCCACCCTGGTGGTGCCGAACGCCGAGCTGGACGCCGCGGTGCGTGACCTGACCGCCGGGCTGCTGGCCAACGACCGCAACGCGGTGGTGGAGATCAAGGCTCTGCTGGCCGGCGCGACCGGTCGGTCCGCCGCCGACCAGCAGCGGGCCGAGCGGGAGGCGCAGACCCGCCGGCTGCGTGATCTCGCCGGGCGCGGAGAGTAAGTCGTAAGGACCGTTCGGGAAGATCAGGGTTACGGCCGAGGTTGTCAGAGTCGTCGGGAGAATTGACCTGACGGTGCGGTCAGCCCGACGACCCGGAGGTGAACGTGTCCCACTCGATGTCGGGCGGCGGCATGACCGGTTGGAGCATGCTCCGGTCGATGCGCAACCGCGACGAGATCTCCACCCACCGACTCAAGCGCGGGGTGGCCCGCAGGATCGTGGCCTTCGCCGGGCCCTACCGCCGCGACATCGTCGTCTTCCTGGTCACGGTGGTGCTGGCCGCCGTCATCGGTGTCGCCACCCCGGTGCTCGCCGGCGACGTCATCGACACGATCACCCGGGGCGGCGCCGACGCCGGCAACGCGGTGGTCCGGCTGGCCCTCGTCATCGCCGGGCTCGCGGTGTTCGACGCGCTGCTCTCCCTCGCCCAGCGGTGGTACTCGGCCCGCATCGGCGAGGGCATCATCCTCGACCTGCGCACCCGGGTCTACGACCACGTCCAGCGGATGCCGCTGCAGTTCTTCACCCGCACCCAGACCGGTGCGCTGGTCAGCCGGCTCAACAACGACGTGCTCGGCGCGCAGCGGGCGTTCACCTCGACGCTGTCCGGCGTGGTCAGCAACGTCATCCAGCTCGTGCTCACCGCCGCGGTGATGTTCACCCTCTCCTGGCAGATCACCGCGCTCTCCCTGGTGCTGCTGCCGGTCTTCATCATCCCGGCCCGCCGGGTCGGCAAGCGGCTCGCCGAGATCACCCGCGAGTCCTACAACCTCGACGCGAAGATGAACGCGACGATGACCGAGCGGTTCGGCGTCTCGGGCGCGTTGCTCGTCAAGCTCTTCGGCCAGCCCGAGGAGGAGGCGCGACGGTTCGCCGGGCGGGCCGAGCGGGTCCGCGACATCGGCATCCAGTCCGCGATGTACTCGCGGACCTTCTTCGTGGCGATGCTGCTGGTCGCCTCGCTGGCCCAGGCGCTCACCTACGGGCTCGGCGGCTGGCTGGCGGTCACCGGCAACGTCAGCGCCGGCACCGTGGTGACCCTCGCCCTGCTGCTCACCCGCCTCTACGGCCCGCTGACCGCGCTGTCCAACGTCCGGGTCGACGTGATGAGCGCGCTGGTCTCCTTCGACCGGGTCTTCGAGGTGCTCGACCTGAAGCCGACGATCGAGGAGCGGCCCGACGCGGGGCCGGTGCCCCGGGCCAGCGGCCGGGTCGAGTTCCGCGACGTCCGGTTCCGCTATCCCAGCGCCGCCGAGATCTCGCTCGCCAGCCTGGAGGAGGTCGCCGCCCTCGACCGTACGATCAACGAGCCCGTGCTCAAGGGCGTCTCGTTCGCGGTCGAGCCGGGGCAGATGGTGGCGCTGGTCGGCCCCTCCGGCGCCGGCAAGTCGACGCTGTCCATGCTGATCTCCCGCATCTACGACGTCACCGACGGGCAGGTGCTGGTCGGCGGGGTCGACGTCCGCGACGCCACCCTCGCCTCGCTGCGCGACGAGATCGGCGTGGTCACCCAGGATTCGCACCTGTTCCACGAGACCATCGCCGAGAACCTGCGCTACGCCAAGCCGGACGCCACCGACGACGAGATCTGGGCGGCCCTGGCCGGGGCGCAGGTCGCCGACCTGGTCCGGTCGCTGCCGGAAGGGCTGGAGACCCTCGTCGGCGAGCGCGGCTACCGCTTCTCCGGCGGCGAGAAGCAGCGCATCGCCATCGCCCGGCTGCTGCTCAAGGCCCCGTCGATCGTGATCCTCGACGAGGCCACGGCGCACCTCGACTCGGAGAGCGAGGCCGCCGTGCAGCGGGCGCTGTCGGTGGCGCTGACCGGGCGTACCGCGCTGGTGATCGCGCACCGGCTCTCGACCGTCCGCGACGCCGACCAGATCCTGGTGCTGGACGACGGGCGGATCGTCGAGCGGGGGCGGCACGAGGAGCTGGTGGCCGTGGGCGGGCTCTACGCCGAGCTCTACCGCACCCAGTTCGCGGTCGCCGACTCGCCCACCCCGTACGTCGACGCGACCGGGCCCGAGCCGGTGGCCGTGCCGCCGCTGCGGCCCTACCTCGCCGACGAGGCGCTGCCGCCGGCGGCGGCCAACTGACGCTGCCGCCGGCCGCAGCCAACTGACGCTGCCGCCGGCTGCGCCAACTTGCCGGCTGCGGCCAGCTGCCGTCTCAGCCGGTCGCGACTGCCGCCCGCAACTCCCCGAACGCGGCGCCGAGCGTTTCGGGGGTGAAGTGCGCGTTCAGGCCGCTGGGGTTGGGCAGCACCCAGAGGCGGGCGCCGGCCAGCCGCTGCGGCTGCGGCCCGAAGGCGGCCTTCGGCCGGGCGAATCCGATCCGGTACGCGGTCACCCCGACCACGGCCACCCACCGGGGGCGGTGCCGCTCGACCTTGCCGGTGAGGATCTCCGCGCCCTCGACCAGCTCGGCCGGGGTCAGCTCGTCGGCCCGGGCGCTGGCCCGGGCGACCATGTTGCTGATGCCCAGCCCGTACCCCGGCAGCTCGTCCTGCTCGCTGGGATGCAGCAGCCGGGGCGTGAACCCGCCCCGGTGCAGCGCGGGCCAGAACCGGTTGCCCGGCCGGGCGAAGTGCCACCCGGTCGCGGCCGACCACAGGCCCGGATTGATGCCCACGAAGAGCACGTCCAAGCCGGGGGCGATGACATCGGGGATGGTGCGCTCCGCCGCCGCGGCGAGTTCCTCCCGCGTCGGCCGCGGATACCGCCCGGCCTCCCGCGCCACCCGCGTCCGTCGCCGGAGCGGCGATCCGGCGGGCGATCCGTCGGCGGGGGGACCGGCGGGCGATCCGTCGGCGGGCGGACCGGCGGACGATCCGTCGGCGGGCGCGGCCATCACAGGCTCCGCAGCACGCCGCCGTCGACCGGCACGGTGACCCCGGTCAGGTAGCTCGCGGCGGGGGAGAGCACGAACGCGGCCACCCGGCCGAACTCGTCCGGCGCGCCGATGCGGCGCAGCGGAATGGCGGCCTCGGCCTCCGCGCGGGCCCGGTCGGGGTCGCCGGTGGCGGCGAAGAGTTCCACGTTGCGGTCGGTCATGATCCGCCCGGGCAGCAGGCCGACCACCCGCACGCCCCGGGGCCCGTACTCGTCGGCGACGTCCTTGGCCATGCCCACCAGGCCGGGCCGCAGGCCGTTGGAGATGCCCAGGCCGGGCACCGGCCCGCGCGCCGAGGTCGACAGGACCAGCCCGACCGCCCCGCCCCCGCCCCCGGCCAGGTGCTCGGCGACGGTGCGAACCATCCGGACGGTGCCGAGGAAGACCGTCTCGAAGGAGCGGCGCCACTGCTCGTCGGTGACCGAGGCGGCGCTGCCCGGCGGCGGCCCGCCGACCGAGACCAGTGCCCCGTCGAGCCGTCCGAAGTGCTCCCGGGCCACCGCCACGAGGCGCTCCGGCGTCTGCGCGTCGGCCAGGTCGGCGGTCAGCCCGACCGCCCGCTCCGGCCCGCCGAGGCGCTGCGCGGCGGCGGCCACCGCGTCGGCGTCGCGGGCGGAGAGCACCACCCGGGCGCCGTCGGCGACGAGACACTGCGCGGTGGCGAAGCCCAGCCCTCGGGAGGCGCCGGTGAGTACGTACACCCGATCGGTCAGTCCGAGATCCATGCCGTCGATCCTGCCGCACCCGGCCGGATCCGCCAGCGGGGCCCTCGGGCCGGTGCGCGATGGGCGCTCAGCGGCGGGCGGTCCGGTGGCGGGCGGTTCAGCTGCGGGCGGGACGCAGCAGGCGTACCCGACCGGCGAGCTGGACCGCGACGGCCCCGCCGGCGCGCCCCCACGCCGGCAGCCGACGCGGGCGCGGCGGGGTGTGCCCGTCGTAGCGGTGGGCGGCCTCGCGCGCGGCCAACTCCTCCGCGCCGAGCGGCGGCAGCGCGCCCCGGTCGCGCAGGTCGCGGGCCAGGTCCCAGCCGTCGCGCAGCGAGCCTCCGGTCGGCCGCCCGGCCGCCCAGCGGGCGAAGGTCTCCGGCCACCGGGGACCGAGACCGGCGGCGAGCAGCGGCCAGTGCCGGGCCACCTCCCCGGCGCGCTTGCGGAGCAGCGCGGTCCCGGCGGCGGCGAGCGCCGCCGGGTCGAAGCCCGCCGGCACCGGGCCGCCGGCGACCAGCGCCGCCACCAGCGCCGCCTGCCGCTCGGCCAGGTCGCCGCTCACGTCACCACCGGGAAGCCGGACACGGCGGCGAGGGCGTCCAACTCGGCGCGGAGCACCGGGGCGGGCGGGTAGTGCCCGTCGCGTTCCAGCAGGAACGCCGGCGGCCGGCGGCGGGCGCACAGCTCGCGGATCAGGTCGAGCACCGCCGGGGGCACCGGATCGGTGTGCGTGTCGTGGTAGTAGCCGCCGTGCTCGGCGCCGCCCGCCACGTGCACGTAGGAGACCCGCTCCAGCGGCAGCCGGTCGAGCAGCGCCAGCGGGTCGGTGCCCCGGTTGCGGGCGTTGGCGTACACGTTGGCGACGTCCAGCAGCAGGAACGCGCCGGTGCGGTCCAGGATCTCGGTGAGGAAGTCGGCCTCGTCCAGCTCGTCGTCGGGCCAGTCGAACAGGGCCGCGATCGGTTCCAGCGCGAGCGGCACCGGCAGCGCGGCCTGCGCGCGGGCGACGTTGGCGCAGACCGCGTCGACCGCCTCCCGGCTGCGGGGCAGCGGCAGCAGGTGACCGGCCTCGACGCCGCCGGCCCGGACGAAGGCGATGTGCTCGCTGACCAGCGGCGCCCCGACCAGCTCCGCCACCGCGCCCAGGTGGGCGACGCGCGCCGGGTCGACCGGTTCCGCGCCGCCGAGGGAGAGGCGCACGCCGTGCGGTACGACCGTCACGCCGCGCTCGCGCAGCGCGGCCAGCCCGGCGGGCGGTGGCCCGGTCGCGGCGACGCTCTCCGCGACCACCTCCACGAAGCGCAGCCCGGGCAGGTCGGCGACGAACCCGGCGATCTCCGGCCGCCAGCCGATGCCGACGCCGGCGGGGCCGGTCATCCGCCGCACCCGCCTCCGCCGCAACCCCCGCCGCCGCCGCACGAGCTGCCCCCGCTGCACGAGCTGCCGCCGCCGCATCCGCCGCCGGTCGAGGAGGCGCCGGAGCCGCTGATCGCCTGGCGCTGGATCTCGGCCTGGCTGGCGAAGCCGGGGTCCATGGCGTAGAGCGACGCGGTGCCGAACAGCGCGACCCCCATCGCGGCGCCCGCCGCGCCGTAGGTGGCGTAGGCGGGGGCCGAGGCGGGCGCGAGGTAGGTGTGCTGACGCCGCAGGCCGCGCAGGGCCTGGGTGGCGGCGCGGGTGCGCCACGGCACCCGGTACAGGAGGACGGCCACGACGATCAGCGGGAGCTGGCTCAGCACGAGCCAGCCCACGGGACGGTCGTTGCCCAGGCCGGCGAAGATGCGCAACACGCCGACCAGCAGCAGGGCGGTGAGCAGGAACGCGCCCCGGCGCAGCGCGGCCCGGCGGGCCGGCGGGAGCGCGAGTCCGCGCTGCTCCAGACTCGTCCGGAGCTGGTCGAGCGCCCGGACCACCCACTCGTCGCGGGCCAGTTCCCGGGTGGTGGCGTTCCGGCCGGCCGCGAAGTGGATGGCCTGGTCCAGTGGCGTGATCCCGGCCGGCAGCGCACCGCCGGTGGTGAGCCGCCGGTCCGGGCGTACGCCGATGGCCCCGCTGCTGCGCAGCCCGCCGAGCGAGGCCCAGATCGCCAGTTGCTGCCCGCCGTTGAGGTAGGCGACCTGCTGCGGGCCGAGCTGACCCACGTCGCCCACCTGCGGCCCGGCGAGGACCGAGAGCCGGTGGACGACCGTGCCGACGATGATTACGACGGCTGCGAGGAGATAGACCCCGAGGAAGGCGGGACCGGAGATGCCCCAGGTGTCACCAGGTGCGGCGAGGACGGTCATGTGCTGCTCCTGTCGGGCGAGGGGGATCGCGACCCAATTGTGGAGCAGGCCCGCCAGGGTGGACCCACCGCGTGGACCGAGTTACCGGACCGATACTCAGTGGCGCGAGGGCGGCCGGTCAGCGGCGGCGGACGGCCTCCTCGACCAGGTCGAGCACCGGGCCGAGGTCGCCGGCGGGACGGCCCATCGCCAGGTGCAGCACCAGGCCGTCGTAGGCGAGTTCGAGGAACTGGGCCAGCACGTCGATCGGCATGTCCTCGCGGAGCACGCCCGCCTCCCGCTGCCGGGCGAGCCGGTCGCGGGTCGCCTCGGCGATCGCCGCCGACCGTTCCGCCCACCGCCTGGCGAACGCCGGGTCGGTCCGGAGCCGCCGGGACACCTCCAGTTGGCTGCCCAGCCAGCCGGTGGTGTCGGGGGAGACCGCGCCGGCCAGGAGGTCCCGCATGACCTGGACCAGGCCGTTGCGGGCCACCGTCTCCACCATGGCCGCGGCGTCGTCCTCGGCCACCGCCAGGAAGAGCGAGTCCTTGTCGCGGAAGTGGTGGAAGATCGCGCCCCGGGACAGCCGGGTGGCCTCCTCGAGCCGGCGGACGGTGGCGCCCTCGTAGCCGTGCCGGGCGAAACAGGCCCGCGCGGCGGCGAGAATCTCCTGCCGGCGCGCGTCGAGCTGGTCCTGACTTACTCTGGGCACGGGTCGATCGTGACAGCTCGCCCCCCGCCATGCAAACCGTACGTACGGCTTGGTTTGGCCGCGCGCATGATCATCCAAGGTCGGCGCGTCGGATTAGGATCGGCCCGTGATGCCACTTCCCACCGCCGTCGCGGTCCCCGCCGCACCGCTGATCGTCGCGGCCGTGCAGGCCGAGCCCGTCCCCGGCGACGTGGCCGGCAACGCGGCGAGCGCCGCCCGGCTGGTCCGCCAGGCCACGGAGCGGGGCGCCCGGGTGACGGTGCTGCCCGAGCTCTTCCTGCCCGCGTACCACCTGCCGACGCTCGCGGCCGATCCGGCCGGCACCGATGTCGCGGCCGACCCGGCGGCCCGGGTGGACGACCCGCGGCTGGACCCGCTGCGCGAGGCGGCCCGCGACGGTGGCGCCGCCGTGGTGGTCGGCGCCGCCGTCCGGCACCCGGACGGCCGGCGGACGATCTCCGCCCTGCTGGTCGACCGCTCCGGCGAGGTCCGCGTCGGCTACGACAAGCAGCAGCTGTGGAGCGGCGAGCGGGAGCTGTTCGTCGCCGGTGACCGGGGTACCACCCTGCTCGTCGACGACTGGCGGCTCGGGCTCGGCATCTGCTACGACGGCTGCTTCCCCGAGCACGGCCGGGCAGCGGCGGCCGACGGGGCGCACGGCTACCTCTGCCCGAGCGGCTACCTGGCCGGCTCCGAGCACCGCCGCGACCTCTACTACGCCGCCCGTGCGCTGGACAACACGATGTACGTGGTGTTCGCCAACCTCGTCGGCGGCGCCGACCCGTGGCGGTTCAACGGCGGCGCGGCGGTCTACGACCCGGAGGGCCGGCCGCTGGCCCGGGGCGCGGACACCGGCGAGGCCGTACTGGTCGTCGCGCTCGCCCCGGAGGCCCTCGCGGCGACCCGGGCGGCCCACTGCATGCTGCTCGACCGTCTGCCCCACCAGGGCGGCGCCCGCTCCGCGCTGCCGGCCTGACGGGCGCGGGGAGGAGTCGGCACTGTCGCCGGGCGGTCGCGCTCCCGTAAGGTGCCCGAGTGCCGCTGCTCCTGCTGGACCTGGACAACACGCTGCTCGACCGGGCCGGTCCGTTCCGCGCCTGGGGGGAGCGTTTCCTGGCCGGTGTCGGCGCGCCGCCGGCCGACATCGACTGGCTGCTGTCCATCGACGCCGACGGGCTGACCGACCGGTGGGACGTGGCCGACGCCGTGCGTGACCGGTACGGGCTGCGGATCCCGTCCATCGACCTGGTCGAGGAGCTGCACGACGGCGTGGTGGCCAACATCCGGCTCGACCCGCTGGTCGCCTGCGCGCTGCGGATCGCCGACGGGGCCGGCTGGACGCCCGTGGTGGTCAGCAACGGCGGGGTACGCCAGCAGGAGGCCATGATCCGGCGTACCGGGCTGGACCGCTTCGTCGCCGACTGGGTCATCTCCGAGGAGGTCGGCGTCAGCAAGCCCAACCCGAGGATCTTCGCGCTGGCCGCCCGGCGGGTACGGCTGCCCCTGCGCGGCGCCTGGGTGGTCGGTGACGGCCCGGAGGCGGACATCGGGGGCGCCGCCGCCGTGGGCCTGCCCAGCGTCTGGCTGCACCGGGGGCGGAGCTGGGTCGACGACCGGTTCGCCCCCACCCGCACGGCGGACGGCGTGATCGCCGCCGTCGCGACGGTGCTCGCCGCCTGACGGGGGAGCGCCACCAGCCGCCCGGTGAGCCGGCGCGGCGGCTGGCCAAGGGGTTTCCGCCCAGCCCCGGCGGGGCGCCGGACCTGGGCTGGCGTAATTCGGTTGACCGGGGCGGCGTCGGACCGCGAGCATGGTCGGCGCATCGTGCAACCGGGTCCGCGCCCGGTCGAGGAGAGGGGGTCGGTCATGGCCGTCTTCGCAGGTCACTACCACCTGCCCCCATCAGCCTCGAGCAAGGGATCACCACCGCAGTGCGCGATCACGACCTTCCGGCGCGCGAGCGCCGTACCCGCGGCAAGCGCCGCTTCGACGACGACGAACAGCTCTTCCTGAAGCGTGGCCGGGCCGCCGAGCCCGCCCTCGCCGACCCCGACGCCGAGCCCGACCCCGACACGGGGGAGCGCTGGTCGTCCTGGGACGACGCCGTGCACGGCCCGCAGCCCCACCCCGAGTGGCTGGTCACCGAACTGGCCGCCAAGGACACCGAACTCGGGATGCTCAAGACCGGCAAGGAGGCGGACGTCCACCTCGTCCGCCGGGCGGTGCCCGGCACCGACCGGTCCTGCCTGCTGGCGGCCAAGCGGTACCGGGACCCCCAGCACCGCCTCTTCCACCGCGACGCCGGTTACCTGGAGGGCCGCCGGGTCCGCCGGTCCAGGGAGAACCGGGCGATGGCCGGTCGCACCGCCTTCGGCCGGCAGATGATCGCCGGGCAGTGGGCGGCGGCCGAGTTCGCCGCGCTGGCCCGGCTCTGGGAGGTCGGCGCCCGCCACGGCACGATCACCGTCCCCTACCCGGTGCAGCTGCGCGGCACGGAGCTGATGCTGGAGTTCCTCGGCGACCAGGAGGAGGGGCTGGCCGCGCCCCGGCTGGCCCAGCTGCGGCCGGAGGCGGGGGAGCTGCGCGAGCTGTGGGGGCAGCTCGTCGACGCCCTCGTGGTGCTCGCCCGCGCCGGCCTCGCACACGGCGACCTGTCGCCGTACAACCTGCTGGTGCACGCGGGGCGGCTGGTGCTCATCGACCTGCCGCAGGTGGTCGACGTGGTGGCCAACCCGCAGGGGCCGGAGTTCCTGGCCCGCGACGTGCGGGTGGTCGCCACCTGGTTCGCGGCCCGGGGCCTGCCCGCGGCGGACGCCGACCCGGCCGCGCTGAGCGCGCTGCTGCTGCGGGAGGCGGGGATCCGCTGACCGCGACGTCCCGGGTGGCCAGGCACCGGCCACCCGGGACCCGGGTCACTGGAGGTAGCGCTCGACCGCCGGCTTGGGGCGCGTCCCCTGGGCGTCCGGGTCGCCGTGGGTCTCCCGGGCGGCGCGTCGCCGACGCAGCAGGTCCCAGCACTGGTCGAGGGACTCCTCCAACTCGCGCAGCCGGGTGCGGGCGTCGTCGTCCGTGCCCGACTCGCCGGCCTGCGCGTCGGCGCGCAACCGGTGCTCCTCGTCGACCAGTTCCGAGATCCGGTTGAGGATCGTCTTGTCGTCCATGCCCTGAGCCTGGCACAGGCCGCGCGGGCGCGCCCGGGTTCCACCGCCGCCCGCCCCCGCCGCTGCGGTAGGTTGCCCAGCCATGGTTCCCACCGTCCGGGCCGCCGGCCCCGCCGACCTGGCGCCGGTCGCCGACCTGCTCCGCGCCGCCCGGCCCCACCTGGTGGTCACGCCGGAGCTGCTCGCCTGGCAGGCGACCGGCAAGCCGGCCGAGCGCTTCGGGATGCTCGTCGCCGAGGCGGGCGACGGGATCGCCGGCGTCGCCCGGACGGGGCTGCTGTACGAGAGCGCCGAGCCGGGGCTCGGCTTCGTCAACCTGGTCGTGCGCCCCGAGGGGCGGGGGCGGGGCGTCGGGTCGGCGCTGCTCGCCGCCGCCGAGGAGCGGCTCGCCGGGCTGGGGGTGCGCCGGGCGTACGCGCGGGTCGTCGACGAGCCGGCGCCGCTCGCCTTCGCCGAGCGGCGCGGCTACCGGCCCGGCCGGCGCAGCGTGATCCTGGGCCTGGACCTGGCGGCGGCGCTGCCGGCCGCGCCCGATCCGCCGGCCGGGGTGCGGCTGGGTACGGCCGCGGACCTGGTCGACCCGCGCCCGTTGTACGAGGCGGACCTGGCCGCCGCCGCGGACGAGCCGGGCGACGTCGGGATGGACGAGATCGGCTTCTCCGACTGGCGGGCCGCGTACTGGGACCGGCCGGACCTGGACCGGGCGCTGAGCACGGTGGCGACGGCCGACGGCGTGGTGGTGGCGTTCAGCCTCGCGCTGACCGACGGCCGGGACCGCTACCTGTCGGGAATGACGGGCACCCGCAGCGGGTGGCGGGGCCGGGGTCTCGCCCGGTCGGTCAAGCACGCGTCGCTGCGGGCGGCCCGGTCGGCGGGCTTCCGGTGGGCGTCCACGATCAACGACGCCGGCAACGACGCGATGCGGGCGGTCAACGCGTGGTTCGGGTACCGGCCGGTGGCCGCCGAGTGGCGCCACCTGCGCACCCTTCCGAAGTGACGCCCGACACGAAATCCTTCATGGACGAGCATTCCCATGAGCAAAATTCTCATTCGACGGCTAGCGGAGTCTCGACGGGTGATGGCATGCTTCCCGAATCGTGACGCAAGGCAGCCGTTCGCATGACGGTCCGTCACAACGGAGCGTGACCGACGGGAGGAGCCACGGGTGCGGGATGCCATTGCTGAACGGGGTGCCGACGACTCACGAAGTCGTCCGGCGCGGTCCGCGCCACTGTGGAGGATGCTGCCGGGCCTGCTGCGTGACCCGCTGGGCCAGCTCGTCGCGATGGCGGACGCCGCCCCGGGCGAGGTCCTGCGGCTCAACCTCGGGACGATCCGCCCCTACCTGGTCACCGAACCCGCCCACGTGCAGTACGTGCTGCGGGACAACGCGGCCAACTACACCCGCGGCGGCCAGAGCATGCTGTGGCGGCCGGTACGACGGCTCACCGGCGACGGCATCATGTCCGACGGACCGGAGTGGCAGGCCAGCCGCGGGCGGATGCAGCCGCACTTCACCGCCAAGCGCATCGACTCCCTGGTGGACTCCATGAGCCAGGCCGTCAGCGAGGCCGTCGACGAGTTCGACGAGCCGGCCCGCACCGGCCGGTGGCTGGACGCCGGCGCCGAGCTGGGCCGGGTCATCTGCCGGGCGATCAGCAGCGTCTTCTTCGCCGACCGGGTGAGCCTCGCCGACCAGCTGCGGATCGTGGCCGCCCAGGACACCATCGTGACGGCGCTGCGGGCCCGCCTGCTCCTGCCCTTCGTGCCCGACGCCGTACCGGTGCCGGGCGACCGCGCCCTGCGCCGCGCCATCGGCGTCGTCGACGACATCATGCTGCCCCTGGTGCGGGCCGAGCGGGCCCACCCGCGCGACGGCGACGACCTGCTCGCCGCCCTGGCGAACGCCCGCGACGACGACGGCCGCCCGCTCGGGGAGCGACGGGTCCGCGACGACGTGGTGTCCATGTTCGCCACCGCGACGGAGACGACGTACGCCGTACTGACCTGGCTGTGGCCGATCCTGGACGCCAACCCGGAGGTGGCCGGCCGGCTCTACGCCGAGCTGGACGAGGTGGTGGGCGCGGACCGGGTGATCAGCCGGGAGCAGCTGCTCGCCCTCACCTACACCCGGTCGGTGGTCGACGAGCTGCTGCGCATGTACCCCGCCGGGTGGCTGGTGCCCCGCACGGCGGTGGCGGACGACGTCATCGGCGGCGCCAGGATCAGAGCCGGCAGCATCGTCGCCGTCAGCTCCTACGTCACCCAACGGCTGGCCCGGTACTGGGACCGCCCGGACACCTTCGATCCCGACCGGTTCCGTGGCGACCAGCCGCGGCGGGAGCACCGGTACGCGTACTTCCCGTTCGGCGGCGGCCCGCACCAGTGCCTCGGCATGTACCTGTTCAACCTGGAGGCTCCGCTGGTGGTCGCGACGATCCTCAGCCGGTACCGCTTCCGGCTGCGCGACGCCGGGATGCCGCCCAAGCAGCTGGCGGCGACCCTGCGTCCGGGCCGGCCGGTGGTCATGGCGCTGACCCCGGTCCACGAGCGGCGGCCGGCGTGACCGCGGTGACGCCCGACCGGTCGCGCGACGCGACGCCGGGCGGGCGCGACGAGATGCGGGACGCGCAGGAACAGGGCCGGATCTGCGGCCTGGCGGTACGCGGCCAACGCGACCTCCAGGCGTCGGCCGCGGCGCACCCCGAACTGTTTCCCGCCGACCCGTTCGACACCATGTTGTTCGCCAACATCTCGCTGGCCATCGCCTTCGGCGCCCCGTGGTGCACGGCCGGGCAACTGCGCGCCGCGAACCGGACCGTGCTGTGGGGTTTCGCCCTCGACTGGCTGATCGACCACCGGGCGCGCTCCCGCGACGAGGTCGACGGCCTCGTCGCGCGCTGCCTCGCGGTGGCCGCCGGCGAGCCGCCCGCCGCCGACGACCACCTCGGCGGCTACCTGGCCGCGCTCCAGGGTGAGCTGGCGACGTCCGACGCCTTCGCGGCGCACCGTCCGCTGTGGCGGGACCGGGTGGACGCGACGGTGCGGGCGATGGCCCGCGAGTGGGAGTGGAAGGCGGCCTGGCGGCCCGGGGACCGGTCGTCCCTGCCGAGCCTCGACGCGTACCTGGACAACGCCGACAACCACGCCTGCACGATCGTCAACGTCGCGCACTGGCTCTACACCGGCGACGAGGCCACCCTCGCCCGGCTGGACGAGCTGGTCGCGGTCAGCGACCAGGTGCAGCGCGCCCTGCGCCTCGTCAACGACCTCGGCACCTACGAGCGGGACGTGCGCTGGGGCGACCTGAACGCGTTGCTGCTGGTCGAGGACCGCGCCGAGGTGGAGCAGCGGCTCGCCGAGCTGGTGGACACCTGCCACCGGATGCTGGACCCGCTCCGGGAGACCTGCCCGCGCGAGGCGGACTACCTGGCCCGGCAGGTCGGCTTCAGCAGCGGCTTCTACCAGCTGGCCGACTTCTGGGGCATGTCGTGACGGCGGCCCCGGTCGCCGTCCGGGACTCGGGAGGCGCCGCGCTCGCCGTCGCCGGCCGAGAACTGGTGGCGGCGATGCTGGCCGCCCCCGACGGCACGGTCTCGCCCTCGGTCTACGAGACCGGTCGGCTGGTCAGCGACGCCCCCTGGCTGCCGGGGCACGCCGAGCGGCTGCGTCACCTGCTGGCCGCCCAGCGCGCCGACGGCGGGTGGGGGGCGCCGGGCGCATACGGCCTGGTGCCGACCCTGAGCGCGGTGGAGGCGCTGCTGAGCGCCCTGCGCACGCCGGGGCGCGCCCGCCCACGGGAGGCGCACCGGCTCTCGACGGCCGTGGACCGGGGCGTCGCGGTGCTGCGGGACCGGCTGCTAGTCGCCGCCGAGCCCGTGCCGGACATGCCGGGCGTCGACCTGATCGTGCCCGCCCTGATCGACCGCGTCGACGCGCTCCTCGACGGCACGGCGGCACCCGGGCGGCCGGCGGCGCTGCCGATGCCGCACGGCATGACCCGGCACCGGGCCGAGGCGGTCGGGCGGCTCCTCGCCGCGGGCGGGCCCGTACCGGAGAAGCTGTGGCACGCCTTCGAGGTGCTCGACGAGCGGGCACGGGTGGGCCTGCCGGCCCGGCCCGTGTCCGGCGCCGTCGGGGCCTCGCCCGCAGCCACCGCAGCCTGGCTGGGCGATCCCGCCCGTCCCGGCGCGGACCGGAGCGCGCTGGAGTACCTGACCGGAGCCGTGGTGCGGGGCGGCGGGCCCGTGCCGTGCACGACACCCATCGCCGTGTTCGAGCGGGCCTGGGTGCTCAGCGGGCTGGCCCGGGTCGGCGCGGCGGCGGACGTCCCCGCCGAGCTGACCGGCAGCCTGGCCGCCGCGCTCGGACCGACGGGCGCGGCCACCTCGCCCGGCCTCCCGACGGACGCCGACACCACCGCCGTCACCCTCTTCGCGCTGGCCCGGCTCGGCCGCCCGATGGCGCCCGACAGCCTCCTGGCGTACGACACGGGCACGCACTTCTGCACCTGGCAGGGCGAGGACGGCGCGTCGGTCACCACGAACGCCCACGTCCTGGAGGCGCTCGGCTGGCATGCCCGGCACCGTCCGGGCCGCCCGTACGCCGACGTGGCGCGGCGGGTGGCCGGCTGGCTGGTGGACGGTCAGCTCGCCGACGGCAGCTGGACGGACCGCTGGCACGCCTCGCCGTACTACGCGACGGCCAGCGTCGCGGCGGGCCTCGCCGAGTACGCGCCCGACACCACCGGCGGCCGGCTCGACCGGGCGGCCGACTGGGTGCGCGACACCCAGCGCGACGACGGCTCGTGGGGGCTGTGGACGGGCACGCCGGAGGAGACCGCGTACGCCCTCCAGGTGCTGCTCGGCACGGGGCGAACGCCCCGGCCGGGCCTCGCCACCGCCGTGCGCCGCGCGCTCGCCTACCTCGATGAGCATCGCGACGAGGACGGTGACGGCGTTCCACTGTGGCATGACAAGGATCTCTACCACCCGGTGCTCATCGTGCGGGCCGCCGTGCTCGCGGCGCGGCACCTGGCGCGGCTGAGCGGCCACGCAGGACGGTGAGCCCCGCGACCCGGTGCCCCCGATGACGCACCGGTCATGATCAGCACTGCTTGAGTGATCGTCGGGACACTGCTACCGTGCGCCGGGTCGGTCGAAGCGCCATGCGGAAACCGCCGATCGGATGAATCAGACTCCCCGCCAGGGATGGTTTTAAATGGGTTCCCGCAGCTCCAATCTGCGCCGGAAAGTCGTGGCTCTGCTGGCCTCACTCGTTGCGCTGTGGGCGTTCGCCGCGTGGGTGACCCTCCGGGAGGGCGTCAGTCTCCTCTGGGTGCAGGTGCTCGACGCCCAGGTCGCCCAGCCGGGTGAGCCGCTGGTGCTCGAGTTGCAGGCGGAACGCCGGGCGTCCGCGGCGTACCTGGGCGGTTCGGGCGCGGCCGAGCGGGAGCAGCTCGACGCGCAGTGGCGGCGGACCGAGGGCGTCGCCGACGACTTCCGCAAGTCCGTCAGCAGCTGGCGGGTGGACCTGGCAGCCGACGAGAGCCAGCGGCAGATCGACACGGTCGTCAGCGGGCTGGACCGGCTCGCCGCCGTACGCGAGTCCATCCGCGACCGCCAGGTGGACCGCGCCGCCGCCACCCGGGAGTACACCGAACTCATCGACTCGGTCCTGCGGATGTACGGGTCGCTGGGCAACCTGGACGACGAACAGTTCACGCGGGAGACCGCGGCGCTGATCCAGCTCGTCCGGATCCGTGAACTCATGTCGCAGGAGGACGCCCTCGTCACCGGCGCCCTGGCCGCCGGCCGGATGACGCCCGAGGAGACCGCCGCCTTCGCCCGCGCCACCGGCGCCCAGCGCTACCTGGACAGCCAGGTCCGTACCGACCTGTCGAGCGGCGACCGGGCCCGTTACGAGGCACTCGTCGGCGGCGAGGCGTACACCGCGTTCCGGTCCCTGGAGGACCGCGTCGTGCAGGGACGGGCGGGCGGCGCGCCACCCGTGTCGGCGGCGGAGTGGCGCGCGGCGGCCGACGTGGTGGTCGGCGAGCAGCAGCGCTTCATCATCGAGGCCGGTGACGCGCTCGTCGAGCGGGCCGCGCCGATCGCCGTCGGCGTCGTCCTGCGGCTGGTGCTGGCCGCCGGTCTGGGCCTGCTCGCCGTCGTCGCCTCGATCGTCGTGTCGATCACCACCGCGCGGGCCCTGGTGCAGCAGTTGGAGCGGCTGCGCGAGGCCGCCATCCGGCTGGCCAACGAGCGGCTGCCCAGCGTCGTCGAGCGGCTCGGCCACGGCGAGGAGGTCGACATCGCCAAGGAGGCGCCTCCGCTCGAGTTCGGCGACGACGAGATCGGCCAGGTGGGCAAGGCGTTCAACGCCGTGCAGGAGACCGCCATCCGCACCGCCGTCGAGCAGGCCGACCTGCGCCGCAACGTACGCGAGGTCTTCCTCAGCCTGGCCCGGCGCACCCAGGCGCTGGTGCACCGCCAGCTCACCCTGCTCGACGCGATGGAGCGTCGCGAGCACGACGCCGAGGAACTGGAGGACCTGTTCCGGGTCGACCACCTCGCCACCCGGATGCGGCGCAACGCGGAGAACCTCATCGTGCTCTCCGGCTCCACCCCGGGCCGCGCCTGGCGGCGCAACGTGCCCATGGTCGACGTCGTCCGGGGCGCTGTCGCCGAGGTCGAGGACTACACCCGGGTCAACGTGCTGCCCCTCGGCGCGGTCTCGCTCACCGGCCGCGCGGTCGGCGACGTCATCCACCTGCTCGCGGAGCTGATCGAGAACGGGCTGTCGTTCTCCCCGCCGCACACCTCGGTCGAGGTGCGCGGGCAGCAGGTGGCCAACGGCTTCGCCATCGAAATCGAGGACCGTGGCCTGGGCATGAGCGAGGAGGACCTCGCCGCCGCGAACCACCGGATCGTCGACCAGTCCGAGCTGAACCTGGCCAACGCCTCCCGCCTCGGGCTCTACGTGGTCAGCCGGCTGACCGAGCGGCACGGCGTACGGGTGCAGCTCAAGGAGTCCGCGTACGGCGGCACCACCGCCGTCGTGCTGATCCCGGCCGAGCTGGTCACCGCCGCCGACGAGGACCCGAGCACCTCCGGCGGGTTCCCGGCCGGCCTGCCCGCCGGCGTCCCGGTGGCCGGCGCGTCCGGTCAGGCGCCGCCCGCCGCCGAGCCGCCGCTCGCCACGGCGCCGGTGGCACTGGCCGAGCCGCTCGCGCCCCGCCCCCGCCCGGCACCGGACGCCGAGGCCGCCGCCTCCGGGGACGCCGACGGTGGCGCCCTGCCGACCCGGTCGCGCGGCCGGAGCCTGCCGACGACGGGCCCGGCCCTCGACCCGCGGCTGCCCGTGCGTCCCCGTGGCGGCTCCGAGCAGTACGCCCTGGACGGCCCGACCTTCCCGACCGGCCTGCCCGTGGCCGCCCGGCCCGCGCCGGCGGAGGCGCCCGACACGACGGGGACCCCCGCACCGGAGGCGGCCACCGGCTCCACGACGACCGGCGGTCCGGCGCCGACGGCCCGCCAGGTGACGGCGCGTACCGACTCGGGCCTGCCGGTCCGGGTCCGGCAGGCCAGCATCGTGCCGGAACTCCGCGACGATCCGGCCGCCGGCGGGGACGACGACGGGGACGAGGACATGGCGCGCCCGCCGGAGCAGGTACGCCGGATGATGAGCTCCTACCAGACCGGCACCCGGCGGGGCCGTACCGACGCCGCCCGGCTGCTCGGTGGAGCGGGCGACAGCCGAACCGAGGCCGGCGAGGAACCCGACGCCGGCGACGACCTGCAAGCGACCTGACCGGTGCCGTCGCGGTGCGGGGGATCCCCGCACCGCAGCGGTCAGCCGAGACGAGCACGGCGACAACAGCCGGGGGAGAAGAGGACGACGAGTGGCGCAGAAGACGGCTTCGAGTGCCGACCTGACGTGGTTGCTGGATGATCTGGTCGGCCGGGTGAAGCAGGCCGACCACGCGGTCGCGCTCTCTACGGACGGCCTGTTGATGGCCGCCTCGCGAGGGCTGGGCCGGGACGACGCCGAGCACCTGGCGGCCATGGCGGCCGGCATCCAGAGCCTGGCCCGGGGCGCGGGCAAGCGCTTCGGCGGCGGGCAGGTGCAGCAGACCATCATCGAGATGCAGTCGTCGTTCCTGTTCGTCACGGCGGCCGGGCGCAACGCCTGCCTGGCCGTCCTCGCCAGCGAGGACGCCGACGTCGGCCTGATCGCCTACGAGATGGCGATGCTGGTCACCCGCGTCGGCAAGTACGTGGCGTCGCCCTCGCGGACCGGCGAGCAGCAGACCGGCGAGAAGTAGCCGCGATGACGGTGCAGGGGGAGTCCTCGGAGCACCAGTGGGTCGACGACCATGCCGGCCCGGTCGTGCGCCCGTACGCGATGACGCGCGGCCGGGCCCGGCCGGTCACCGGCACGTTCGACCTGATCTCCCTGGTGACGGCGACCCGTGCGGACGTGATCCCGGAGGTCGGACTGGGCCCGGAGCACCTGGCGATAGTCGGGCTCTGCCAGCGGATCCAGTCCGTCGCCGAGATCGCCGCCCACCTGGACCTGCCGGTGGGCACCATCCGGGTCCTGCTCGGTGACCTGGCGGCCCGCAGCCTGGTGCAGGTACGCGAGCCGCACACCACAGCCGGCCTTCCCGACAACAGCGTTTTCGAGGCGGTAATCAATGGACTACGGGCACTCTGAGCGGCCGGCGGGAGCGACGCCACTGCCCACCGCGATCAAGATCCTCGTCGCGGGTGGCTTCGGCGTGGGCAAGACCACCATGGTCGGTGCGGTCAGCGAGACGCGTCCGCTGCGTACGGAGGAGGTGTTGACCGAGTCCGGCGTCGGCATCGACGACCTCTCCGGGGTGGAGAGCAAGACGACCACCACCGTGGCGATGGACTTCGGCCGCATCACCATCAGCGACGACCTGGTGCTCTACCTCTTCGGCACCCCTGGCCAGGACCGGTTCTGGTTCGTCTGGGACGAGCTGGCGCTCGGCGCGCTCGGCGCGGTGGTGCTGGCCGACACCCGGCGGCTGGCCGACTGCTTCCCCTCGATCGACTACTTCGAGGGCAGGGGCACGCCGTTCGTGGTGGCGGTCAACTGCTTCGAGGGAAGCCGGCAGTACCGGCTCGACGAGGTGCAGGCGGCGCTCAACCTCGACCCGGGCGTGCCGGTGCTGCTCTGCGACGCGCGGCAGCGGGAGTCCAGCAAGGAGGTGCTCATCACGCTGATGGAGCACGCCATGAAGACCCGCGAGGCCCGCCGCCGCGCCGCCGCCACCGACTGACCGGCCCACCGTCACCACCGTGTAGCAGCCGCTACGGTGCCGCAGCCGCCGTCGCGCGGGTGGACTCCGTTGCGGCTGCCCCTCGTCGCTGCCCGCTGCCCGCGTGGCTGTCGGCTGCCCGCTGCTTGCGTCGCTGCCCGCTTTCCGCTGCCCCGTGTCCGCTGCGTCGCGTCCCTCGACGCGCAGACCGGATCTTGGCGAGAAACGGCCCCTATGGGGGCACGTACGTACCAAGATCTCCGGGCCTGCACGGGTGCAGCGCACCCGTGGGTTGGCAGCTCGCTTCCTTGGTGTCCGTGCGCGTGATGGCGGATTGGTCGCGGGGCCAAAGTGTCGCTGGGCTGGTGCCTACTCGAGCACGGAGCACCCGCACAGAGCAGTAGAGCGCACGCACAGAGCACAGAGCACCCGCACGGAGCACACGTACGGAGTGCGGACCGCCAGGATCGACGGCGCGAGGTGCGCGCGACGGGGGCAGGGCCGATCGATTGACTTCGATCAGACGGGCTGCCTAGCATGGTGCTCGGAAAGCGCTTTCCGCCGTCCATCACCTGGCTGATCGCCGGTGCCGGTCCGCAACCCCGACGCGAACCAGTCCCCACTCGCGTCCGGTCCCGCGCGACCGCGCCCAGGCACCCGAACCCGCGCGACCGTGCCCCAGCATCCGAACGGCACGCGGCCCGTCGTGCGCCGGCTCCGGCGATCCGCCGTACGAGAAAGGCGGAACCTCATGCTCACGACCCTCAACCCGGACGGGCCGCCACGGCCCGGGCGTCGCCGACGGCTGCTCGCCGCCGTCGGCCTCGCCGCCGCACTGGTGGCACCGGCGTCACCGGCCAACGCCGCGCTCCCGACCACCCCGCCGGCTCCACCCGCCCCGACGGCCGCATCCGGCAACGCTCCGGCCGCAGCGGCATCCGGGACCGCCCCGCAGGCAGCGGCCGGCACCGCCTCGCGGACGGCGCCCGGCCCTGCTCCGGCTGCGGCGGCGGACGGGTTCGCCAGCGTCCACGCCCTCGGCCAGAACGGGACCACCGGTGGCGCCGGCGGGCCGGTCGTCACGGTCACCACCACCGCGCAGTTCCTCGACCACATCGCCCGCCCGGGGCCGTACGTCGTCCAGGTCGCCGGCACCATCACGCTGCCCGCCGGCGGCAACGACGGGATGTGGAACGTCGCCTCCGACAAGACGATCGTCGGTCTCGGCGACGACGCGACGCTCGCCGGCGGAGGGCTCAACATCGGCGTGCCCGTCGACGACGACGTGACCTCGCCCCCGGCGAACGCGGTGCACAACATCATCATCCGGAACCTGCACCTCACCGGCGCGACCGACGACCTGATCAACGTCCAGATGTTCTCGCACCACATCTGGATCGACCACAACGAGTTCTCCGACGGCGACGACGGCGCGGTCGACATCAAGCGCGGCTCGGACTTCGTCACGGTCTCCTGGAACCACTTCCACGACCACGACAAGACGCTGCTGCTCGGCCACGACGAGGACGCCGGCCCGCAGGACATCGGCCGGCTGCGGGTCACGTACCACCACAACTTCTTCGACCGCTCCGACCAGCGCAACCCGCGGGTGCGCTTCTCCGCGCTCGCACACGTCTACAACAACCACTACAACGACAACAGCTACGGGGTGGCCTCCACGTACGACGCCGCCGTGCTGATGGAGAACAACTACTTCTACAGCGTGAACAATCCGGGCCGGGTCGACTTCAGCGGCGACCTCGGCCGCATCGTCGAGCGGGGCAACATCCTGGTCGCCTGCAACCACGCGATCGAGACCCGGGGCACGGTGCCGGACCCGCGCGGGTACTACCCGTACACCCTCGACCCGGCCGCGAGCGTGCCGACCATCGTCCCGGCGGGTGCCGGGCCCGGCAGGACCACGGCCCTCGCCGCGCCGGCCTCCGTCGCGCCGGTGCCGGCCGTCGCGGGCCCGGACGGCTTCGCCGCCGTGGCGGCCCTCGGCCAGAACGGCACCACCGGCGGCGCCGGCGGGCCGACGGTGACCGCGACCAACGCCGCGGACTTCCTGGAACACATCGACACGGTGGGCCCGCTGGTCATCCAGGTGACCGGGCGGATCGCGATCACCAGCAAGCAGGGGGTACGCCCGAACAAGACCATCGTCGGGGTCGGCAACGCCGAGATCACCGGCGGCGGGCTGGACTTCTACCGGTCGTACAACGTGATCGTCCGCAACATCAACTTCACGAACGCGGAGGACGACGCGGTCAACGTCGGCCAGAACTCGCACCACATCTGGATCGACCACAACCGCTTCTCCGGCGCGGTGGACGGCTCGGTCGACATCGTCCGGGGCGCCGACTACGTGACGGTGTCGTGGAACCACTTCGATCACGCGGACAAGTCCATGCTGATCGGCCACTCCGACGGCTCGGCCTCCACCGACGTGGGCCGGCTGAAGGTCAGCATCCACCACAACTTCTTCGACAACAGCCGCCAGCGGCACCCCCGGGTCCGCTTCGGCGAGCCGGTGCACGTCTACAACAACTACTTCCTCGGCAACGCCCTCTACGGCGTGGCGTCGACGGAGAACGCCGGCGTGCTGGTGGAGGGGAACTACTTCCGCGACGTGCCGCACCCGCTGTGGTCGGCGAGCGGCTACGCCGACAGCGGACCCGGCCGGGCGGTGCAGCGCCACAACGTGTACGTCGGCTCGGGCGCGCCGGAGACGAACGGCACGGTGGTCGAGCCGCGCACGTACTACCCGTACAGCCTCGACCCGGCGGCGGACGTGCCCGCCCTGGTCCTCGCGGGCGCCGGCACCGGCCGCATCTGAGCGGACACGCGAGGGGCCCCCTGCCGTCGTGGCAGGGAGCCCCTCGTCCGTGTCGTCAGTTGGCGATCATGCGACGCAGCACGTACTGCAGGATGCCGCCGTGCCGGTAGTAGTCCGCCTCGCCCGGGGTGTCGATCCGGACCACCGCGTCGAACTCGACGCCGGTGTCGGTGCTGACCTTGACCGTACGCGGGGTCTGGCCGTCGTTCAGCGCGGTGACCCCGGCGATGGAGAACGTCTCCGTGCCGGTGAGGCCGAGCGACTCGGCGGTCTCGCCGGCCGGGAACTGCAGCGGCAGCACGCCCATGCCGATCAGGTTCGAGCGGTGGATCCGCTCGTACGACTCGGCGATGACCGCCCTGACGCCGAGCAGCATGGTGCCCTTGGCCGCCCAGTCGCGCGACGAACCGGAACCGTACTCCTTGCCGGCCAGCACGACCAGCGGGATGCCCGCCTCCTGGTAGGCCACCGAGGCGTCGTAGATCGAGGTCTGCTCGCCGGTCAGGTGGTTGACCGTGAAGCCGCCCTCGACGCCGGGGACCAGCTGGTTGCGCAGCCGGATGTTGGCGAAGGTGCCCCGGATCATCACCTCGTGGTTGCCCCGGCGCGAGCCGTACGAGTTGAACTCGTGCCGCGGCACGCCGTGCTCGGCGAGGTACGACCCGGCGGGCGAGTCGGCCTTGATGGAACCGGCCGGCGAGATGTGGTCGGTGGTCACCGAGTCGCCCAGCTTGGCCAGCACCCGCGCCGGACCGATGTCGACGACCGCCTTCGGCTCCCGCTCCATGCCCTCGAAGTACGGGGGCTTGCGGACGTAGGTGGACTCGTCCGCCCAGGCGAACGTGTCGCCGGTCGGGGTGGGCAGCGACTGCCAGCGCTCGTCACCGGCGAAGACGTCCTCGTACGCGGCGCTGAAGCCGGTGGCGCCGATCGCCGAGGCGATGACGTCCTGGATCTCGGCGCTGTTGGGCCAGATGTCCCGAAGGAACACCGGGTTGCTGTCGCCGTCCTCGCCGATCGGCTCGTTGGCCAGGTCGATGTCCATCGTGCCGGCCAGCGCGTACGCGACCACCAGCGGCGGGGACGCCAGGTAGTTCATCTTGACGTCCGGGTTGATCCGGCCCTCGAAGTTGCGGTTGCCGGAGAGCACGGAGACGACGGCCAGGTCGGCCTCGTTGACCGCGGCCGAGACCTCCTCCGGCAGCGGGCCGGAGTTGCCGATGCAGGTGGTGCAGCCGTAGCCCACCAGGTGGAAGCCGAGCTTCTCCAGGTAGGGCGTGAGGCCGGCCCGCTCGTAGTAGTCCATGACAACCTTGGAACCCGGGGCCAGGGTGGTCTTCACCCACGGCTTGCGGGTCAGGCCCTTGTCGACCGCGTTGCGGGCCAGCAGGGCCGCGCCGATCATCACCTGCGGGTTGGAGGTGTTGGTGCAGGAGGTGATGGCCGCGATCACCACGGCGCCGTGGTCCAGCTCGTACTCGACACCGTCGGCGCCGGTGACCCGGGTCGGGTTGCTGGCCCGCCCGCCGGAGCCGACCGCCGCCGTCTCCAGGTCGCGCGGCGCGTCGGCCGGGTCGCTGACCCCGTTGGCCGGGGAGTCGCTGGCCGGGAAGGACTCGGCGCTCGCCTCGTCGGCGTGGCCCTGCACGCCGAACGGCTTCTCCATCTGCGGCACGCCCGACTTGCGGCCACGGTCGCCGCCGGTCTCGTCGGCGGCCACGTAGTCGGTCAGCGCCGAGCGGAACAGGGTCTTGGCGTTGCCCAGCGGGACCCGGTCCTGCGGGCGCTTCGGGCCGGCCAGGGACGGCTCGATCGTGCCGAGGTCCAGCTCCAGGCGCTCCGAGTACTCCGGCTCGGCGTCCGGGTCGTGCCAGAGGCCCTGCTCCTTGGCGTACGCCTCGACGAGCGCGACCTGCGCGGCGTCGCGGCCGGTCAGCTCCAGGTAGCGGACGGTCTCGGCGTCGATCGGGAAGATCGCGACGGTGGAGCCGTACTCCGGGGACATGTTGCCGATGGTGGCCCGGTTGGCCAGCGGCACGGCGCTCACGCCCGGCCCGTAGAACTCGACGAACTTGCCCACCACGCCGTGCTTGCGCAGCATCTCGGTGATGGTGAGCACCAGGTCGGTGGCGGTGGTGCCGGCCGGCATCTCGCCGGAGAGCTTGAAGCCCACCACGCGCGGGATCAGCATGCTGACGGGCTGACCGAGCATCGCGGCCTCGGCCTCGATGCCGCCGACGCCCCAGCCGAGCACGCCCAGGCCGTTGACCATCGTGGTGTGCGAGTCGGTGCCGACGACCGTGTCCGGGTACGCCTGGCCGTTGCGCTCCATGATCGTACGGGCCAGGTACTCGATGTTGACCTGGTGCACGATGCCCGTGCCCGGGGGGACGACCTTGAACTCGTTGAACGCGGTCTGGCCCCAGCGCAGGAACTGGTAACGCTCCTTGTTGCGCTCGTACTCCAGCTCGACGTTGCGCTCGAAGGCGTCCTCGCGACCGAACAGGTCGGCGATGACGGAGTGGTCGATGACCAGCTCGGCCGGGGCGAGCGGGTTCACCTTGGTGGCGTCGCCGCCCAGGTCCCGTACCGCCTCGCGCATGGTGGCCAGGTCGACCACGCAGGGCACGCCGGTGAAGTCCTGCATGAGCACCCGCGCCGGGGTGAACTGGATCTCGACGCTCGGGTCGGCGTCGGATTCCCAGGCGCCGAGCTGCCGGATGTGGTCGGCGGTGATGTTCGCGCCGTCCTCGGTCCGGAGCAGGTTCTCCAGGAGGATCTTCAGGCTGTAGGGCAGCCGTTCGTGGCCGTCCACCTTGCTGATCTTGAAAATCTCGTAGCTCGCGTCTCCGACGCGTAGCTGGGTCTTCGCACCGAAGGTGTCGAGGCTCGCCACGTCGTACTCCTTCACACCAGCGACCGTGAGTAGTCCTGAGCAGTCTGTCGCACCGGTCGGGGTGCCGCCGTGGTTAGGGGACACTTACCGCCGATCTCGTCGTCAACAAAACCGTACGTCCGTCTTGCTAACTTCGCAACCTCGTGCCATCGTTCGGGACGAGGAGGTGCCACCATGATCCATCACGTACAGCTCGCTTGCCCACGCGGCTCCGAAGAGGCGTCGCGGGCCTTCTACCTCGGGGTGCTCGGGATGACCGAGAAGCCCAAACCGCCCGCCCTCGCGGCCCGTGGCGGCTGCTGGTTCACCGGGCACGGCGCGGAGCTGCACCTGGGCGTGGAGGACGACTTCCGGCCCGCCCGCAAGGCCCACCCCGGCCTGCTGTGGCCGGACCTGGACGCGCTCGCCGCCCGGTTGGTCGCCGCCGGGTACCCGGTGAGCTGGGGCGACGACGAACTGCCCGGGCTGCGCCGCTTCCACTCCCAGGACGCGCACGGCAACCGGCTGGAGTTCCTCGCCCCGATCGACTGACTCGGCCCCGGCCTGCCCAGCTGCGGATGCTGGGTGAAGGTGAAGACGACGAAAGGGCCGGCCCCTTGTGGGGGCCGGCCCTTGTCGTTGGGTGGTGCCGTTTTCGTGGTCGCTGTGGGGTCAGGCGGTGTAGCCGCGGGTGGCGATCCAGTCGGCGAGGTTGTCGACGCTCATCCGGTAGGAGGCCTGGTCGGGGTTGGCGGAGTCGGCGATGGTGACGGTGTTGCCGTTGTCGCGGTAGCCGACGACGCTGATGTAGTGCCCGCCCTCGAAGGAGTGGGTGGTGCCGTCGGTGTCGGTGGCGGTGCCGGCGATGTTGGCGACCACGGCGTGGCCTTCGTCGATGGCGGTGACGATGTCGCCGCGCAGCTTGTCGGTCTGCTTGTCGTCGGCCTTGGCGCCGGGGATCTCCACCGACTGGTAGGCGTCCTTGCCGCTCTCCTTGTTCAGGACGGGGGTGATGTCGTTGATGGAGTTGGTGCCGGCTTCGGTAGTGCCCATGCGCTGGGCCATGCCGTCGACGTCGATGTTCTTGCCCTGCACGCTGAGAGCGTTGCGGGCGGCGGCGGGGCCGCAGTAGTAGAAGTTCGGCTGTGCCTCGTAGCGCACGCCCAGCTCCCGCTCGCCACCCTTGCGGTCCTGTGCGACCGAGGCCGACACGGGGGTGGTGGGGGCGGCGAGGGCGGTGGTGACGGGGCCGGCGATGGCGCCGCCGGTGAAGGCGAGCCCGGCAGCGGTCAGAGCGGTCTTACGCAGGATGTCGGTACGCATGATGGCAGCACCTTTCGATCGGGGGTACGCGACACACACCGCGGGGGACGGGTGGCGTCGCGGGCTGAGGGAAAGGTCGAACCAGGTACGCCCTCGACGAGAGGGTGGGGCGCGTCCGGGGGGATGTAACGACACGGGCCCGGCCGGCATTCCCACCGGCGACCCCGGCCATCCCGGAGGGCTCAGGGGTGGGGCCCGGGGTTACGCGCTCACGGTGGTTACAACGACCCGGCCCCCCGACCCATGCCCACCGGGCGCGTGACGGGGGTCACCACAAACCCCCATCAACCGGACAGTGACTCGGGGTGGGTTGGGGCCTTGGGTGGTTATGGGCGGTGACGGTGCGTCGTGGTGGGGGTGTGGCTGGCCGTGCCCGGTTCCGGGCGGTCAGGCTTGATCCCTGCGCCGGGCACGGCGGGCCACACCCGTCGGTGCCTACTCTCGCGTCCGTCCGTCGGGCTCCTGCCGGAGACCTTGGCAAGAAACCGCCCCTGTAGGGGCCGTCTTCTACCAAGATCTCCACCGGCCACCCTGCCGGACGCCGACCCCGAACCGGACATTGCCCCCGAACACGTGATCAGGACGCCATGGACCTCAAAGCGGCCGGATGACGTCCATGGCGTCCTGATCACCTCGCGCTCGCACCTCGCGCTCGCACCTCGCGCTCGCACCTCGCGCTCGCACCTCGCGCTCGCACCTCGCGCTCGCGCTTGTTGGGGTCCCGGCATACGAGGCACAGGTCACCCCGGGATGACCGTCCGGCTCGGGGGCGGACGTCCGGGGTCGGGGCGATGTCCGTCCTGATCACGTCGGCTGAGCGCGTGGGCGGCGGTGCGTGGACGGTCGCGGGAGCGGGGCGGGCTCGTACGTGACGCTGCGGGACGCTTGCGACGATGACAGGCATGGAGATCTGGAACAACCCGTCGTGCTCGAAGTGCGCCGCCGCCCGTACCGCGCTCGACGAGGCTGGAGTCGGCTACGCGCTGCGCCCGTACCTGGACCGGCCGCCGAGCGCGGCGGAGCTGGCCGAGGTGCTGCGCCGGCTCGACGCGGGCCCCTGGGACGTCTGCCGTACCCAGGAGCCTGCCGCGGTGGCCCTCGGCATGGCCGACTGGCCCAGGGACGAGGCGGCCGAGCCGCGCTGGATCGAGGCGATGGTGGCCGCCCCCGAGCTGATCCAGCGACCCCTGCTGCTGCTCGACGACGGGAGCGCACTCGTGGGCCGTACCGCCGGGGCGCTGGCGGAGGCGCTGCGCCGCACCGCCGCGACGCCTGGCACCGCCGCGCAGCCGGGCGCCGCGACGCCCGGCAGCGGCGCGGAGCCTGGCCCTGCGGCAACCGCGCCGGCGGACCCGCCGCACCCGGCCGGGTAGCGCGTTTCCGGGCGGGTGCGGCGGGAATGCGCCGCTCGCGGGCGAACGACCGGACGCCGCAGAGGAGGGGTCTGATGCCGCACCAGGGCCTGTCCACCGCCGCGAAGCGGCTCACCCCCGTCGCCGGCGCGCCCCTCTGGTGCGACGCGCGCGAGTTCGGGCTGCGCGGCGACGGCGTGACGAACGACCAGCCGGCGCTGTCGGCCCTGGTCGACCGCCTCGGCGAGGGCTACGCCGCCGACGGGCGGGCCCGGGTCATCCACTGCCCGCCGGGGATCTACTCGATCCGGGACGCCGGGACGGTCTGGCGCAGCGGGGTGTCGCTGATCGGCGCGGGCCCGGGGGCGACGCGGTTCCTGCTCAGCAACGAGGGGAACCGGGCGGACCCCACGCCGTTGGCCTTCTGGACCACGGTGCAGCACGGCGCGAGCCGCGACCGGCACATCGCCGACTGCACCTTCGCGGACTTCGAGATCGACGGCTCCGGCGTGGCGATGGTCGAGTACAACTATCTCGCCAAGGGGCTCGGCCTCCAGTACGTGGTGCGTGGCGTCTTCCGCAACCTCTACATCCACCACACCGGCGCCACCGGGCTCGGCTGCGACTTCCTCCAGGACAGCCTGATCGACGGGGTGGTCGTGGTCGGTTGCGGCCGGCTGGACAACGGCGAGGAGATGGGCGGCGCGGGCATCGGCGTCGGCATCGGCGGTTGGGGCGACGTGGAGCGCCTCACGATCGCCAACTGCACCGCCGTCGGCAACGGCACCAACGGGATCTTCCTCGAACTCCAGAAGGACTACTGGACGCCGCCGCGCGGCTACCGCATCATCGGCTGCCACAGCCAGGCGAACCGCTTCGGCATCTCCGACTGGGGCGCCGACGGCCTGATCGTCTCCGCCTGCACGCTGACCGGCAACCTGGAGGCGGGCTTCGACGTCTCCGGCAACGGCACGGCCGGCGTGTCCGGCCGGGGCGGCATCATCAGCGACTGCGTCGTGGACCGCAACGTCCGCGACGGGATCAGCATGGGCAACACGCCCGGCCCGTACACCGTGCGCGGGAACCGGATCAGCGCCAACGGCGAGTACGGCTACCACGAGCACGACCTGGGGCACGGCTACCGGGGCGCGGCGGCGGGCGTGGTCGTCGACGGCAACGAGTTCTGGGACAACGGCCTGGACGCGATCCGGATCGACCGGCCGATGACCGACGCCGTCGTGGTGAACAACCGGATCCGCAACAACGGCCGCCGCTGCGCCCCGGCCGCCACCGGCGCGGGCGAGTCGGTGCGCTACCACCACCGCTCCGTCACCGACCTGGCGGCGCACTGGCCGCACGACGGGCACCGGGGCAAGGTGGTGCGGGTCGGGTCACGCATGGCGGTCGTGGTGTCCAACACCGACACCGACCTCACCCTCGCCGAGGTGCGGGCGGATTCTCCCACCGGCTGGAACGAGGACACGCCGCCGCCCGGGACGGCGTACGAACTGCCGGCGGCCCCGCCGATCCGGGCCGGCATCGCCGTCAACGCGCCGTTCGACTCCGCCACGGTGCGCGGCAACCGGATCTGGGACCACCGCGACGAGCAGACCCAGAGCTACGGGCTCTGGATCACCCCGGCGGGCAGCTGCGTGTCCTGCCGGATCGAGGACAACGACCTCGCCGGAAACGCCGTCGGGGCGGTGCGGCTCGACACCCCGCCGGTCGGCGGGCGCTGGGACCGCAACCACCACGAGGTGGACTGACGCCGGAGGCTCAGCGCGCGTCGTCGGCGGGGGCCGTCGCCTCCGCGTGCCGGTCGCGCAGCCGGGCCCGGATCTCCTCCGGGGTGTACGCCCGCCGCCGCCGTTCCGCCCGGGCGATGACCACGCCCGACGCCGCGACGCCGGCCAGGCCGGCCAGCCCGAGGACCTTCCACCACCGCATCCGTTGCCGCATCGGCCTAGGGTAGACCCCCATGAGCATCAGCCTGGACGAGGCCGTGGACCTGACCCGTACCGGCGACGTGTGGGTGTTCCGGGGCCGCAGCGTGCCGGACCGGGCCATCCAGTTGACCACCAACAGCCCGGTCAACCACGTCGGCATGGCGGTCGTGCTGGACGACATGCCGCCCCTGATGTGGCACGCCGAGCTGGGCAGGTCGCTGCCGGACATGTGGACGGGCACCCACCAGCGCGGCGTGCAGCTGCACGACCTGCGCGACGCGGTCTGCGTCTGGGCCAACCGGTACGGCCAGCGGGCCTGGCTGCGCCAGCTCGACCCGCCGGCGGACGCGGAGATGGAGAAGGCGGTGCTGCGCACCGTCGCCCGCCTGGACGGCACCCCGTTCCCGTCCACCGCCCAGCTCGCCTGGCGCTGGTTGCGGGGCCGGGTCCCGGCGGTGCGGCTGCCGGCGCTGCCCGGCCGGGTGGGGGACCGCGAGGCCGCGCCGGCGCCCGACCCGACCGGGGCGACCGCGCCCGACCGCAGCGGGGTGACCGCGCCCAACCCGACCGGGGCGACCGCGCCCGACCGCGCCGCGATCGCCGTGCGCGACCGTGCACTGGAGACGGCCTACTGCGCGGAGGTGGTCGCGGTGACCTACGAGGCGATGGGACTGCTGCCCGCCGGGCGGCGTCCCAACTGGTACGACCCGGGCCGGTTCTGGAGCGGCGACGACCTCGGTCTCGCGGGCGGCGCCCGGCTCGGGACGGAGATCGAGGTGCGCATCCCGCCGCGCTGAGGTTTGGCCCGCCGTCCGGCCGGCAATTGCTGTCCCTGTGAGAGCCCCCACCGATCTGGACACGCTGACCGACTTCTTCGACCGGTACGGCGTGGCGCTGACCACCGGCGACGTGCCCGCCATCGCCGGTTGTTACGCCCTGCCCGGGATGGTGGTGGCCGACACGTACAGCTTCTCGTTCACCTCGCCGGCGGCGGTGGCACTGTCCTTCGTGGGCGCGGCCCCCGACTACCAGGAGCGCGAGCTGGTCGCGGCGCACGCGACCATCGAGGACGTGCTTCCGGTGTCGGCGCTGCTGACCATGGTCGCTGTGGAGTGGGAGTTCCTGGACAGCCAGGGCCGGGCGGTCCCCGGCGAGCGCTACCGCTACCTGCTGCGCTCCACCGACGACGGCCCGCTCATCTGCACGGTGCTGCGGACCGCCTGACCGCCGGCCGGACCCGCGGCACCCTCCGCCGGCGGCGGCCCCGCCCACGCGGCGCCGTACGCGCCGCACGCACACGGTCGCACCATGTCGCCACGGACCGCTACGCTGCCCCGGAGGACCGCGGGAGGAGAAGCATGTCCGGCACGCGCCGAACATCGAGCAAGTCCTACGGCACGACCGCCATCGCGTCCTCGCCGTGGATCGTGGTGTCCGTCGGCGTCGCGGTGATGGTGGTCCTGCTGGCCATCGCGCTCGGCGCCTACCGGGGGCGCGGCCCCGCGTTCGACGCGCAGCCCGCCCCGCCGCTGCCGACCGTCGGCCTGGCCGACCCGGAGCCGTCGGTGGCCAGCCCGACGGTCACGCGCTCGCCGCGGGCGACGGCCACGCAGTCCGGCCGCTCCACCACCCGGCCCACCCCGACACGGTCCACGCCCGCCCGCAGCAGCGCCCCGCCGTCGCCGACCCCCAGCGGGAGCGAGGAGACGACGCTGGTCGCGCCGCCACCGTCGGTGTCCCCGCTGACCGGCCGGTACCGGGTGGTCGAGTCGCACGCGGACGGGTTCGTCGGGGAGGTGCTGGTCGGCAACACCTCGTCCGCCGGCCGGGAGTGGACGACGCGGCTGACCTTCCCGGGAGCGCGGCTGGGCAGCGCGTGGATCGAGGGCGCGCCACAGGGGACGGCGCAGCGGATCGACGATGGCTTCACCTACCGCAGCGGCGGCGACCTGCCCGGCGGCGCGTCGGTCACGCTGCGCTTCTACGTGCAGGGCACGCAGAGCCGCCCGACGAGCTGCACGGTCGACGGCGTCTCCTGCCGCCTCTGATAGACGCCACGCCGTCGGCCACCCAGGGAGCCGCCATGGCGCTCACCCTCCGCCCGCTCACGCTCGACGACACCGACGCCGTGCACGACTGGGCGCGTCTGCCCGAGTCGTGCCGCTACCAGGCGTGGGGGCCCAACACCCACGAGCAGACGCAGGCGTACGTGCGGGCCGCCGTGGCGGCGTCACCGGACCGGCTGGTGTTCGGGGTGCTCGTCGACGGCGAGGTCGTGGGCAGCGCCGAGCTGAAGCTGCACGGCCCGAGCACCGGCGAGATCGCGTACGCGGTCCATCCACGGCGGTGGGGGCAGGGCATCGCCACGGCCACGGCGCGGGAACTGTTGCGACTGGGCTTCGACCGGCACGGGCGGCACCGCATCTTCGCCACGTGCGACCCGCGCAACCTCGCCTCGGCGGCGGTGCTGCGCAGGATCGGCATGCGGTACGAGGGCCGGATGCGTGGCACCGCCCTCATCTGCGACGGCTGGCGCGACTCGGACCTGTACGCCGTCCTCGCCGACGACTGATCCCCGGGCACAGGGTCGCCGCGGAGGGTCGTCCTTGCAAGCGGGCTGTCGTGTTACGACTTTGTTTGCAAGGTATTGCAGAACGTTTCGGCAAGAGCTAGCGTGCGGGCCAGCCAGCGACCAGAGGAAGGCGTCGATGAAACCCCCGCCGATACCGCGCAAGGCCCTGCTCGCCCTCGTCTCCCTGCTCACCCTCGCCCTCGTCGGCACCCCGCTGGCCGTGCGCCAGATGGGTTCCGACGCCCCCGACGACACCGGCCCGCTGGTCACCACCGGCGCCGCGCAGTGGCGCACCGAACCCTCGGCGGAGGCGCTGCTCGCCGCCAGCAGCCGCCAGGTCCGCGCCGAGCAGTTCTACTTCGTCCTGCCGGACCGGTTCGCCAACGGCGACCGGCGCAACGACGCCGGGGGCCTCACCGGGGGCCGCCTCTCCACCGGCCTCGACCCGAAGGACAAGGGCTTCTACCACGGCGGCGACCTCAAGGGCGTCATGGACCGGCTCGACTACATCGAGGGGCTCGGCACCACGGCCATCTGGCTCGCGCCCATCTTCAAGAACCGCCCGGTGCAGGGCTCCGGAGCCGATGCCTCCGCCGGATACCACGGCTACTGGATCACCGACTTCACCCAGGTCGACCCGCACTTCGGCACCAACGAGGACCTGAAGCGGCTGGTGGGGCTCGCCCACAAGCGGGGGATCAAGGTCTACCTCGACGTCATCGTCAACCACACCGCCGACGTCATCCAGTACGCCGAGGACCGGCGCACCTACGTGGACAAGGCCACCTCCCCGTACACCGACGCGCAGGGGCGTCCCTTCGAGGACCGCAACTACGCCGACGGCAGCCGGGGCTTCCCGAAGGTGGACAGCACGTCGTTCCCGTACACCCCGACGTTCGAGACCCCGGCCGACGCCAAGGTCAAGGTCCCGGCGTGGCTGAACGACCCGACCATGTACCACAACCGGGGCGACTCCACCTTCGCCGGGGAGAACAGCGAGTACGGCGACTTCTTCGGCCTCGACGACCTGTGGACCGAGCGCCCCGAGGTGGTGCGCGGCCTGACCAAGGTCTACTCCGACTGGATCGCCTCCACCGGCGTCGACGGCTTCCGGCTGGACACCGTGAAGCACGCCAACCTCGACTTCTGGCCGCAGTTCAGCCAGGGCGTCGAGCGCGTCGCCGCGCGCGCCGGCAAGAAGGACTTCTTCATGTTCGGCGAGGTCTACAGCGCCGACCCGGAGATCACCTCGACGTACGTGCGGCGCGGTGGCCTGCCGGCCACCCTCGACTTCGCCTTCCAGGAGGCGGCGCGCGGCTACACCGCCGGCGACGGCTCCGCGAAGGCGCTCGCCGACGTGTACGCCCGCGACGACCTCTACCGCGCCCGGGACACCGACGCGCGCCGGCTGACCACCTTCCTCGGCAACCACGACATGGGCCGGATCGGCTCGTTCATCGCCGGCGGCGGCACCGACCCGGCCACCCACCTGCGCCGCGACCGGCTCGCCCACGAGCTGATGTTCCTCACCCGCGGCCAGCCGGTCGTCTACTCCGGCGACGAGCAGGGCTTCACCGGGCCGGGCGGCGACAAGGACGCCCGGCAGGACATGTTCGCCTCGAAGACCCCCGACTACCTCGACGACGACCTGATCGGCACCGACCGCACCCACGCCAGCGACCAGTTCGACCGCGCCCACCCGCTCTACCGGGCCGTCGCGGAGCTGGGCGCGTTGCGCCAGGCGCACCCGGCGCTGCGCGACGGCGTGCAGGTCGGCCGGTACGCCGCCGACGGCCCCGGCGTCTTCGCGTTCTCCCGGATCGACCCGAAGCAGCGCACCGAGTACGTCGTCGCGGTGAACAACGCCGCGACCGCGCAGACTGTCACCGTGGACACGTGGTCGGCCGGCGCCACCTTCACCGGCGTGTACGGCGCGTCGGCCGCCCCGGTCGCCGGCGCGGACGGCAGGCTCACGCTGACCGTGCCGCCGCTGTCGGCCGTGGTGCACCGCGCCGGCACGCCGATCCCGTCGCCCGACGCCGCGCCGAAGATCACGATCACCGCCCCGGCGCCCGGCGCGCCCGTCGCCACGAAGGCCGCCGTCACCGCCCAGGTCACCGGCGACCCGCTGGCCACCGTCACCGTCGCCGCCCGGGTCGCCGGCGGCAGGTGGACGCTGCTCGGCAGCGCCGAGACGGCCCCGTACACCGTGCACCACGACCTGACCGGGCTGGCCGGCGGCACGAAGGTCGAGTACAAGGCCGTCGTCCGCGACGGGAGGGGCCGCACCGCGACCGCCCGGTCCACCGCGACCGTGGGCACCCCGGCGCAGTCCGCCTCCCGCGACTGGGCCGTGGTGCACTACCAGCGCCCGGCCGGCGGCTACGACGACTGGGGCCTGTACGCCTGGGGCGACATCGACCCGGCGTACGCGACCGAGTGGCCCAAGGGGCAGCCGTTCGCCGGCGAGGACTCCTACGGCCGGTTCGCCTGGGTGAAGCTCAAGCCGGGCGCGAAGTCGGTCGGCTTCGTGGTGGTCGACAAGTCCGGGAAGAAGGACGTGGAACAGGATCGGACGATCGACGTGACGAAGGCCGGCGAGGTCTGGGTCAAGCAGGGCGACCCGGCGACCTACCCGAGCCGGCAGGCCGCCACCGGCGAACCCGACCCGCCGGTCGAGGACGGCACCGCCCTCATCCACTACCGCCGCGCCGACGGCAACTACGACGGCTGGGGCCTGCACCTGTGGGACGGCGCCGCCAACCCCACGGACTGGGCCACCCCGCTCGCCCCGGCCCGGATCGACGCCTTCGGCGCGGTCTTCCGGGTGCCGCTGGCCGCCAACGCCACCGGGCTGAGCTACATCATCCACCGCGGCGACGAGAAGGACCTGCCGACCGACCAGCGGCTCGACTTCGCCGACGCCGGACGCGAGGTGTGGCTGCTCGCCGGCACGCCCGGCCGGCTGCTGCCGTCCACCGCGTCCGCCGCCGGCCCGGACGTCGACATCACGAAGCAGAAGGCGCACTGGATCGACCGCTCGACCGTCGCCTGGCAGGCCGGGCCCACCGACGGCAGGACGTACGCCCTGGTCGCCGCCCCGGCCGGCGGGGTCACCGTCGCCGACGGCGAGCTGGTCGGGACGTACCGCACGATGCCGTTGACCGCCCAGCGCAACGGGCTCACCGAGGCCCAGCGCGCGGACTTCCCGCACCTGTGGGCGCACGGTGCCTTCACGCTCGACCGGCGGGACCTGGCGAAGGTCCCGGCGGCCCTGCGCGGGCAGCTCCTGGTGACCGAGCGGGACGCGGCGGGCACCCTGCTCGCCGCGACCGGCGTGCAGATCCCCGGCGTGCTCGACGACGTCTACGCCCGGGCCACCGACGCGCGGCTCGGGCCGACGTTCGCCGGCGGGGTGCCGACGCTGGCGCTCTGGGCGCCGACCGCGCGGCAGGTGTCGTTGCAGCTGTTCGACTCGCCGACGGCGACGCCGAGGACCGTCGCGATGCGCCGCGACGACCGCACCGGCGTCTGGTCGGTGCGCGGCGCCCGCGACTGGACCGGCAGGTACTACCGGTACCAGGTCCAGGCGTGGCAGCCGGCGACGCAGCAGCTGGTCACCGCCGCCGTGACCGACCCGTACTCGCTGGCGTTGGCGCCGGACTCCACGCACAGCCAGATCGTGGACCTGACCGACCCGGGGCTCGCCCCGCCGGGCTGGGCGAAGCTGCGTAAGCCGGCGGCGGTGCCGTCGACGAAGGTGCAGATCTCCGAGCTGTCGGTGCGGGACTTCTCCATCGCCGACGGCACCGTGCCGGCCGAGCAGCGGGGCACGTACCTCGCCTTCACCGACCCGGGCACCGCCGGCATGAAGCACCTGAAGGCGCTCGGCGACGCCGGGGTGACCCACCTGCACCTGCTGCCCGCGTTCGACTTCGCCACGATCCCCGAGCGCCGCGCCGACCAGCGGCAGCCGGCCTGCGACCTGGCCGCGCTGCCGCCGGACTCCGAGCAGCAGCAGAAGTGCGTCGCGGCCGTGGCGGACACCGACGGCTACAACTGGGGGTACGACCCGCTGCACTACACCGTGCCGGAGGGCGGCTACGCCGTCGACCCGGCCGGGGCGAAGCGCACCACCGAGTTCCGGCGGATGGTGGCCGGCGTCAACGGCGCCGGGCTGCGCGTGGTGATGGACGTCGTCTACAACCACACCTCGGCGGCGGGCGCCGACCCGAAGTCGGTACTCGACCAGATCGTGCCCGGCTACTACCACCGGCTGCTGGACGACGGCGCCGTCGCCAACTCGACCTGCTGCGCCAACACCGCCCCCGAGCACGCCATGATGGGCAAGCTCGTCGTGGACTCGCTGGTCACCTGGGCCCGGGCGTACAAGGTGGACGGCTTCCGGTTCGACCTGATGGGCCACCACCCGAAGGCGAACATCCTGGCCGTACGCAAGGCGCTCGACGAGCTGACCGTCGGCCGCGACGGCGTGGACGGGAAGAAGATCCTGCTCTACGGCGAGGGCTGGAACTTCGGCGAGGTCGCCGACGACGCCCGGTTCACGCAGGCCACCCAGGCCAACATGGCAGGCACCGGGATCGGCACGTTCAACGACCGGCTGCGCGACGCCGTACGCGGCGGCGGGCCGTTCGACGCCAACCCGCGGGTGCAGGGCTTCGCCTCCGGCCTCTTCACCGACCCGAACGGCGACGACGTCAACGGGTCCACGGCCGAGCAGCGGGCCCGGCTGCTGCGCCAGCACGACCTGATCAAGGTGGGGCTCACCGGCAACCTGCGCGGCTACCGCTTCACCGACTCGTCGGGCCGGCAGGTTACCGGCGCGCAGGTCGACTACAACGGCTCGCCCGCCGGCTACACCGCCGCGCCGGGGGAGGCGGTCACCTACGTCGACGCGCACGACAACGAGATCCTGTACGACGCGCTGGCGTACAAGCTGCCGCGGGACACCTCGGCGGCGGACCGGGCCCGGATGCAGGTGCTGGCGCTGGGCACGGTGGTGATGGGCCAGGGGCCCGGGTTCGTCACCACGGGCACCGAGCGGCTGCGCTCGAAGTCGCTGGACCGCAACTCGTACAACTCGGGGGACTGGTTCAACCAGATCCGCTGGGACTGCGCCCAGGGCAACGGGTTCGGCGCCGGCCTGCCGCCCGAGCAGGACAACCGGGACAAGTGGCCGTACGCCAAGCCGCTGCTGGCCGACCCGGCGCTGGTGCCGGACTGCGCGGCGATCGACCTGGCCGACGCCCGCTACGCCGAGCTGCTGAGGGTTCGGGCCTCCTCGCCGGTCTTCGGGCTGACCACGGCGGAGCAGGTGCAGAAGCGGGTCGCCTTCCCGCTCTCCGGCGCGGGGGAGACCCCCGGCGTGCTCACCATGACGCTGGACGGTCGGGGCCTCGACGGGCGGTGGAAGTCGGTCACGGTGGTCTTCAACGCCACGCCGGAGACGGCGCGGCAGCGGCTGACCGGGCTGCGCGGGGCGGACGTGGCGCTGCACCCGGTGCTGCGGGCCTCGGCGGACGAGTCGCTGCGGACGGCCTCCTTCGACCGGGCCAGCGGCACGTTCACCGTGCCGGCCCGCAGCGTGGCGGTCTTCGTGCAGCAGTAGCCCGCGACGTGGACCGGCCCCCTTCCGCGACGCGGAAGGGGGCCGGTTCCTGTTCGGTGTCCGGAGCGGCCGGAGAGGCCGCCCGTCAGCCGAGGGCGATCAGCCGAAGCAGTTCTCCACGGGGGAGGGGCTGCCCAGGCAGTTCGTCGGCTTGTTGCCCTTGATCGCGGACTTGTCGTCCACGTTCACCTCGCCGCCGAAGTTGAACACCCCGCCCGGCCGGAACCTGGAGACGTTGTCCGCCACCTTCGTGTCGTGCAGGTTGACCCGGCCGAAGACGTTGAAGATGCCGCCGCCGATGCCGATCGGCCCGACGGCCTGGTTCCCGACGATCTCGCTGTCGCGGAACGTGACCTCGCTGGCGAGGTTGAACACGCCGCCGCCGAAGAAGGCGGCGAAGTTCTCCTTGACCTCGGTCTTCTCCGCCGTGACGTGGGCGCCGAAGGCCAGGGCCAGGCCGCCGCCGACACCGACGGTGGTGTTCTTGGCGATCGTCACCTTGTGCAGGTGCAGCTGGCTGTCGTCCGCCGCGGCGATGCCGCCGCCCGCGATCAGCGCGGTGTTGTCGAGGATCCTGGAGTACTTGATGGTGGTGTTGCCCTCGATGTCGAGCAGGCCACCGCCGAAGCCGATCGTGTGGTTGTTGCTGATGTCGGTCTTGTCGATCCAGACGGTTCCGCCGTCGACGTCGTCGCGGAAGATGCCCGGGGCGCCGTTGGCGATGCCGCCGCCGCCGATCCCGGCCTTGTTGTACTTGACGTGGGACTCCTCGACCTTGAGCACCCCGGCGTTCAGGATGCCGCCGCCGAAGAAGAAGGCGGTGTTGTCGGCGACCGTGGTGTGGCGCAGGCTGGTCTTGCCGAAGTTGGCGATGCCGCCGCCGCTGCCGCCGGCCTGGTTCTCGACGATGTGGCTCTTCTCGATGTCGGCGGAGCCGCCCGGCTGCACCAGGATGCCGCCGCCGTCGTTGGCCTCCGGCTCCTCCAGCACGGCGGCGCCGGCCTTGGCCGCCGCGGCCTTCGCCGCAGCAGCCTTCGCCGCCGCGGCACCCTTCGGCTCGGCCTGGAGCAACGGCAGGTACGGCTTGCCGGCCTTGGCCGCCTCGGTGGCCTCGACCGAGTTCGAGTAGCGCGACCACACCGTCTCCGCCGAGACCGGCTCCGCCAGCTTCCGCTCGAGGGTCTGGCCGTTCTTGATGGTCAGGCCCTTGAGGGTGAGGTGGCCGCCGCTGCCGACGTTGAAGATGCGGAACTGCTCGGCGGTGGCGTCCCGCACGATCTTGGTGTCGTGGCCCTTGAGCGTGATGGGCTGCTCGATCACCGGCAGGCCGTTGCCGTAGTAGTCGTGCCGGGTCAAGGTGTACGTGCAGTCCTTGGCCAGCTCGAACACGCCGCCGTGGTTGGCGTTGGCGTGCACGATCGCCTGGATCAGCTTGTCGGAGTCGCAGGGCACCTCCTTTCCGCGATCCTTGTGGTCCCGGTCCTTGTGGTCCCGGTCCCGGCCTTCTCCGCCTTCGCGGCCCTCCTCGCCCTCGCGGCCTTCCTTCTCGCGGTCCGCGTCCTGGTCGCCGTCCATGCTGACCTGGGCGGTGGCCCACTTCAGGCCGTCCGCACCTACCGCGCCGGCGCCGGTGGCCACGCCCACCGCGGCGAGGCTGACCACGCCGGTCAACCCGGCCACACCACTGGCGAGCCAGAGCTTGCGGCGACGCTTGGGCGCCGCCGGCCGCTCGGAGTCGTTGTTCGTTAGGTAGTTGGACATCGGAGCTCTCTGCCCTCTCCTCGTACCAGACAGGGTCGCAGCGCCACAGGCGAGCGTCCCCTGCTACAAATCGGTTGTAGCTCCCGAACTAGACAATATGAGAATCTTCCTAGCCTCGCGGGCATATGCGAAAGAAGCCCGCATTAGGTCCGGGGTGCCCCTGGCCGGTGCGGACGGTCCGTGCCGGCCGATCCGCCGCAGCGACGTCGGTAGGGGAGTCCGCAGGAGAACGGGTGCTCTCGGCGCGGAACGGCCCGTTCGGCGGAAGAACGGCCACGAGGGGCCGGGAGGTGAGAGGGCTCCTCCGGCCGCCGGGGCGGCTTGTGGAGGAGCCCTCTCTCTATGTGGTGTCGCTCTCGGATGTTCAGGCGAAGCAGCGGTCGGGAATGACCGTGCTGCCCTTGCAGTTCGTCGGCCGGTTGTCCTTCACGGCGGACTTCCGGTCGATCAGGACGCCGTCGTTGTTGGTGAAGATGCCACCCGGCGGCCCGGTGGCGACGTTGTGGACCACCTTCGTGCTGATCAGCCTCGTCCGGCCGAAGTCGTTCAGGATGCCGCCGCCCACCCCGTACTCGCCGACCGCCTGGTTGCCCAGCACCTCGCTGTCCCGCAGCGTGACGTCGCCCCCGTCGTTGTACAGACCCCCGCCGCCCCCGCCTGCGGCGACGTTCTCCTTGATCACGCTGTGCTCGATCACGGCGTTGCTGCCTCCGCCGACGCCGACGCCGCCGGCCTCTCCGTCCGCGTAGTTCCTGGCGACCACGACCTTCTCCAGGGACAGCCTGCCGTCGCTGAAGGTGACCAGCCCGCCCCCGTCCGTGCCGGCGGTGTTGTCCGTGATCTCGCTCTGCGTGAGCACGATGTCGCCCCTGTTGTCGAAGACGCCACCGCCGATGGACGAGGTCCGGTTGTGGCTGATGGTGCTCTTCCACACCCAGACGGTGCCGCCGCCCACCGTCGTGCCGTTCGGGGTCGTGCCGTTGGCGATGCCGCCGCCGCCCAGCCGGGCGCTGTTCTTCGACACCTTGGACTCCTCGACCCGCAGCACCCCGACGGTGAAGATGCCGCCACCGAAGCCGCTGGCGCTGTTCTCCTCGACCGAGGTGTGGCGCAGGTTGGTGGTGCCGAAGTTGGCGATGCCGCCGCCGTTCCAGCCGGCGTGGTTCTGCACGATCCTGCTGTGCTCGAGGTCGGCACGACCGCCCCGCTGGACCAGGATGCCCGCTCCGTCGGCGCCGGTGGGCGCGGCCGTCGCGGTGCCGTCCGGCCGGGCCGTCGCTGCCCCGCCGGAACGAGCCGTCGGAGCGGCCGGCAGTTCGGAGGCGGCGGTGGCCGGGCCCTTGGGCGCCGCCATCGCCGGTCCACGGGCCGGTTCCGCCGCGGCTGCCGCAGCCTCTGTCGGCTTCGTGCGCCCGAACGAACTGACCGGTGCCGGGACGGTCTTCGCGGCGACGGTCTGCCCGCCCTTGACGGTCACGTCCTTCAGCGTCAGGTGACCGCCGCTACCGACGTTCAGGATCCGGAAGCGCTCGGCCTCGGCCGCCCTGACGATCGCGGTGCCCTCGCCCTTGAGGACGATCGACTCCTTGATCACGGGCAGGCCGTTGCCGTACTCGCTGCGCGTCAGCTCGTACGTGCAGTGCCTGGCGAGTTTCAGCGTCGCGCCGTCGGTCCGGTTGGCGTGGATGATCGCCTGGATCAGCTTGTCGGTGTCGCAGGGCACCTCCGTCACCCGACCGTCGTTTCCGCGGTCCTTGTCGCCGCTCCAGTCGCCACCCGACCAGGCGTTCCCGCCCTCGGCGGCGGGGTTGCCGCCGGCCTCGTCGTCGGCCTTGCCAGCGTCGTCGTCGGCCCTGCCGGCGTCGCTGACGTTCTGCTTCGGGGCCGACGCCTGGGCGTCGGAGAGTCGCTCGGAGTCGCCGGACTTGTCGTCGCGGGCGGCCAGGCCGCCCAGCGCCGCCAGGCCGACGACGCCGGTCAGTCCGGCCACCCCGGCAGCCAGCCAGAGTTTGCGCCGCCCTCGCATCGGTGTGCCCACGGGCGGGCCACCGTCAGGTCTCGTTACGTCATCGGACATCAGAGCCTTCCGCCCTTTCCTGCTCTCACGGGGACCGCACCACGCAAGACGGCGCGATCAGCCACAAATGGGTTGCAGCCTCCGTGAATCACCGTATGAGAACGATTCTCGCGATGGTGCGTTATCCGAGTAATCCACACATTCGCCTCACGTCGGCTGTCGCTCCGCAGCGGGCCGCTACCGGGCAGGGACACCACCTGAGCAGCACAAACACCCGCAGGAGAGTCGACCGGCGCTCGCCGGCTCGGCGATTGCCTCAGCGAAGGCCCCCGCCCAGCTGACCGGCGACCGGCGCCACCAGGAGGGGCCGGTGCGTGAAGTTCCGGTTGCGGCCCGGCCGCCACCAGGACCAGGCCGTACGCGAAGTTCCGGCGCCGGCCCGGGGCAGGTCGTCGTGACGACCCTTCCCGGGCGGCGCCGGAACGCGCTGCGCAGCGCCGACTGTCCGCCCGCTCAGCCGAAGCAGTTCGGAACAGGGGTCGGGCTGCCCTCGCAGTTCGTGGGCTTGTTCCGGATGATCACCGTCTCGTCGTCGACGGTGACTCCGTCGTTGTCCGAGGAGACGCCTCCCGGCGCGAGGAGCGACGAGTTCTCCGTGATCCGTGACCTGATCACGGAGATCCTTCCGCCCTGGTTGTAGACCCCACCCGCGACCTGCAGGTCCACGGCGACCCGGTTCCGGTCGACCTCGCTGTGGAAGATGACCACCTGACCGCTGTCGTTGGCGATACCGCCGCCGTTGCCCCGGGTCACGTTCTCGTTGACCTTGCTGTTCGAGATCGACAGTCCGCCGAAGACCGCGGCGAGGTTGGCGATGCCGCCACCGTCACCGTCGGCGGTGTTGCCATGGACGGTGCTGTGCTGCACGTACATCGTCCCCGCGTTGCGGATGCCGCCGCCGCTCGCACCGCTCTGGTTGCCGAACACGTGGCTGCGCTTGACGGTCGTGGCGACGTTGGGGTTGCCGCCGCTCTGGATGCCGCCGCCCGAGCCCTCGGCGATGTTGTGCGAGATCGTGCTGTCGGTGACGACGGCGGAGGCGACGTTCTCCAGTCCGCCGCCGGTGTCGCCGCTCTGGTTGTGGCTCACCCGGACGCCCTCGAGGAAGAGCTGGCCGACATTGCGGATCCCGCCGCCGCTGCCCACGGCGGTGTTGTCGGTGACCTCGCTGCCGTGCCCGCCGTCCTCGCGGTCGTCGCCCCTGTCGTCCTTCTCGTTGTCCCGGCCGGGGCTGCCCGCGTCCCGGGCGGCCGAGGCGCCGCCAGCGGCCCCCGCCGTGGTCCCGTCCCCGGCGACCGCCTTGCCGTCGGCGTCCAGGCCGGCCGGGGCTTTGGTGTCGGTGCCGTCGGCGTCCAGGCCGGCGGGAGCCTTGGTGCCGGTGCCGGTGCCGGTGCCGGTGCCGTCGGCGTCCAGGCCGGCAGGGGCCTTGGTGCCGGTGCCGTCGGTGTTGAGGCCGCCGGGGGTCTTGGTGTCGGTGCCGTCGGTGTCCAGGCCGGCGGGGGCCTTGGTGTCCGGGCCGGCGGGAGCCTTCGTGTCCGTGCCCGCGGGATCCGTGGGCACGACGGGGGCTTCGGCGCCGGTGCTCGGGGCGGTGCGGCTGTCGGTCGACGGGGCTGTCCCGTCCGTGCCGCTGAGGTCGCCCGGGGTGGTGTCGTCGTGCCCCGTGCCGGCCGCGTCCTTCTCTCCGTCGGCGTGCTCCTTACCCTTGCCGTCCGGGCCGGTGGCGTGCGTGGACAGGATCCGGGTGACGCCGAAGTTCGTGACGCCACCGCCGGCGCTGCTGCTCTGGTTTCCGGTGATGCGGCTGTCGAAGATGGTCGCCCTGCCGCCCGCCTGCACCAGGAGGCCACCGCCGCCCAGCCCGGGCTGGGCGAACCCGCCCTTGACCGTGAGGTCGTGCAGGGTCAGGTCGCCGCCGACCCCCACGTTGAAGATCCGGAAGGCGGCGGCGTTCGTGGCGCGGAGGACGGTGGCGTTCTCGCCCTTGATCGTGACCGGTCGGACGATCTCCGGCAGGCCGTTCCCCTCCCGGCTCAGCGTCAGCAGGTACGTGCAGTCGCGCGCGAGCTTGAGCGTCCCTCCGTGACCGGCGTTCACCCGGTTGAGTTCGACGATCAGTTCGTCGGTGTCGCAGGGCACGTCCGTGACGTCCTGCTCCTTGTCGTTGCGTCCCTGCTCGTCCGGCCCCTTGCCGCTCGCTGTGGGGTCCTGTCCGCTGGGATTCATGCCGGCGGCTGCGGCGTCGACCCGGTCGTCCGGGCCCAGGGGGGCTGTAGCCTGCGCGGCAGCCTCGGTGAGCTGCCGGTCGACCACGTTCCCGAGGCTGCCCGTCGCGGATGCGCCCGGCAGCGTGACCATCCCCGTGGCCGCCAGGCCGACCGCGCCGGTCAGGCCGGCCACGCCGGTGGCGACCCACAGGACGCGCCGCTTCCGGCGACGCCCGCTCGGATGCCCAGCCCCGGTTGCTTCGGACTGATTGGTTGACATGTGCTCTCACCCACATCTTTCGTATCCAACGGGCACGTACCGCCGTAGGGGGCGTAACCAGCCCTGAATCGGTTAGACAGGTTCAGTGACAACATAAGTGAGCTGTCTTCACGATGAGGATGAAAGTGAGAGACCTGCGCTTTTCGGGCGATATGCGGGCGGATTCCGACGCCAGCTCCGTGCGGCGACAACGGCGCCGCCCGGGGCCGGACGGCGAGCCTCGAGCTGCTCGGCGGTCGGCGCGGCGGTCACCGAAGCGACGGCTTGTCGTCTGGCGGTGCTGGGGCGAGGGGCTCGCTGGGCTCGGCGAACAGCCCGGCCGCGACGTGGGTCGCGCCGGGCTGCGGCGAGGATGCGGGGCGCGGTCAGTCCGGCAGGCGCGGACCCGCCTCGCGCTGTTCGGCCAGCCAGGTCTCCACCTCGTCGGCGGCGCGCGGCAGCCCGGCGGAGAGGTTCACCGCGCCGGTCGCGGTGACCAGGATGTCGTCCTCGATCCGGATGCCGATCCCGCGCAGTTCCTCGGGAACCAGCTCGTCCTCCGGCTGGAAGTAGAGCCCGGGCTCGACGGTGAGCACGTAGCCCTCGCCCAGCGTGCCGTCCCGGTACTTCTCCTTGCGGGCGTTCGCGCAGTCGTGCACGTCGATGCCGAGCATGTGGCTGGTGCCGTGCAGCGTCCAGCGCCGGTAGACCGTCGACCGCCCGTCCATGGCCTCGTCGACGCCCACCGGCAGCAGGCCCAGGTCGGACAGCGCCTGGGCGAGCACCCGCATCGACGCCAGGTGGACCTCCCGGAACGCCACGCCGGGGCGGATGGCGTCGATGCCGGCCTGCTGCGCGGCGTGCACGGCGTCGTAGACCTGGCGCTGGAGCGGGGTGAACCGGCCGTCGACTGGCAGCACCCGCGTGACGTCGGCGGTGTAGAGGTTGCGGTTCTCCACGCCCATGTCCATCAGCAGCAGCTCGCCCGGCCGGGTGGCGCCGTGGTTGTGCACCCAGTGCAGGATCGTGGCGTGCTCGCCCGCGCCGACGATCGAGCCGTAGCCGACGTCGTTGCCGTCGTGCCGGGCGCGCAGCGCGAAGATCCCCTCCAGCAGGCGCTCCGACACGCCCCGGTCCGCCGGCAGCGCCCGGGCCACGTCCTCGAATCCCCGGACGGTGGCGTCGACCGCGTCCTGGAGCTGGGCGATCTCCCACTCGTCCTTGACCAGCTTCAGCTCCGAGATGGCGATCGCCAGCTCCCGGTCGCGGGCCGGCTGGCCCTCGGCGCGGTGGCCGTCGTACGGGCGCACGGCCGTGTCCACCCGTGCGTCGAAGCCGCGCAGCACCCGGGTACGCCCCGGCGCCAGGTCGGCCAGCGTCGCGTCCAGCTCGGTCAGGTCCGCCGTGGGCAGACCCAGCTCGGCCGACTTCTCGGCCAGGGTGTGCCGCCGACCGACCCACAGCTCACCGTGCCGGCTGCGGAAGAACTCGTCGGTCCGCCGCGACGACCGGGGCCGCATGTAGAGGGTGGCGTCGTGGCCCGACCCGTTCGGCCGCAGCACGAGCACCCCGTCCGGGTCGTGGTCGCCGGTGAGGTAGACGAAGTCGCTGCCCGGCCGGAAGGGATGGTCGGTGTCGTTTGCACGTACCTTCTCGCCGCCGGTGGGGATCACCAGGGTCTCGCCCGGGAAGGCCGCCGAGAGCGCGGCCCGGCGCCTGGCGTGGTTCGGCACCTCGGGCCGCGGGCCGACCGGCAGGGTGGTGTCCCGCCAGCCCTGCCGCATGAACGCCAGGAACGCCTCGGGGAAGTCCGGGTCGTGCGACCCGGTGCCGTCCGCCGGCCTGCTGTCGGTACGTCCCTCGGTCATGCTCCGCCCCCTCCGTCTCCGCATCGTTGCAGGTCAGACGCTACCGCGCAGCGCGGCGGCCGGATCGCGCCGGGACAGGCGGTGGCCGGCGAGCCGGGCGGTGGGCGAGTCGGTCGCACGACGCTGTCGAGCTGAGTCGTTCGCGACATCGGGGGTTGCCCGAGTCGTCTACGACATCAGCTCGACAGCCTCCCGCAGGCGCATCCGGTCGGCAGCGACCCGGAACGCGTGCGACGCGCGGGCCGGGCAGCCTCGCGGCGTGGAGCCCAGCGGTGCTGCGACGCCCGCTCGGGCCGCGTGGAAAGATGGCGACCATGTGCGGACTCCTGGCCTTCTTCAGCGCGCGCGGCGACGCCGCCGCCCACCGCGACAACATCGCCGGGGCGTTGGAATGCCTGCACCACCGCGGACCGGACGAGACCGGTGTCGAGGTGGTCGGCGACGCCTCCGGCCGGTACGCGGACGGGGTGTTCGCGCACAAGCGGTTGGCGATCATCGACGTGGCCTCCAGCCAAGAGCCCCTGTCCTACGCGAACGGGCGCTACCTGCTCACCTTCAACGGCGAGATCTACAACTACATCGAGCTGCGCGAGGAGCTGATCCGGAGCTTCGGCGCGCAGTTCGCCACCGCCGGTGACGGCGAGGTGATCGTCGCCGGTTTCCACTACTGGGGCGAGCAGGTGCTCACCCGGCTGCGCGGCATGTTCGCCTTCGTCATCTGGGACCGGCAGGAGCGCCGCGCGTTCGGCGGCCGGGACTACTTCGGCATCAAGCCGCTGCACTACCTGGAGACCGCCGACGGCCTCTACCTGGCCTCGGAGAAGAAGGCGCTGCTGCCCTTCGCGCACTCCAACTACCAGGGCGACGCCGGCATCGACACGGCCAACCTCAGCCACTACCTGACCCTGCAGTACGTGCCCGAGCCCGGCACCCTGCACAAGGGCATCAGCCGGATCGGCTCGGGTGAGTACCTGACCTGGACCCCGGGCGGGCGGATCGACGTGCGCCGGTGGTACCGGCCGGTGTTCCGGCCCACCCCGGTCGACGACGAGCAGCGGCTCTACCACGAGATCCGGGAGACGCTGCGGGAGAGCGTCCGGATGCACATGCGCTCCGACGTGCCGGTCGGCTCGTTCCTCTCCAGCGGCATCGACTCGACCGCGGTGGTCGCCCTGGCCAGGGAGTTCAACCCGAACATCCTGACCTTCACCGTCGGCTACGACGTTCCGGGCTACTCGGAGATCGACGTCGCCCAGGACTCGGCCCGCCACCTCGACGTGACGACCATCCCGACCAAGATCGGGCCGTACGACATGATCGAGGCGCTGCCGAAGATCGTCTGGCACCTGGACGACCCGGTGGCCGACCCGGCCCTGGTGCCCCTCTACTTCGTGGCGAAGAAGGCCGCCGAGCACGTCACCGTGGTGCTCTCCGGCGAGGGCGCCGACGAGTTCTTCGGCGGCTACACCATCTACCGCGAGCCGCTGTCGTTGAGCTCGGTCAACGGGCTGCCCGACGGGGTGCAGAAGGGGCTGCGGGCGGTCTCCAAGGCCATCCCGCAGGGCGTGAAGGGCAAGAGCTTCCTGGAGCGCGGCACCACCCCGATCGAGCAGCGTTACTACGGCAACGCCCGGATGTTCACCGAGGAGGAGAAGCAGCACCTGCTGCGCCGCTACGACCCCTCGGTCCGCTACACCGACGTCACCGCGCCCATCTACGCCGAGTGCACCGAGCTCGACGACGTCACCAAGATGCAGTACGTCGACCTCTACACCTGGCTGCGCGGCGACATCCTGGTCAAGGCCGACCGGATCTCGATGGCGCACTCGCTGGAGGTGCGGGTGCCGTTCCTGGACCGGGCGGTGTTCGACGTGGCGTCCAGGATCCCGGTGGACCTCAAGCTCCCGCCCCGCTCCGACGCCACCAAGTACGCGATGCGCCAGGCGTTGCAGGGCGTGGTGCCGCCGGCCATCGTCAACCGCAAGAAGCTCGGCTTCCCGACCCCCACCCGGGTCTGGCTGCGCGGCGAGATGTACGAGTGGGCCCGGCACGTGCTGTCCACCTCCGGCGCCGGCGACCTGCTCGACCTGTCGTACGCGATGCGGCTGCTGGAGGAGCACAAGCGGGAGGAGGCCGACCACTCCCGCAAGGTGTGGACGGTGCTCATCTTCTGCATCTGGCACGCCATCTTCGTCGCCAAGACCCTCGACCCGGGCATCCAGCGCAACCAGTCCGCCCTGCTCACCAAGCCCGTGGTCGGCTCCATGGTCCGCTGACCCGGCCACTGCAACCCGGGCCCCGCGCCTGGCCGGCGGCCAACGCTGTCGATCAAGAGGTTTGCGTCCCCGGAATCGTTCCCGGGGACGCAAACCTCTTGATCACTTCAGGGGGCCGAACCTGGGCGCAGGGTCGGGGTCGGGGCTCAGCGGCCGGAGCAGGTGACCGTGGGCAGGGTGTTGGTGCCGTTGGTGGTGGCGACGAAGCCGAAGGTCGTGGTGCCCTCCGGGGCTATCGTGCCGTTGTAGGGCGCGTTGGTCACGGTGACCGACGAACCGGATCCGCTCAGCGTGCCGCTCCAGAGGCTGTTGATGGTCTGCCCGCTGGGCCACGTCCAGTTGGCCGTCCAGCCCGACCAGGTCGACGAGCTGTGGTTCATGATCGTTACCTCGCCCTGGAAGCCGCCGTTCCAGGTGCCGACCACCTTGAAGATCGGCATGCAGTCCCCGCCGTGCGGCGGGGGCGTGGTCGGGTTGGGTGGGGGCGTGGTCGGGTTGGGCGGCGGGGTCGTCGGGTTGGGCGGGGGCGTGGTCGGGTTGGGCGGCGGCGTGCCCCCCGGGCCGACGCCGGTGACCTCGCCGTTGCCGCCGTCGAAGGTGACGTCCGAGCAGCCGAAGAAGTTCTCCTGGCTGTCGGAGCGCACCCAGCGCGAGTAGATGAGGTGCCGGCCGCTCTTGTTGGTGGGCAGGTTGCCGCTGAAGTAGTAGTGCCCGTCGTTGGTGCCGCTCGAGCCGCGCTGCGGCGGGTTGGTCACCGTCAGGAACGGCTCCTCTAGGTCGCTCCACGCCAGCGGCCGGCCCGGGCTCCAGCTGTCCTTCGTGACGTAGAAGTAGAACGTGCCGGGGTGGTGGGCCCAGTTGCTGTAGCGGAACTCCATCCGCGCCCCGGCCGTCAGGTGGGTCAGCGGCCAGTCGGTGCGGGCCAGGTCGTAGCCGGCGAAGCCCGGATTGCCGCCGCTGCACAGCTTGCCGTCCGGGATGAAGCCGACGGTCCGGCCGGCGGCGTCGGAGCGCAGCACGCTGAACCAGTTGTAGAGCGAGTTGGCCCCGCTCTGGGCCACGGCGGCGGAGCATGCCGGATTGTTCGGCTTGATCTCGCCGGTGGACGAGAGGCCGTCCTTCCAGCAGAGGAAGGTGCGGCTGCCGGGGGCCATCGGGGTGCCGTGCGCGGCGGCGGGGTCGGGCCCCGCCGTCAGGACGACGGCGCCCGCGAGAAGGGTCGCGGCCGCGGTGAGCAACGCGGCCATACGCGATCGGTGGGACACGGGGGTTCTCCTCACTCGTGGGACGGGGGAGTCCCACGGGCAACGCGCGCGGGGTGGCAGCACGGGCCGCCCCGCTGCGGCGCGGGCAAGACGGTCGCGGCGGACGTGCCCCGGCGCGGATGGCCGGCGTACGTGCGCCGTCGGCGGCCCGACTCGCGGGCCGATGCCCTCGCGTGGATGTGAACCCGGCGCCGGCGGCGCGGCAGCCCCCGCAACCGCCCGGCAAGCGCCATCCCACCACGGGACGGTGACGAGGCGCAATAGCCGTTGCTCGATGTGTCAGTAGCGGTCAGCGAGGTGTTCGCGGCCGGGCGGCGGCTCGTAGGCCGCCGGCCAGAACTCGGTGATCTCGCGGACGAGACCGGCGTCGTCGAGGTCGAAGAAGCTCGTGGCGGCAAGCTCCTCGCCCCGGTAGGCGCAGGTGATCCAGGTGGCGGCGCGCCGGCCCGAGGCGACCAGCCGGTTCACCGTGAGGTGCCAGCCGTCGGGGTACTCCTGGTTGAAGCGCAGGAAAGACTCCCGGCCCACGATCCGCTCGCGGGTCTGCGGCAGGTGGTAGACCACGTCGTCGGCGAGCAGCCCGGCGACGGCGTCCCAGTCCCGCGCCTCCAAGGCCGTCCAGTAGGCCGATACGGTGGCTTCGGCGCTCGTCATGGCGCGTACTGTGCCAGCCTGGTGCGACAAGATCGGTCGGCGCGCGGCGTGGACGGAGGACACCAATGGGATACGCGGTGGTGCTCGGCGAGGCACTGGTCGACCTGCTCGACACCGAGCGTGACGGCGAGCCGGTCTACCGGCAGGCCGTCGGCGGCGGGCCGCTGAACGTGGCGGTCGCCGTCGCCCGGCTCGGCGGCGCGGTGCAGTTCGTCGGGTCGCTCGGCGACGACGTCCTGGCCGGGCGGATCCGCGACTTCCTGACCGGCGCGGGCGTCGGCCTGGCCGGGGCGGTCACCGTCGCCGCCCCGACCGCGCTGGCGGTGGCCACCTTCGCCGGCCCGGAGCCCGACTTCCGGTTCTACGGCGAGCCGCCCTCCTACGGCCTGCTCGGCCCCGACGACCTCGACGCCGACCTGGTGGCGGGCGCCGACGTCCTCTACTGCGGGTCGATCGTGCTGCTCCAGCCGCCGGCGCTGGCCGCCGCGCGCCGGGCCTGGGCGCTGGCGTCCGGGCTGCGGGTCTTCGACCCCAACGTCCGTCCCAGGCTGCTCGACGGGCCGGCCGCGCTGGCCGGGCTGCGCGAGGTGGTGGCCGAGTTCGCCGCCGGCGCCCACCTGGTCAAGCTGAGCGCCGCCGACGCGAAGCTGCTCTACCCGGGCGAACCCGAGGAGGGCGTGGCGGCGTACCTGCGGGAACTCGGCGCGGGCACCGTGGTGGTCACCCTCGGCGCGGCCGGCGCGGTGGTCGCCGCCGCCGGCGCCGATCCGGTACGCGTACCCGCGCCGAAGGTCGCCGCGGTGGACGCCACCGGCGCGGGCGACTCGGTGATGGGCGCCCTCGTCGCGGAGCTGCTGGCCGGCGGCGAACCCGCCGATCCGGCGGGCTGGCACGAGCGGGTGGCGTTCGCGCTGCGGGTCGCCGGCCTGGTCTGCGAGTCACCCGGCGGCGCGACCGCCATGCCCACCCGCGCGGAGGTCCACGCCCGCTTCGCCCGCTAGGCCGGCGTGCGGGCCCGCAGGGCCCGGACGGACCAGTCGAGGGCCGGCGCCAGGCCTTCGGGTGCCGGCCAGCCGTTGACCACGGAGAGCAGCCGCAGGTGACGCGAGGCGGTCGCCGTCAGGCGGTGCCGTCGAGTTCGGCGTAGCCGCGGCGGGCGGCGTACAGGGCGGGACGGGCCCCGAAGGGCGCCTCGGCGGCGACGCGCTCCGGTGGGGCGCCGCCGGTGTGCCCGGCGCGAATGAGCCAGGCCAGCTCGACGAGCTGGGCGTGCTGCGCGCGTACGAACGCCGCGTCGACCGGCTCGCCGTGCCCCGGCACGACCACTGTGGCCGGGGTGGTCATCCGCAGTAGCTCCGCCACCGTGTCGGGCCACTGCAACGGGTACGACTCCTCGAAGGCCGGCGGGCCGCTCTGCTCCACCAGGTCCCCGGCGACCAGCACGTCGACGTCCGGCACGTGCACCACCAGGTCACCGGCGGTGTGCCCGCGACCGGGATGGCGCAGCACCACCCGCCGGCCGCCCACGTCGAGCACGGTCTCGCCGTGCACGGTGTGCGTCGGCGCCAGCAGCTCCGTGCCGGCCACCTCGGCGGCCAGCGTGGGGTGCGCGTCGCGCAGTTCCGCGTACGCCTCCCGGCGCAGCCGGTCCGGCTCGCGCATCGCCTCGGCGGCCAGCTCGTGGGCGTACACCGGGCGGGGCGGGTCGGCGGCGAGGGTCGCGTTGCCGAAGCAGTGGTCGAAGTGGTGGTGGGTGTTCACCAGCGTCCACGGATGGGGGGTGACCGCCCGGGCGGCGGCGGCCAGCTCGGCGGCCTGCCCGGCGGTGGAGAGCGTGTCGACCAGCAGGGCGGCCCCGTCGCCGACGACGAGCGTGACGTTGACGTGCAGCAGCGGCTCGCGCAGCACGTGCACCCCGTCGGCGACCCGCGTGAAGCGGGCGGTCACGACGACCGCGCGGCGCGTTCCACGAAGCGCTGCCGGTCGACCAGCACCCGCTCCACCCGGCCCTCGGCGACCGTCTCGTCGCCGTCGCTGACGCTGACCTCGAAGTACAGCCGCCGCCCCTCGACCGCGGTCAGTCGGGCCTGCGCCACCACCGTGCGCCCCACCGGGGTGGCCGCCCGGTGGTCGAGCTCGACCCGGGTGCCGACGGTGGTCGACCCGCCGGGCATCCGGGCGGCGGTGGCCGCCACCGTGGCGGCCTCGGCGAGGGCGAGCACCCGGGGCGTGCCCAGGACGGGCACGTCTCCGGAGCCGACCGCCTGGGCGGTGTCGGTGTCGGCGACGGTCAGCTCCACCCGGGCGGTGAGGCCCGGGGTCAGCGCGGGCTCCGGCTGCTCCTGCATGGCCAAAGCCTAGACGAGGCGGGCGGCGGGCGGCGGCGCGTGCACGTCGGTCGCCCCCACCGGCGCACACCGCCCCTGGGCGACGCGGAACCGCCGCACCCGGCCGCCGGTTCCGCGCCGGTCCCGCTGCGCCTGCCGGTCCCGCCGCGCCCGCCGTACCGGTCTGCCGCGCCTGCCGGTCCCGCCGCGCCCGGAAGGACGGCGCGGCCGGGTGGTCGGCGTGGGGCGATGCCGCCCGCGCCGCTAACCTTGACCGCGATGTCTGTCGCGACCGACCCCCAGCCCCCCGCCCGGACCGAGCCACCCGCCGCACCCGACGGCGGGCGTCGTCGCGTGGTCGCGATGACACTCTGGGGGGTCGCCTTCGTCGCCGGCTGGCTCGGCATCGGTTTGCCGACCGACCCGGCGTACGCGTTCCTGTGGATCTGGGCGGGGACGATCGCCTGGAACAGCAGCCGGCCGTGGCGCAGCCATCTGCGCTTCGCGCGGGACTGGGTGCCGGTGGTGCTGCTGCTCGCCGTCTACAACCTGTCCCGGGGCTTCGCCGACAACGGCGCCACCCCGCACGCGTACGAGCTGATCGTCGCCGACCGGGTGATGTTCGGCTGGGCGACGGGCGGGCAGGTGCCGACGACCTGGCTCCAGGAGCACCTCTACCGGCCCGAGGTGCACTGGTGGGACGTCGCGGTCAGCTGGGTCTACTTCTCACACTTCGTGGTGGCGCTGGCCGCCGCGGCGGTGCTCTGGCTGCGGGACCGGGGGCGGTGGGCGGCCTTCATGCGCCGCTGGGGCTTCCTGTGCGCCACCGGCCTGGTCACCTACTTCCTCTACCCGGCCGCCCCGCCCTGGTGGGCGGCGCAGAACGGGCTGCTGGAGGAGGTCGCGCGGATCTCCACGCGCGGCTGGAAGGCGTTCGGCATGCACGGCGCCGGCAACCTGCTCAACGCCGGGCAGATCGCCTCCAACCCGGTGGCCGCGATGCCCTCGCTGCACACCGCGTTCGCGCTCTTCGTGGTGCTGTTCTTCCTGCGGCAGACCCGCCGCCGCTGGTGGCCGCTGCTGCTGGCGTACCCGCTGGCGATGACGTTCACCCTCGTCTACAGCGGCGAGCACTACGTCATCGACGTGCTCGTCGGCTGGGCGTACGTCGGGATGGCCTTCCTGGTGGTCGGCCTGGCGGAGCGCTGGTGGGCGGCCCGCAAGGCCCGGCGGTCCCCGGCGGAGCCAGACGCTGAGGCCGAGCCGGCCGCCGCCGAGCCGCCGCCGGTCACGGCCACCCGCTGAACAACCCGCGTGCGGACGGGCGCGGTCAGCCCGCCCGGCGGGCCGCGCGCGAGCGGGCCGTCAGCTCCGCCGCCAGGGCCCACGCCTCGGCGAGGTCCCGGTCCCGGGCGGCCGCGCCGGCGCCGCCGGCGGTGTCGGCGTGCACCGTCGCCAGCCGCAGCCGCCGCTGCGCCGGCCCCTGCACGACCCGCACGCTCTGGATCCGGGCGTACGGCACGAGCGCCAACTGCCGGGTGAGCAGGCCGGAGCGGACGGCGAAGACCCGGTCGTCGAGCCCGGCGCCGAGCACGCCCCGGCTCAGCGGGTTGAGCCAGCGGGCCCGCGTCGGCGGCGGGCTCAGCGGCAGCGCGGCCAGCCGCACCCCGGGCAGCACCTCGGCCACGATCGCCTCGCCGGTCGCCCGGTCACCGACGGGGAGCAGCCGGTCCGGCCGGTTGCGCTCGTCGGCCTCGCCGGCGGAGTAGCCGGCCACCTCCAGGCGCAGCCGCAGCCAGCCCTTGACCCGCCACAGCAGCGGCCAGGTCACCCCGACGGCCTGCACCCGGTCCAGCGGCACGGTCTGCGCGCGGGTCTCCAGCAGGCCGTTGCGGATCCGCAGCGTGCCCTCGTCCCGGGCGAGCCGGAAGTTCCAGTCGTCGAGCACCCGCCGCACCGGTTGCAGCAGCACGCCGGCCATGGCGGTGAGGGTGCTCGCCACCGCGACGAACGACCAGGAGTCCTCGGAGAGGAACTGCGCCACCACGAACGCGACGCCGAACGGGATCATGAACGCCTGCGGGGTCAGCAGCTGGCTGACCAGCAGGTCGTTGTTGGCCACGGCGTGCAGGGGCCGGCCGGGCGGTGGTGCCGGGGTCCCCGCCGGTCCCGCGGCCACTCCCGCCGGCGGCGCGCCCGGCTCGGCCGCGATCCGTCCGGCGAGGGCGAGCAGCCGCTGGCGCAGCGCGGTCGCCTCGGCGACGCTCAGGTAGGCCAGCGGCGCCTCCGTCTTGCCCCCGCCCACCACCTCCAGCCGCAGCTCGGCCAGGCCGGTGAGCTGGGCGAGCAGCGGACGGACCACCTCGACGGCCTGGAGCCGCTCCAGCGGGATCGCCCGGGTGCGTCGCCAGAGGAGACCCTCGTGCACCCGCAGCTCGCGGCCCACCACGTGGTAGCCGGTGTAGTACCAGCTCACCACGGCCAGCACGGTGGCACCCAGGGCCAGCACCACCGCCATCAGGGCGAACCAGCCGAAGCCGACCCGCGACAGCGTCGACCACGACAGGCCGGCGATCACCACGACCAGGGACTTGGCGCCGTGCAGGGCGGGGCTGAGGGGGTGCAGCCGCTGCCGCGGCTCGGCGCCCCCGGGCGCCCCGGCAGACCGGACCGGGCCCGGCGTGACGGGCCCGGTCGCCGGGGGCGGGAAGCCGGACCCGGCGTCGCGCCATGCCGCCTCCGGCGGCACACCGGGCCCCGTCGGCTCCGGTGGCACGTCGGGTCCGGTCGGCGGCGGGGGCGCACCGGGTCCGGTCGGCTCCGGTGGGACGCCCGGCTCCGCCGGGGACGGGCCGGCGTGGTCCGTGCCCCGGGCGGCCGGGTCGCTCACAGGCCCTCCGCCCGGTCCTCGCCCAGCGCGGTGAGCCGGTCGCGCAGCCGGGACGCCTCCGCCGGGCGCAGCCCGGGCACCCGGGCGTCGCTCGCCGCGGCGGCCGTGTGCAACTGCACGGTGGCGAGCTCGAACGCGCGCTCCAGCGGCCCCGCGCTGACGTCGACGAACTGCATCCGCGAGTACGGCACGATGGAGAGCCGCCGCACCAGCAGCCCGTGCCGGACCAGCAGGTCGTCCTCCCGCTCCGCGTAGCCCCAGGCCCGTACGGCGCGGACGATCGTCACGCCCCGCAGGACGCCGAAGAGCAGCACCACGCCGAGTGCCGCGCCGAGGAAGCCGCTGCCGCTGAACGCCCAGCCGACGCCCAGCCCGAGGGCGAGGACGACCAGCACCAGCGCCAGGCGGATCAGCTCCACCCAGATCAGGTCGGACGAGATCGACTGCCAGCGGACGGTGTCCGGCCACGGCTCCAGGGGGCCCGCCGGCGGTAGGGGTGGCGCCGGCGGCGGGCCGGCGGACCCGTCACTGTTCACCGGGGACATCCGTTGTGCGCGCTCACCCTTCGAGCGTAGGCGATCCGGGCGCCGGTACGACCTCCCGGAGGAAGCCACGGGCGTCGAGGAAGTCGCCGAGGGTGGTGCGGTGCTCGGTGCACGCGAGCCAGGTCTTGCGCCGGTCGGTGTCGTGCAGCCGGGGGTTGTTCCACCTCAGCGCCCAGTGGGCGGGGGCACGACATCCGCGGGACGAGCAGACCAGCGGCTCGTCGGCGGGAAGGGGGCTGCTCATCCCGACCAGTCTAGGGGCGGTGGCGGCACCGGAAGTTTGAGCGCCGGGCGGCCACGGGGGGAGCCGCCCGGCGACGGGTGAATGGTACACGCGCCGGGCCGGTCCCTGTCCACCCGTGAGCGGCGATTTCGTACCGCCCGACGGCGTGGCGGGCCCGCGACCCGGCATCGGGGACGCGGCGGCGAGAATCGGCTTCTCCCCACCTCGGCACTCAGCCGGGCATGCGAGTCTTGATACGCACCACGCCGCGCGACAACCGATCATGCTGTGGAGGACCGGTGGCCCAGCCGACCACGCCCGACGCCCCGACGCCGAACGGGACGGGCCCGGAGACACCCGAGCCGGTGACCACGCCGGCCGAGGACGCGACCCTGCTCGAGCGGGCGCTGTTCGAGATCAAACGGGTGATCGTCGGGCAGGACCGGATGGTGGAGCGGATGTTCGTCGCGCTGCTCGCGCGCGGCCACTGCCTGCTGGAGGGCGTGCCGGGGGTCGCGAAGACCCTCGCGGTGGAGACCCTCGCGAGGGTGGTCGGCGGCTCCTTCGCCCGGGTGCAGTTCACCCCCGACCTGGTGCCCGCCGACATCATGGGCACCCGCATCTACCGGCAGTCGAGCGAGAAGTTCGACGTCGAACTGGGCCCGGTGTTCGTCAACTTCCTGCTCGCCGACGAGATCAACCGGGCGCCGGCCAAGGTGCAGTCGGCGCTGCTGGAGGTGATGAGCGAGCGGCAGGTCTCCATCGGCGGCGAGAGCCACCGGGTGCCCGACCCGTTCCTGGTGATGGCGACGCAGAACCCGATCGAGCAGGAGGGGGTCTACCCGCTGCCCGAGGCCCAGCGGGACCGCTTCCTCATGAAGATCGTCGTCGGTTACCCGACCGACGCCGAGGAGCGGGAGATCGTCTACCGGATGGGGGTCGCCCCGCCGCAGCCGGCGCCGGTCTTCACCACCCCCGACCTGATCGCCCTGCAACGCAAGGCGGACCAGGTCTTCGTGCACAACGCCCTGGTCGACTACGCGGTCCGGCTGGTGCTGGCCACCCGCGCCCCGGCGGAGCACGGGATGCCGGACGTCGCCCAGCTCATCCAGTACGGCGCGAGCCCGCGCGCCTCGCTCGGCCTGGTCCGGGCCACCCGCGCGCTGGCACTGCTGCGTGGCCGGGACTACGCCCTGCCGCAGGACGTGCAGGACATCGCGCCGGACATCCTGCGCCACCGGCTCGTGCTCAGCTACGACGCGCTCGCCGACGACGTGCCCGCCGACCACGTGGTGCACCGGGTGATGTCCACCATCCCGCTGCCCTCGGTCGCGCCCCGGCAGCAGGCCACCCCCGCACCCATGCCGACCTCCGCGCCGCCCGGCGCCGGTTGGCCCGGGCAGCGTCCGTGACCTCACCCGCCCGTCGGCCTGCCGACGTCCCCTCCGACCGCACCGAGGCCGTCCTGTCGCGGCTGCAACTGATGGTCACCCGCAAGCTCGACGGCCTGCTCCAGGGCGACTACGCCGGCCTGCTGCCCGGGCCGGGCAGCGAGGCGGGGGAGTCCCGGGAGTACCGCCCCGGCGACGACGTACGCCGGATGGACTGGCCGGTCACCGCCCGCACGACGATGCCGCACGTCCGGCGTACGGTGGCCGACCGGGAGCTGGAGACGTGGCTGGCGGTGGACCTCTCGGCGAGCCTGGACTTCGGCACCGGCCGGTGGCTCAAGCGCGACGTCGTGGTGGCCGCCGCGGCGGCGCTGGCCCACCTGACCGTCCGGGGCGGCAACCGGATCGGCGCGGTGATCGGCAGCGGCGGCGGCACGAGCGCGCCGGCCCGCCGGTGGCGCGCCGCGCCGCCGGTCGCCGGCCCGGACGTCTACACCCGGCTGCCCGCGCGCTCCGGCCGCAAGGAGGCCCACGCGCTGCTGCGGGCGATCGCCGGCACCGAGATCCGCCCCGGGCGCAGCGACCTGGGCACGCTTGTCGACATGCTCAACCGGCCGCCCCGCCGCCGGGGCGTGGCGGTGGTCATCTCCGACTTCCTCGCCCCGCCGCAGCGGTGGTCCCGGCCGCTGCGTAAGCTGCGCGTCCGGCACGACGTGGTGGCGATCGAGGTGGTCGATCCCCGGGAGCTGGAGCTGCCCGACGTCGGGGTGCTGCCGGTGGTCGACCCGGAGACCGGCGAGCTGCACGAGGTGCAGACCGCCGACCCGCGGCTGCGCCACCGCTACGCCGAGGCGGCGGCCGCCCAGCGCGCGGAGATCTCCGCGGCGCTGCGCGGCGCCGGCGCGGCCCACCTGCGACTGCGTACGGACCGAGACTGGCTGCTCGACATGGTGCGTTTCGTCGCCGCGCAGCGGCACGCGCGCACCAGGGGGACGACACGATGATCCGCTTTCTGCAACCGTGGTGGCTGCTGGCCGTGCTGCCGGTGCTCGCCCTCGCCGCGCTCTACGTCTGGCGGCAGCTGCACCGCCGGGCGTACGCGATGCGGTTCACCAACGTGGACCTGCTGCGCACCCTGGCGCCGAAGGGGCTGGGCTGGCGGCGGCACGTGCCGGCCACGGCGTTCCTGCTCTGCCTGCTGGTGCTGGCGACCGCGCTGGCCCGGCCGTCGGTCGACACCCGGGAGCCGTTGGAACGGGCGACCGTGATGCTCGCCATCGACGTGTCGCTGTCCATGCAGGCCGACGACGTGGCGCCGAACCGGCTGGAGGCGGCGCAGGAGGCGGCCAAGCAGTTCGTCGGCGAGCTGCCGGAGAGCTACAACCTGGGGCTGGTCTCGTTCGCCAAGTCGGCGAACGTGCTGGTGCCGCCGGGCAAGGACCGGGACGCGGTGACCGCCGCGATCGACGGGCTGGTGCTGGCCGAGGCGACGGCGACGGGCGAGGCGGTCTTCACCTGCCTGGAGGCGATCCGGTCGGTGCCGGCCGACGGCGCGGCGGGAATCCCGCCGGCCCGCATCGTGCTGCTCTCCGACGGGTACCGCACCTCGGGCCGGTCGGTGGAGGAGGCGGCCGCCGCGGCGCAGGCGGCGAACGTGCCGGTCTCCACCATCGCCTTCGGCACCGACTCCGGGCAGGTGGACATCGGCGGCCAGCTGCAACGGGTGCCGGTGGACCGGCTGGCCCTGGCCGATCTGGCCGAGGCCACCGAGGGCTACTTCTACGAGGCGGCGTCGGTGAGCGAGCTGAAGCAGGTCTACCAGGACATGGGCAGCTCGATCGGGTTCCGCACGGAACCCCGCGAGGTCACCCAGTGGTACGCGGGGGTGGCCCTGCTGCTGGCACTCTGCGCGGGGGCCCTCAACCTGCTGTGGTCCTCGCGGATGCTCTGACGCGCGGGTGCGGGGTGGCCGGCGGCCGGGCGCGCCCCGACGGCCGGCGACGGCGCGGCGGTCGGTGCGTGCCGGCGGTCGGTCCGCGCCGTCGCCGGCGGTCGGTGCGTGCCGGCGGTCGGTGCGTGCCGTCGCCGGTGGTCAGTGCGCGGCGCCGCCGGCGAGGACGAAGACGACGGCCACCCAGACGGCGGCGAGGGTGAAGCCCAGCGGGGCGACGTAGCGGCTCATGGACGGCTCCGGGCGGCGACTGGACGGTCCGCGCGTGCGGGGGCGGACCGCAGAGGGGTGGGTCGGGACGCGCACACGAAGTCGTGACCGGGCGGCTCCCGGCGCGGCACGGCCGACCGGCGCGGGGCCGGTTACCGGGCGGGGCGGGGAGCGGAGCTGGGTCAGCTCACCTGCTGAGTCGTGGCTCAGCGGGGCTGACGTTCGGCCCGGCCACGACTGGGAGGATCGCTATCTCGCACAGCGATCACCTCCTGCGGTCGGCGGGGCCCGGAAGCGGGCCGCACGGCCCGCAAACGCGGATCATCGTACACCCGCGGGTCGCCGTCGCCGCACTCGGCCGAGCGGCCGCACGGGCCTCGGCCGAGGGGGCCGCCGCGTCGCCGGAGGGGCGGGGCAGGCGCCGGTGCCGGGCGACGCCGCGCCGGCCCGGACGTGCACGGCGTTAGCGCTTACCTGCCGGTAACGCCTAGGCTCCGACCGACCGGGAGATCACTGAACTACAGGGGGAACCGTGGCCCGTACCGTCCTGGTGACCGGCGGCAACCGGGGGATCGGCCTGGCCATCGCGCAGGCCTTCGCCAAGCAGGGCGACCGGGTGGCGGTGACCCACCGCAGCGGCGAGCCACCCGAGGGGCTGTTCGGGGTCCGCTGCGACGTGACCGACTCCGCGTCGGTCGACGCGGCGTTCACCGCGATCGAGGCCGAGCTGGGGCCGGTGGAGGTGCTCGTCGCCAACGCCGGGATCACCGACGACACGCTGCTGCTGCGCATGTCGGAGGAGCAGTTCACCCGCGTGCTGGACACGAACCTGACGGGCGCGTTCCGGTGCGCCAAGCGCGCCTCGGGCAAGATGCTGCGCGCGAAGTGGGGCCGGATGATCTTCATCTCCTCGGTGGTCGGCCTCTACGGCGGCCCCGGCCAGGTCAACTACGCGGCGAGCAAGGCCGGCCTGGTGGGCGTGGCCCGCTCGATCACCCGCGAGCTGGGCAGCCGCAACATCACCGCCAACGTGGTCGCGCCCGGCTACGTGGAGACCGACATGACCGCCGGCCTGCCCGAGGACCGCAGGACCGAGTACCGCAAGGCCATCCCCGCCAACCGGTTCGCTCAGCCGGACGAGATCGCGGGCGTGGTCACCTGGCTGGCCGGCGACGCCGCCGGCTACGTCTCCGGCGCCGTCATCCCGGTCGACGGCGGCCTCGGCATGGGCCACTGACAAGCGGTCACTGAGAACTACGGAGGAATCCCTGCATGTCCGGACTGCTCGCCGGTAAGCGGCTGCTGGTCACCGGCGTCATCACCGACGCCTCGATCGCCTTCTCCGTGGCGAAGCTCGCCCAGGAGAACGGGGCGCAGGTCGTGCTCACCGGCTACGGCCGGCTCTCCCTCGTGGAGCGGATCGCCAGGCGACTGCCCGAGCCCGCCCCGGTGATCGAGCTGGACGTGACCGACGCCGACCATCTCGCCGGGCTCGGCGACCGCGTGCGCGAGCACGTCGACGGCCTGGACGGGGTGGTGCACTCGATCGGCTTCGCCCCGCAGAGCTGCCTCGGCGGCGGCTTCCTCGACGCACCCTGGGAGGACGTGGCGACCGCGCTGCACGTCTCCACGTACTCCTACAAGTCCCTCGCGATGGCGGCGCTGCCGCTGATGTCCGCCGGCGGCGCGGTGGTCGGCCTGACCTTCGACGCCACGAAGGCGTGGCCCGTCTACGACTGGATGGGCGTGGCCAAGGCCGGGCTGGAGTCCGCCTCCCGCTACCTGGCGCTGCACCTGGGCAAGCAGGGCATCCGCAGCAACCTGGTCGCCGCCGGGCCGCTGCGTACCATCGCCGCCAAGTCGATCCCCGGCTTCGATCAGTTCGAGGAGGCCTGGGCCGAGCGCGCGCCGCTGGGTTGGAGCCTCACCGACCAGGAGCCGGCGGCGCGGGCCTGCCTGGCGCTGCTCTCCGACTGGTTCCCGGCCACCACCGGCGAGATCGTGCACGTCGACGGCGGCTACCACGCCATCGGCGCCTGACGTGTGAGGAAGGGCCCCCTGCAATCGCATTCTGCATTGCAGGGGGCCCTTCCTCACACCCCGGACCAGGGGGCCGCGCCCGGCGGGGACGGGCACCGGGAAGAATGGGAGCCATGGCGTACGACGCGGTGGTCCTGGTGTCCTTCGGCGGACCGGAACGGCCCGAGGACGTGATGCCGTTCCTGCAGAACGTGACCCGGGGGCGGGGCGTGCCGCCGGAGCGGCTGGCGGAGGTCGCCGAGCACTACCAGCACTTCGGTGGCGTATCGCCGATCAACCAGCAGTGCCGGGAGCTGCTCGCGGCGGTCTGGGAGGACTTCGCCGCCAACGGCCTCGACCTGCCGGTCTACTGGGGCAACCGGAACTGGGACCCGATGCTCGCCGACACCGTGGCGCAGATGCGCGACGACGGCGTCACCCACGCCCTGGCGTTCGTGACCAGCGCCTTCGGCGGCTACTCCTCCTGCCGGCAGTACCAGGAGGACATCGCCGCCGCCCGCGCGGCGGTCGGCCCCGACGCCCCGCTGATCGACAAGCTCCGCCAGTTCTGGGACCACCCCGGCTTCGTCGAGCCCCACGCCGACGCGGTGCGGGCGGCGCTCCGCCGCCTCGACCCGGCGAAGCGGGACGGCACCCGACTCGTGTTCACCGCGCACTCGGTCCCGAACTCGATGGCCGCGAACGCCGGCCCGCACGGCGGCCGGTACGAGGCGCAGCTCGCCGAGGTCGCCCGGCTGGTCCACGCCGCGGCCGCCCCGGACCTGCCCTGGGACCTGGTCTGGCAGAGCCGTTCCGGCCCGCCGCAGGTGCCGTGGCTGGAGCCGGACGTCAACGACCACCTGCGTACGCTTGCCGACGCCGGCACCACCGGCGTGGTGGTCAGCCCGATCGGGTTCGTCTCCGATCACCTGGAGGTGGTGTGGGACCTGGACACCGAGGCGCGGGAGACGGCCAGGCAGCTCGGGCTGGACTTCGTCCGGGCCGCCACCCCCGGCACCGACCCCCGGTTCGTGGCGATGGTGCGCGAGCTGGTCCGCGAGCGTACCGACCCGGACGGGACCGGCCTGCGCCGCCGCCTCGGCGAGCTGCCCATGTGGGACACCTGCCCCACGGTGTGCTGCGTCCCGGCACGCCGCCCCACCGCCGCCCAGGAAGCCGGGAACCCGGCCTCCTGACCGCCGCGCCGGCCCCGCCGGCGGCCCGACACCCTGGAACGAGTGACGATGCAGGACCGCAAGCCGGTGGAGAGCTGGCTGACCGACATGGACGGCGTGCTGGTGCACGAGGGCCAGCCCGTGCCCGGGGCACCGGAGTTCGTCTCCCGGCTGCGCGCCTCCGGCAAGCCGTTCCTGGTGCTCACCAACAACTCGATCTACACGCCCCGCGACCTCACGGCCCGGCTGAGCCGGATGGGCCTCGACGTGCCGGAGCAGGCGATCTGGTCCTCCGCGCTGGCCACCGCCCAGTTCCTGGCCGACCAGCGTCCGGGCGGCACCGCGTACGTGATCGGGGAGGCCGGGCTCACCACGGCGCTGCACGCGGTCGGCTACGTGCTGACCGACTTCGCCCCGGACTACGTGGTCCTGGGCGAGACCCGCACCTACAGCTTCGAGGCGATCACCAAGGCGGTCCGGCTGATCAACGACGGGGCCCGGTTCATCTGCACCAACCCCGACGTGACCGGCCCGTCGGTGGAAGGCGCGCTGCCGGCCGCCGGCTCCGTCGCCGCGATGATCTCCAAGGCGACGGGGATCGAGCCGTACTTCGTCGGCAAGCCCAATCCGATGATGATGCGCTCGGCGCTGAACACGATCAACGCGCACTCCGAGACGACCGCGATGATCGGCGACCGGATGGACACCGACATCCTCTGCGGGCTGGAGGCCGGGCTGGAGACGATCCTGGTGCTGACCGGCATCAGCAGCCGCGCCGAGGCGGAGCGCTACCCGTACCGTCCGTCGCGGATCGTCGACTCCGTCGCCGACCTGGTCGACGAGATCTGACCGGCGATCAGGGGCGCAGCGGGGCGTTGCAGGCGGCCACCAGCGCCTGCCGGCAGGCGGTGGTCAGCGGGCGCAGCGCGGCGTCGCGCTGCTGGGCCTCGTAGTTGTTGATCGCGCCGCCCGGCGCCGCGTGCCCGGCCAGCGCGAGCACCCGGTCGAGCACGGCGGCCCGGGCGAAGAGCCGCCGGGCCCGCGGGTCGAACCCGGGCGGCAGGTCGGTGGCGCCGTCCGGCCGGCGCAGCGCCTCCAGGGCCCCGGCCAGCTCGGGTCGCCACTGCGCGACGTCCAGCCGGGTCAGCGCGGCGGTCGTGTCGGCCAGGGCCACCGCCAGCTCCGCCTCGGCCTCGGCCGCGCCGGGCAACGCGAGGGAAGCGGCCGGGGCGTCGGCCGGCAGCGGGTAGACCCGCCAGAGGACCGTCTCGAAGGTGTCGCCGGAGCCGGACGTGTGCGTGCGCACGTGCGGGATGAGCCCGAGCCCGCCGGCGACGACCGCCTCGCCGGCGACCAGCGCCGTGCCGGCGAAGTCGCCCGGCCCGGGCAGCCCGCGCGGGTCGCCGGGCGCGGGCAGCACGAGCCGGATCTCGTCGGGCGAGAGCTTTGCGAGGGTGGGTAGCGCCTGGGGCAGGGGAACGTCGGTCCAGGTGCCGGGCGCGTCGGCGACCAGGTGCTCCTCGTCGCCGGCGATGGCGTCGGCAAGCTCGTCGAAGGGCACCAGCCCGGCGCGCCACGCGCGCACCCAGGCCACGAACCGGCTGGACCGGCGCGGTGTGAGAGTGGCCGCGCCCGCTGCGGGGGTGGACATGCCGAAAGGGTACGTGGTCACCGCCGCCCCTGTCTCGACTGCCGCTCCGACTGTCCGCCGCCCCGCTGATCATGCGCCCCCGTCCCGTCGATCATGGAGTTGTGGTGGGTGGATCGTCGACCTCTTCCCCTTTCGCGGGGCACCACAACTGCATGATCGCCGCGGTGGGGCGGTGGGGCGGGCGGCGTGTCGGGTGCGGGGGGAGGGGTGGGAGGTTAGCTTGATCGGCATGGGGCGGTACGCGGACGATGTGCTGGCGGGGGACTGGCGGCGGCGGAAGGTCACGCCCGAGGTGGACGCCGAGCCGGACCTCGTGGTCGAGGACGCCGACTCCGGCTTCTGCGGGGCGGTGGTCGGCTTCGAGGCCGGCGCGGTGGTGCTGGAGGACCGGCACGGACGCCGGCGCAACTTCCCGCTGCTGCCGGCGGCGTTCCTGCTCGACGGGCGGCCGGTGACGCTGCGCCGGCCGACCCGCGCCCCGGTGCCGGCCGCCCGCCGCCGCACCGCCTCCGGCTCGATCGCCGTCGACGGCGTACGCGCCCAGGTCGCCCGGGCCAGCCGGATCTGGGTGGAGGGCATCCACGACGCCGCCCTGGTCGAGCGGATCTGGGGCGACGACCTGCGCGTCGAGGGCGTGGTGGTGGAGCCGCTGGACGGCATCGACGCGCTCGACGCCGAGGTGCGCGACTTCGCCCCGGGCCCCAACCGGCGCCTCGGCGTGCTCGTCGACCACCTGGTCGCCGGCTCCAAGGAGAGCCGGATCGTCGCGAAGGTGACCTCCCCGCACGTGCTGGTCACCGGGCACCCGTACGTCGACGTGTGGCAGGCGGTCAAGCCGGCGGCGCTGGGCATCCGGGCGTGGCCGGTGGTGCCGCCGGGACGCCCGTGGAAGGAGGGCGTCTGCGCCGCGCTCGGGGTCGCCGAGCCGGCGGACATGTGGCGGCACATCCTGTCCCGGGTCGACAGCTTCGCCGACGTGGAGACCCCGCTGATCAACGCGATGGAACGCCTGATCGACTTCGTCACCGAGCCGGCCTGAGCGCGAGCGCGGTCCGGCCCGTCGGCGGCGGCCTGGTTCGTGGGCGAAGGGGTCGTACGACGCTGTCGAGCTGAGTCGTCTGTGACATCAGCGGTGCTTGTGGCCGCTGCGACGCCAGACGGCCCCTGAATCGTCTGCGACATCAGCCCGACAGCGTCTCGCGTGTGGATCCTCCGCCGGCGGCTGCGGGCGCCGTCAGGGCTCCTGGTCGGGGGTGCGGGTGAAGACGAAGGTGGCGATGTCGAGGGCCGCCACCCGCCCCGCCTCGTCGCGCAGCACCGACAGGATCTCGCCGTTCTCCGGGCCGGAGCGACCCCGCCAGCGGTCCGGCCCCTCCGGGACGAACACGCTGACCCGCTCGCCGCGCACGTACACGACCAGCTCGCCCCTGGCCGCGTCCCAGGTGACGTCGAGCGACGCCCCCATCCACCACCAGCGACCGGTCACCTCGTCGACCTCGGCGGGCGGGGGAGCGGCGGCGGGCCGCCAGGGCTGCGGGAACGCCGGCTCGGCGTCCAGGACGGTGGTGAGGATCCGTAGCGCGAGCCCACCGATTCCGCCGGTGCGGAAGCCGTACGAGTTGGCGAAGCCGATCACGCCGGTGCGCGACGGGCGGTGCACCGCCAGGGCGGCCACGTAGCCGGGCATCGAGCCGCCGTGCCCGACGTACACCCGTTCGCCCTGCCGGTAGAGCTCCAGCCCGAGGCCGTGCCCGCCGGTCCACGAGTCGACGTCGCTGATCGACACGGGGACGCACATCTCGGCCAGCGTCTCCGCCGCCAGCACCTGCGGCGCGGGGTCGGCCAGGAAGGCCGCCCACCGGGCCAGGTCCTCGGCGGTCGACCAGAGCTGCCCGGCCGGGGCCATCGCCCCGGTGTCGGTACGCGGCTCCTCCCGCAGCGTGCCGTGCCAGGGGTGCACCACGTAACCGCGGGCGAACGGCTCGGTGGCCGCGTACGTGGTGCGGCCCATGCCGAGCGGCTCCAGCACGCGCTGGCGGAGCAGGTCGGCCCAGGGGGTGCCGGTGATCCGTTCGAGCACCCCGCCCAGCAGCCCGTACGCCAGGTTGGAGTAGTGGTAGACCCGGTGCGGGGGATAGGCGATCTTCTCGGCGCTCACCCCGGCCAGCAGCGTCGCCAGGTCTCCGACCTCGGCGCGCTCCCACCACTGCCCGTCCGGCTCGCGGCGCAGGCCGCTGGCGTGGCCGAGCAGCTGCCGCAGGGTGAGTGTGCCCACACCGGTGCCGGGCAGGTGCTTCTCCAGCGGGTCGTCCAGGGCCAGCCGGCCGGCGTCGCGCTCCTGCATGACCAGGGTGGCGGTCATGGTCTTGCTGATCGACCCGAGGCGGTACTGGAGGTCGGCGTCGGGGCGCGGGTGCTCGCCGGCGGTGGCGAGGTGGGTCAGCGCGCCGTCCCGCACCACGCCGATCAGCAGCGACGGCGTACGGCCGGCGGACTGCGCCCCGGCGACGAGGGCATCGACCTGGCGGGTGGTCTCGGGCAGCAGGGACACGGGCTCTCCTCGGGGGATTCCGGTGCCGTCGGGGTGGGCCGCCGGCGTGCCGCCGAGCTTACTGATCTTCGCGGGTGGGCTCCACGTGCTTTGACGTGTCACGATCGGGGGGTGGACGCCGTGTTCTGGATCGTGCTGGGTGTCGTTCTGGCGGTCGCTGAGATCTTCACGACGACGCTATTTCTGATCATGTTCGCGGTCGGGGCCCTGGCCGCCGCGGGAGCGGCGGCGCTCGGCGCCCCGGTCGAGGTGCAGGCGATCGTCTTCGCCGGCGTGTCGGCGCTGACGGTGCTGGGCGTACGGCCCACGCTGCGCAGGCACCGCCGCTCGGCGCTGGAGAGCGGCGAGCAGCCCTTCGGCGTGGAGGCGATCGAGGGCAGCACGGCGCTGGTGCTGGAGCAGGTCGACGCCGGGCAGGGCATGGTGAAGATCGACGGCGAGCTGTGGCAGGCCCGCTCCTACGACGCGAGCCAGCACTTCGCCCCGGGCGACCGGGTGCAGGTGATCCAGGTGCGGGGCGCCACCGCCCTGGTGTGGCGGGACGACGTTTCCCCTTCCGGCGAGCTACCCGAAGCGAAAAGGTGAGTACATGGAACTTGTGATCCCGGTCCTACTGATCGCCATCGCTCTGATCGGGGTGATCACCCTGGCCAAGGCGGTACGGATCGTGCCGCAGCAGCGTCAGGACGTGGTCGAGCGGCTCGGCAAGTACAAGCGCACGCTCAACCCGGGGCTCAACATCCTGGTCCCGTTCGTCGACGCGGTGCGTACCAAGGTCGACCTGCGGGAGCAGGTGGTCAGCTTCCCGCCCCAGCCGGTGATCACCTCCGACAACCTGGTCGTCTCGATCGACACGGTGCTCTACTTCAAGGTCGTCGACTCGGTCCGGGCCACGTACGAGATCTCGAACTTCCTCCAGGCCATCGAGCAGCTCACCGTCACGACGCTGCGTAACGTGATCGGCTCGCTGGACCTGGAGCGGGCGCTGACCAGCCGCGACCAGATCAACCGGCACCTGTCCGGCGTGCTGGACGAGACCACCGGGCGGTGGGGCATCAAGGTCACCCGGGTGGAGCTCAAGGCGATCGAGCCGCCGGCGAGCATCCGCGACTCGATGGAGAAGCAGATGCGCGCCGAGCGCGACCGCCGGGCGGCGATCCTGAACGCCGAGGGGCACAAGCAGTCGCAGATCCTCACGGCCGAGGGTGAGAAGCAGTCCGCGGTGCTGCGCGCCGACGGTGACCGGCAGGCCCGGATCCTCCAGGCCGAGGGTCAGGCGAAGGCGATCAAGACGGTGTTCGACGCGATCCACCAGGCGAACCCGAGCCAGAAGGTGCTCGCCTACCAGTACCTCCAGGCCCTGCCGCAGATCGCCAACGGCACCGCGAACAAGGTCTGGATCGTGCCGGCCGAGCTGACCAAGGCGCTGGAGGGCATGGGCGGCGCGCTCGGCGGGCTGAGCCGGATGGTCGGCGACGAGCCGGCCCCGGAGGCGGCCGGCAGCGCGAGCGACGTGGAGCGCGAGGCGGCCGAGGCCGCGCAGGCCGCGGCGGCCGCCGCCCAGCAGATCCACGACGAGGTACGCGTCGCCGAGGCGCAGGCCACGGGCGGCACGCCGCAGGGGCTGCCGGCACCGGAGCCGGTCTCCCCGGCGAGCCTGCTCAACGACCCGGCCGACCAGCGCGAACGGGCCTGACCGGGTCCGGGCGCGGTCGCCCGGAAATGTGAGAACCACTCATGGGGCGCTCCGTCGCCTGCCACCATCGGTCCTAGGACGGGCGGTGAGCAGGCATCGGGGCGCCCCGGCGCGTCCCGCACCGTTCGTCGGACGAGCGAGGTGACGCATGAAGGATCCGGCGAAGCGGGTACGATCCTCGGCCCCGGTGCCCGGTGCGCACGATCCCGCCGGGCCGCTCGGCAGCCGGCGTACCGGCGGGGGGTTCGGGGTGCTGCCCTTCGTCGAGCCGACGCCGATCGGGCCGGCCACGAACGCCACCTGGGCCTGGTCGCTGCGCCGGCTCGCCCGGGGCGCGGTGTGGCTGCTCCCCGCGTACGCCATCCTCTACGCCGTCGTGGCGATGGGCAGCGACGGCGGGGTGGGCAACGACCCGTACCCGGCCGACGGCCGGCCGCTCTACCTGGTGGGCTGGGTGGCGGCGGTGTGGCTCGGGCTGCTCGCCCTGCTGGCGCTGACCGGGCTGCTGGCGGCGACCCGCAGCCGCCGGGCGGCCGTCGCCGGCCTGCTCGTCTCCATCGCCGGCACGGTGCTCATGCTCCCCTTCGCGGGGCTGGCGGAGCAGACCCCCGTCTTCGGCACCACCGCGCGCGTGCTCGTGCTCGTCGGCGCCACCTGCTACAGCCTGGGCTGGCTGCTGACCGGCTGGTCGGTGGCCCGGTCCGGCACGTTCAGCATCGGCGACGGCGTCATGCTGATGATCGCCGCCCCGCTGCTGGGCGTCGGCGGCGCGCTGATCGGCTCGTTGCAGACCTTCGGTGCGATCTTCGTGCTGATCGCCGGCATCGGCGTCGGGTACCGCTCCGGCCGCCTGGTGCCCCGGGACATTGCCCGCGACGCCGCCAGCGCGAGCCTCGCCACCGCCGCCGCCCCGGCCACCCCCGGCCCGAACGGCCCCCTGCCCACCTGACCCGCCGGGGTGCTCGGGGCCTCCGGGGCGAGCGGGGCCAGCGGTGCCGGCGAGAGCGGTGGGATGGGAAGTCGCTGGTCACGGGCGGTGAAATTGCTGACAACCGGGCCGCGGGGGTGGTCGGTTGGCCCGTTACGTGGCAATCCTGGGGACCATGGCCCCACCCCGCCCGCCGCTGTCGCGGCTGTTCACCGTGCTGCTCGCCGGCGTGCTCGCCGGCCTCGTCCTGGCGGTCGCCGCGCTGCCGGGAAACCTGCTGCTCGGGTTCGCCGCCAAGGCCGCGGTCGGGTCGTACGCGGGGCTGCCCGAGGCGCTGCGCACCCCGGTCACGCCGCAGCGTTCCTACCTCTACGCCAACGACGGCAGGACGCTGATCACCACGTTCTACGACGTCAACCGCACCGACGTGCCGCTCGACGAGATCGCCCCGGTGATGCGGCAGGCGATCGTGGCGGCCGAGGACCGGCGCTTCTACGACCACGGCGGCGCCGACCTGCGCGGGCTGCTGCGGGCCGTGGTGTCGAACGTCTCCGGCGGCGGCCAGCAGGGCGGCTCCACGCTGACCATGCAGTACGTCCGCAACGTGCTCAAGACCGACCCCACCCGCACCGCCGAGGAGCGCGCCGCGGCCACCGAGCAGACCGTCGGGCGCAAGATCCAGGAGATCCGGTACGCCTCGGCGCTGGAGCAGCGCCTGAGCAAGGACGAGATCCTCAACCGCTACCTGAACATCGCGTACTTCGGCTCCGGGGCGTACGGCATCGCGGCGGCCAGCCAGCGCTACTTCGCCAAGTCCCCGGCGGAGCTGACCCTCGGCGAGGCGGCGCTGCTGGCGGGCCTGGTGCAGTCGCCGGAGGCGTACAGCCCGATCGACGGCGACGCGGACGCCGCGCTGGAGCGGCGCGGCTACGTGCTGGACTCGATGGTCTCCACCGGCGCGATCGGCGCCGACGAGGCCGCGCGGGCGAGGACCGAGAAGCTGACGCTGCGCCCCACGGCCCAGCCCAACGGCTGCACCGCCGTGGCCGAGGGCCACGACGACTGGGGCTTCTTCTGCGACTACCTGCGGCAGTGGTGGCTCGCGCAGCCGGAGTTCGGCGCGACCGTCGAGGAGCGCGAGCAGGCCCTGCGCCGCGGCGGCTACACCGTGGTGACCTCGCTGGACCCGAAGATCCAGGCCACCGCGCAGAAGCAGGCCACCAGCGTCTACTCCTACGACAACAAGCGCGCCCTGCCGATCGCCGCCGTCGAACCGGGCACCGGCCGGGTGCTGGCGATGGCGGTCAACCGGCACTACAGCCTCGACGCGAACCCGGACGGGCAGGCCAACCGCCCCAACACCGTCAACCCGCTGATCTCCGGCGGCGACAGCGTGGCCGGCTACCAGGCCGGCTCGACGTTCAAGCTCTTCACCATGCTCGCCGCGCTGGAGGCCGGCAAGCCGCTGTCCACCGGCTTCGACGCGCCCAGCCGGCTGCCCACCCGGTACGCCGCCGAGGGCGAGGGCAGCTGCGACGGCCGGTGGTGCCCGGCCAACGCCAACCCGGAGTGGATGGACGGCTACCGGATGATGTGGGACGGCTTCGGCCGCTCGGTGAACACGTACTTCGTGTGGCTGGCCGAGCAGGTCGGGCAGGAGAAGGTGGTCGAGATGGCGAAGCGCCTCGGCATCACCTTCCGGGCCGACGCCGACGCCACGTTCGCCGAGAACGACGCCGCCAACTGGGGCTCGTTCACCCTGGGCGTCACCGCCACCACCCCGCTCGACCTGGCGAACGCGTACGCCACAGTGGCCGCCGAGGGCACGTACTGCGCGCCGCTGCCGGTGGTCTCGGTGACCGCCGCCGACGGCCAGCGGGTGCCGGTCGGCGACCCGTCCTGCCGCCGGGTGCTCGACGCCGACGTGGCCCGGGCCGCGACCGACGCCGCCCGTTGCCCGGTCGGCCAGCAGTCCACGCTCGCGCAGTGCAACGGGGGCACGGCCACCTCGGTGAACCGGATCCTCGACGGCCGGCCGGTGGCCGGCAAGACCGGCAGCTCGGAGAAGAACGCCACCGAGACCTTCGTCGGCTTCACCCCGCAGGTGGCGGTCGCGGGCATCGCCGCCAACCCGGACGACCCGACCGACTCGGTGGGCGCGGCCGTGCAGGCGCGGGTGATCGACGCGGTCGCCCGGGTCATCGGCACCGCCGTCGCGGGCGAGCCGGAGAAGAAGTTCGCCGCCCCCAGCCGCGAGCTGGTCGGCGACCCGCGCCGCCCGGTGGAGCGTCCGCCGGTCGAACAGCGCCGCCCGTCCGAGGAGCGGCGGCCGTCGGCCCCGGACGATCAGCGCCTGTCCGACCTGCGCCGCTGGCTGGAGCGCCGCGGCTGACCGCCACCGTGCCGCTGCTGGCCGGCTGCCCCGCTTCGGGGTGGCTGCACTGCCTCTGCCCTGCTTCGGGTGGCTGGGCTGCCCCACCTGTGCGGGCAGCTCGACAGGGCACGACCGGGGAATACGCGCCCCCGGGCTGCCCGCCGTCCTACTGCGCCAGCAGGGACGCCGACATCGGTCCCGGTCCCGGTCCCGATGTTGGTCGGTCGGCCGACGGGGACCGGAGGTCAGCGGGAGCGGGCGGGAGCGGCCCGGACCACCTGGTCGAGGGCAGCGCCGACATCGACCGGGTCGCCGTCCGCGTCGATGACGATGAACGAGCCGAACTCCGGCAGCCCCCGGTAGCCGGTGTCCAGGGCCCGCAGGTGGGTCAACTCCTCGGTGTCGATGCCCCGGGCCAGCACCCGTTGTTGCGCCCGTTCGGGCGAGACCGCCAGGAAGCAGACCAGCTCCGGTCGCGGGAAGATCGCGTACGCCAGGCGGACCAACCGCCCGCCCCGGTCGCCGCGGGCCCGCATCACCACGTACTGGCACCAGGACCAGCGGTCCATGACCGCCGTCCTGCCGGTCAGCCGGGCGGCCAGCACCGCCCGGGCGATGGCGAGCCAGCGTACGGTCGCCTCGATGGTCACGTAGCCGGTGCGGCCGAACAGGTGCGGCCCGTCGCGGCGGCCCAGCGCCTGCGCGAGCCGGTTCCAGACGGGCCGGCCGCCAGCGTTCTCGAAGTAGCTGGCCGGCACCCCGGCCGCCCTCAGCCGGGCGGCCAGCGCCCTTGCCTGGGTGGTCTTTCCGGCCCCGTCGACGCCGATCAGAGCAATGATCATCGGACGGCGCATGAGCGGCACGGTATCCGCCCCGAACAAGCCCCAGGAAAAATCTTGAGAACGTGGTGCCGGGCTGTCGGATCGGGCGGGGCCGCTCCGACCACCTGGCGAAAGCGCCCACGAGGGGGCGTCAGGGGTCAGGAGGAGCAGCGCCATGCGGAAGATCGTCTACGGGGTGCACCAGTCGCTCGACGGGTTCATCGAGGGCCCGAACGGCGAGTTCGACTGGCCGGAGATGGGCCCGGAGCTGTCCGCGTTCTCGCTGGAGCAGTGCGACCGGGCCGGCGCGCTCGTCTACGGCCGCCGGGTCTGGGAGTTCATGGCCGCCTACTGGCCGCAGGCGGAGTCGATCTCCGACCACCCGCACGACCTCGCGTTCGTGCCGATCTGGCGGCGGACGCCGAAGGTGGTGCTCTCGCGCACGCTCACCGGGGCCGATCACGGCGCCCGGGTGGTCGGCGGCGGGGACCTCGCCAGGGAGGTGACCGCGCTCAAGGAGCAGCCGGGCGGTGACCTGCTGCTCAACGGTGGCGCCGAGGCCGCCGCCGCGCTAACCGACCTCGGCCTGATCGACGAGTACCAGATCTTCGTGCACCCGGTGGTGCTGGGCGGCGGCAAGCCGGTCTTCGCCGCCACCGAGCGGATGAAGTTCCGCCTGGCGGAGTCGCGGACCTTCGACGGCAGGTCCGTGCTGCTGCGGTACCACCGGGCCGGCTGACGCCTGGCCGCGCGGGGCCCGTCAGGGCGCACCCCTCCGTCCGGTCAGCCCCGGCGGCGGCACGGCCTCCCCGGTCAGCCTCGGCGGCGGCAGAACCTCCCCGGTCAGCCTCGGCCGCGCCCCGGCCTGAGGGTGGCGACCGCCGTGGGCAGGCCCCGCCGGATGATGCCCGCCCAGTCGGTGTCGCCGCGCAGCACGGCCGCGGCGGTGTTGCGGGCCTGCTCGGCGGTGAAGTGCGGCGGCAGCATCAGCTCGGCCGGGTCGACCAGCGCGTTGACGACCACGGGCCGGTCCGCGCCCAGCGCCCGGTCCCAGACGCCCGGCACCTGCTCCGGCGCGTCGACCAGCTCGCCGTGCAGGCCCAGTACCTCCGCCCACCGGTGGTAGCCGATGTCGGGCAGCTGCTGGCTGTCCGGGAACATCGGCGTGCCCTCGCTGGAGCGTTGCTCCCAGCTGACGAAGGCCAGGTCCCGGTTGTTGAGCACGAGCACCACGAAGCGGGGGTCCGACCAGCTCCGCCAGTACTTGGCCACCGTGATCAGCTCGTTGACCCCGTTCATCTGCATCGCGCCGTCGCCGATCAGGGCCACCAGCGGACGGTCCGGGTGGGCGAACTTGGCGGCCAGCGCGTACGGCATCGCGCCGCCCATCGAGAGCAGGGTGCCGGAGAGGCTGGCCAGCATGCCGGGGCGGACCTGGAGGTGCCGGGCGTACCAGGCGGTCGTGGTGCCGCAGTCGACCGAGATCATCACGTCGTCGGGGAGCCGGTCGCTGAGGGTGGCGAAGAGCAGCTGCGGGTTGACCGGGTCGGCGGCCTGCCCGGCCAGTTCCCGCTGCGTACGGCGCCAGGCGGTGGTGGCCTTGCCGATCGTCGCCCGCCAGCGGGTCGGTCCCGGGCCGGGGCCGAGCTCGCGCAGCAGGGCCCGCAGGGTGGGGGCGGCGTCCCCGGTCAGGTTCACCTCGGTCGGGTACCGCAGCCCCAACTGGGTGCCGTCCCGGTCAATTTGCACCGCCCGGGCCTGCTCCTGCGGCGGGTAGAACTCCGAGTACGGCATGTTGCTGCCCACGATCAGCAGCCGGTCGCACTCGTTCATCAGCTGCCAACTGGGCCGGGTGCCGAGCAGGCCGATCGCGCCGGTCACCCACGGCTCCCGGTGGTCGACCGCGGCGAACCCGAGCAGCGCCGCCGCCACCCCCGCGCCGAGCCGGTCGGCGACCGCGCGGACCTCGTCCACCGCGCCGAGCGCGCCCTGCCCGACCAGCATGGCGACCCGCTCGCCGCCGCCCAGCACCTCGGCGGCCCGGCGCAGGTCCGCCTCCGGCGGCACCGTCGGGGCGCTGCTGGGCACGTCGCTCGTGCGGTAGTAGCCATGCGCGTGCGGTGGCTCCGGCACGGCCGGCTTGTCCTGGATGTCGGACGGCAGCACCAGCGCGGTGACGGTACGCCGGGCCAGTGCCGTGCGGCAGGCCCGGTCGACCAGGTGGCGGACCTGGCTGGGGTGGTCGAGCTGGGCCAGGAAGGCGGCCGCGACGTCCTTGTAGAGGGCGAGCAGGTCCACCTCCTGGTAGTAGCCGCCGCCCTCGGCGGTGAGCGCGGTGTGGCCGACCAGGGCGACCACCGGCTGGTGGTCCAGCTTGGCGTCGTACAGCCCGTTGAGCAGGTGGATCGCGCCGGGGCCGCTGGTCACCAGCGCGCAGCCGAGCGGCCCGCCGCCGTACTTGACGTGCGCCGACGCCGCGAAGCCGGCGGTCTCCTCGTGGCGGACCTGGACGAATTGAGCCCGGTCCCGGGTGCGTTGCAGCGCCGAGGTCAGGCCGTTGATGCCGTCGCCGGGATAGCCGAAGTAGCGGCGGACGCCCCAGCCGGCCAACCGGTGCACGATGTGGTCCGCGACGGTGGCGTCGCGGGGCAGCGGACCCAGGTCGACGCGCCATCCGTCCGGCTGGTCGATGCGGGCCGGCCCCGGCGTGCCCATGGGACGTGCGTTCACCTGACTGTCCTTCCGTCGCTCCGCCGCTCCGGCCCGCCATTCCCGTCTTTCCCGGGACAAAACGCCACGGGGTGCGCCGGTGTCGGGCGGCCCGGGGCGGCTGCGGCGCGTCCGGCAGAATCGGCGGGTGCCCATCCACCCGATCACCGACCCCGACGACGACCGGATCGCCGACTACCGCGCGCTGACCGACGTCGAGCTGCGTACCCGCTGGGAACCGCCGCACGGCCTGTTCATCGCCGAGGGCGAGCTGGTGCTGCGCCGGGCGCTGCGCGCCGGCTATCCGGCCCGGTCGTACCTGGTGGACGCCAAGCGGGTCGACCAGCTCGCCGACCTGGACACCGGCGACGCCCCCGTCTACGCCGCCACGCAGGACGTGCTGCAACGGGCCACGGGGTTCCACGTGCACCGGGGCGTGCTGGCGTCGTTCCGGCGCAAGCCGCTGCCGCCCGCCGCCGAGGTGCTGGCCGCCGCGCGGCGGGTGGTGATCCTGGAGGACGTGAACAACCACACGAACCTGGGGGCCATCTTCAGGGCGGTCGCCGCGCTCGGCGTGGACGCCGTGCTGCTCTCGCCGACCTGCGCCGACCCGCTCTACCGGCGCAGCGTCCGGGTCAGCATGGGCGAGGTCTTCGCAATCCCGTACGCGAAGCTGGAGCCCTGGCCGGACGCGCTCGGCGACGTCCGCGCGGCCGGCTTCACGGTGCTGGCGATGACCCCGGCGCCGGACGCGGTGCCGATCCAGCGGCTCGAAGTGTCGCAGCGGGCCCGCGCGGCGCTGCTCATGGGGGCCGAGGGCGCCGGCCTGACCCGGGCGGCGATGGACGGCAGCGACGTCCGGGTGGTGATCCCGATGCGCCGCGGCGTCGACTCGCTCAACGTCGCCGCCGCCACCGCCGTGGCCTGCTGGGAGTTGGGCCGCGACGACCCGGCCTAGTGCTCCGCTTCAGCCGCGGGGGGCGTTCGTGCCCCGGTCACGAGCGGGGCGGCGACAGGCGCGGGCCGCGATAGGGCAGGGTGGCGCTGTAGACCACGTTGGTGGTGGTGCTGCCGAACCCGGCGAGATCGTCGACGACCTGTTCGAGGTGCGCCATCGACGTCGCGGCCACCTTCAGCACGTAACAGTCGTCTCCCGTGGTGCGCAGGCACTCCAGAATCTCCGACCGTCGCTCCAGCAGCTGGCGCAGCGGTTCGTGCCGGCTGCCGGGGTACTTCAGCCGGACCACCGCGAGCACGGCGAAGCCCGCCTTGGCTAGGTCGACCTCGGCGCGGTAGCCGCTGATCACACCGGTCGCCTCCAGCCGCCTCACCCGTTCGCTGGTGGCCGACGCGCTCAGCTTGACCCGGCGGCTGAGCTCGGTGATCGGCAGCCGGCCGTCGCCCTGCAACTCGATCAGGATGGACCAATCGACAGCGTCAAGATTCTCGGCCATCGGGCCATCTTGCCGGTGGATCCACGGCAAAAGCCAGCAAAGGCAGGGAACGCGATGTTCACACACGGAACCCACCCCGGCTAGCGTGGAACCCGTGCAAATTGGCGTCAACGTACCGAACTTTGCCCCGGGTACCGACCCCGAAATGCTGCGACGGTGGGCGCAGACGGTCGAGGGCCTCGGCTTCGACCTGCTGATGGTCTCCGATCACATCGCGGTGACCCCGGACGTGGCCGAGCAGTATCCGGCGCCGTTCTACGAGCCGTTCACCACGCTGTCCTGGCTGGCCGGGGTGACCCGCCGGGTCCGGCTGGGCACCACGGTGCTCATCGTCCCGTACCGGCACCCGCTGCTCACCGCCCGGATGGCGGCGAACCTCAACCGGCTCAGCGGCGGCCGGCTCGTCCTCGGCGTCGGCGTCGGCTGGGCCCGGCAGGAGTTCGAGGCGCTCGGCGTGCCGTTCCGGCGGCGCGGCGCGCTGACCGATGAGTACCTGCACGTCATGCGCGACGCCTGGCGGAACACCGACGACTACGATACGACCCCGATCCCGATCTGGGTCGGCGGCAACAGCGACGCCGGCATTCGTCGCGCGGTACTGCTCGGTGACGCCTGGCACCCGCTGCGGGTCACGCCCGGATGGCTGGCGGACGCAGCGGGGCGGCTGAAGGCCACCGCCGACGAACTGGGCCGGCCGGTGCCCGCGTTGATGCCACGCATCGGACTCCGGGAGACCCGAGAAGTGGTCACCGCCCCGGACCGGCTCGCCGGTGTCGGCACCATCGAGCAGATCATCGCTGACATCGACCAGATCCGTCTGCTCGGGGCGGAAACGGTGGTGCTCGACCCGTTCAACGGCGACCTGACCGAGATCCGCCAGCCCGAACGCGCCTGGCAGACCCTTGCGGCCGTGGCCGCGTACCACAGATCCCAGGAGGACCGATGACCCCTGACGACGAGAGATTTCTCCGCCGTGCGGTGGAACTCGCCAGCGAGGCCGGGGCATCCGGCGAACGGCCGTTCGGCTCGTTGCTGGTCGGTGCGGACGGCACCGTCCTGATCGAGGACCACAACACCGTGGTCTCCGACTCGGACATCACCGCCCACCCGGAACTGAAGCTGGCCCGCTGGGCCGCTCGGGAACTCGCTCCCGACGTGGCCGCCGGCACCACCATGTTCACCAGTTGCCAGCCCTGCCCGATGTGCGCGACCGCGATCGACCGGTCCGGCCTCGGCCGGGTGGTGTACGCCCTGTCCGCCGAACAGTTCGAGGAGGTCAAGCCGGTCACCCCGCCGCTGCCCCCGGTGCGGTACGAGGGGCCGGCGCTGTTCGACGAGGCGCGCCAGCCGATCGACAACTATTACTAGAGCGGGACCCTTGCGGCGGTGCGGGCGTGCGGCGGGTCCCGCTGTCGCTGGTCATGTCCCTACCCTGGGTTTGCATGGCCATGCGGCCTAGTGCATAATCTTCCTTGTGTCCAAGGTTCTCACCTCCCTGCCCATCGGCGAACGTGTCGGCATCGCCTTCTCCGGCGGCCTCGACACCTCGGTCGCGGTCGCGTGGATGCGCGACAAGGGCGCCGTTCCCTGCGCCTACACCGCCGACATCGGCCAGTACGACGAGCCGGACATCGCCTCGGTGCCCGGTCGCGCGCTCAGCTACGGCGCCGAGGTCGCCCGACTGGTCGACTGCCGCGCCGCCCTGGTCGAGGAGGGCCTGGCGGCGTTGACCTGCGGGGCCTTCCACATCCGCTCGGGCGGGCGGGCGTACTTCAACACCACCCCGCTCGGCCGGGCCGTGACCGGGACCCTGCTGGTCCGGGCGATGATCTCCGACGACGTCCAGATCTGGGGCGACGGCTCGACCTTCAAGGGCAACGACATCGAGCGGTTCTACCGCTACGGCCTGCTGGCCAACCCGCAGCTGCGCATCTACAAGCCGTGGCTCGACACCGACTTCGTCACCGAACTCGGTGGGCGCAAGGAGATGTCGGAGTGGCTGCTTGAACGCGGCCTGCCGTACCGGGACAGCACCGAGAAGGCGTACTCCACCGACGCCAACATCTGGGGCGCCACGCACGAGGCGAAGACCCTCGAGCACCTCGACACCGGCATCGAGACGGTCAACCCGATCATGGGAGTCCGGTTCTGGGACCCGTCGGTGGAGATCCCGACCGAGGACGTCACGATCGGCTTCGACCAGGGCCGCCCGGTGACGATCAACGGCAAGGAGTTCGGCAGCCCCGTCGACCTGGTGCTGGAGGCCAACGCCATCGGCGGCCGGCACGGCATGGGCATGTCGGACCAGATCGAGAACCGGATCATCGAGGCCAAGAGCCGGGGCATCTACGAGGCGCCCGGCATGGCGCTGCTGCACGCCGCGTACGAGCGGCTGGTCAACGCCATCCACAACGAGGACACCCTGGCGAACTACCACAACGAGGGCCGCCGCCTCGGTCGGCTGATGTACGAGGGGCGCTGGCTGGACCCGCAGGCGCTGATGCTGCGCGAGTCGTTGCAGCGCTGGGTGGGCACGGCGGTCACCGGCGAGGTGACGTTGCGGCTGCGCCGGGGCGAGGACTACTCGATCCTCGACACCACCGGCCCGGCGTTCAGCTACCACCCCGACAAGCTGTCGATGGAGCGTACCGAGGACTCGGCGTTCGGCCCGTCGGACCGGATCGGCCAGCTCACCATGCGCAACCTGGACATCGCCGACTCGCGGGCGAAGCTGGAGCAGTACGCGACCCTCGGCATGGTCGGCGGCGCGGCCCCGCAGCGGATGGTCGGCGCCGCGCAGGCCGCCTCGACCGGGCTGATCGGCGCGATGCCGCAGGGCGGCGCGGAGGCCATCGCCTCCCGGGGCGTCCCCTCCGCCGCCGACGAGGCCCTCGACCGCGCCGCGATGGAGTTCGGCGTCGACTGAGCGACGGCTCCTGGACACGATCGTCATGCGGCCCGGAAGTCCCTCACGTCGAGGGGCTTCCGGGCCGTGTCGCTCAGGGGACCTCGGGCCGTCTGTCGGGTCCTATCCGACCTTGAGGGCCAGCTTCCCGACATAGTGATCATTCAGGGCGCGGTGCGCATCCCCGGCTCGGGCCAACGGGAAGGCCCGGGCGACGTGGACCTCGAAGGAACTCGCCTCGATGATCGCGTTCAGCCGATCGGTGGCGGTGCGGCTCCGGTCCCCGTCGTAGTGCGACACCGTCGCACCCGGCGACGTCACCGGCGCGGGCAGGACACCGTTCGGCCAGGCGATCCGTCCCGACTTCCTGATCGCGCGCAGAGATCGTTCGGCGATCTCGCCCCCCACGGTGACCAGAGCCGCATCGAGCCCGCCCGGTGCGAACTCGAACGCCGCAGCCAACACGTCGTCTCGACGACCGTCGACGGCGTCGTCGGCGCCCAGCAGCCGGGCCAGGGCGACACCGTCGTCCCCAGAAGCCACGGCCAACACCCGGATGCCGCTGTGTCGCGCCAGCTGCACGGCCATGTGCCCGATACCCCCGCTGGCTCCGAAGACCATGAGCGTCTCGTCCGGCCGCAGCCCGAGCAGGTCGAGACCGCTCAGTGCGGTCAGGGCGTCCCACGCCATCGCGCCGGCCTGTTCGGTCGGCAGCCGGTCGGGCACGCGAGCCACGAACTCCGCCTCGACGACGGCGTACTCGGCGTAGGAGCCACCACGCGGTACCGGCATCGTCGCGGCGTAGACCCGCTCGCCCACGCCGAACCGCGTGACGTTGCGCCCGACCGCGGCCACCGTGCCCGCCGCGTCCCAGCCGAGGACGTAGGGGAAGGTCGAGGCGACGCCGAAGACGCCGTCGTATCCCCCCTCCCGCTCGCCCGCGTCCCAGGACCCGACGCCTGCGTACTCCACCCGGACGAGGACGTCGTCGTCGCCGACCTGCGGGAGCGGTATCCGGCGCGACGAGAGTTCGTCGACTCCGCCGAACCGGTCAAGGACGACCGCGTTCATCTGCGGTGCCACGATCGCGTCGCCCGCTGTGCGCTCGGCTCTGCTCCCCATCGTCCCCCCTCGTTTACTTGAGTGCATCAAGGATCATTGGACCACAGCTATTTGAGCGAATCAAACAACTCATCTAGGCTGGGGGACATGGCGCTGCCGAACGGACCCGTGACTCCCTCGTCCGAGGCCGAAGCAGCCCTGTTCGACCTGGTCGACGTGTACGACCGCGCCTACGAGACGGCGGCAGCCGAGCTGTCGCTCAGCCCGGCGCAGGCATGTGTGCTCGGGCGACTCGATGAGCGACGGGGCATGGGCGCCCTGGCCGAGGAACTCGGCTGCGATGCCTCCAACATCACCCAGATCGTCGTGCGTCTCGAAGCGCTCGGCCTCGTGACCCGCGAACCGAACCCCCGGGACCGCCGCGCACGGCTCGTCGCGAGAACCCCCCGGGGAGACGAGATCAACCACCGGTTCGCAACGGCCTTCACCTTCGCCCGCACGGCGGTCGGACGACTCTCGCCCGACGAGCAGGACCAGTTGACGGCGCTGCTGCGCAAGGCACTCGGCTGACCCGTGCCTGCGCCCTGACCGATCGAGCAGGATTCAACGGCTTCACGCGGGCGGGCCATATCAAGCCCAGGACTCCCGGCCTCTGTGGGGCAACGGCCTCTGCGGTGGCGCGGTCAGCGGTTGATCGTCGTTCCGCAGGCCTCCAGGCGGGTCAGGACATCGGGGTCGTCGAGGTGCGCCAGCGAGACGTCCAGGGTGTGTAGCGCAGGCAGCGACTCCAGCGCCGCCGCTCCCGTGCACTTCCCGGTCAGTACCAGTTCCGACAGGGCCGGGTGGCCGGTCAGCGGGGTCAGGTCCAACGGCCCTGGACGATAGCCGTGGCCGTCCAGGTCCAGGGATCGCAGGCTGGACAGTGCGTCAATGCCCTCCAGCGACGTCACGTTGTAGTCGTCGGACTCGCCGCCGGTGTCGATGTCCAGGGTCTGCTCGATCAGCATGTAGATGTCGCTGCCGCCGTCGAACTGCAACTCGGTGATCGCTGCGGCCTCGGCCGGCGGCACCGTGACGGCATGTAACAGCTTCAGTGACGCCTCCAGGCGCGGGCCTGGACCTGGGTAGCCGTCCTCCGGACCGTCGGGGCCGGTCGACTCGATGAGCGCCTTGAGGTCGTCGGCAGCGATCGCGTCGTCCAGCAGGGCGTCCAGGACGCCCAGGTGCAGGCCGAGGTCGGGGAAGATGATGGTCATGATCTCGACCGTATCTCGTTACCGCCTCGGCTCAGGACGCGCAGCGGGTCGTCGTTCGAGTCAGGCGGGGCTGGTGACGGTTCGGAGGCGGCCGGTGCGGTGGAAGCGGACCAACCGTCGGGTCAGGACGACGGCCATGGCCCACTGCGGCATCGCGGCGTGTGTTCGGGATGGCGCTCGTAGTCGCGAACAGTGCGCCATCAGCGGGTGGCCCACGACAGGGTGTGCTCCAAGATCCAGGGTCTGCTGCATCGAGGAACGCTCGGCGGGAGGCGCCCTCGGGCCGTGTCGGTCAGGCGCGCTTGGCGAGGCCGAGGAACGCCGTCCAGGCGGCCGGCGTGAAGGTGAGTGCCGCCCCCGCCGGGTCCTTGCTGTCGCGGACGGCGACGACGCCGGGCAGGTTGTCGGCGACCTCGACGCATTCGCCGCCACTCGACCCGCTGCGGGTGGACGTGCGCCACACGGCGTCACTGAGGTTCATGGTGCGCCTGCACTTCCTTCATCAGGTCGATGGACTGCCGGCGGGGCAGGGCCTCGGTGCGGACATTCTCCCACCGGGCCAGCAGGGCAGCCACCCCGTCCTCGTCGTCGACCACGGCCCCGCCGAGCTGATGTTCCAGGTGCCCGACCCAGCCGCCGTCGGCGGAGCGGGCCAGGGCGAACGGGCCCGACGACCCGATGTGCAGCCCGGTGCTCCTCGGGACGAGGTGGATGTGGACGTGCGGCAGCTCGGCCACCTCGATCAGCCGGCCGACCTGCTCCACCATGATCCCGCTCAGTCCCTCGGCCGTCCGGCTCAGCACCGACTCGTCCACGACCACCACGATCTGCGGCGGGTCCTCCCTGATAAGGATTTCCTGCCGGGCCAGCCGGGCGGCCAGCTTCCGCTCGACCTCGGCCTCGGAGAAGGTGTCGTTGAAGCGCAGCACGGCGCGGGCGTAGTTCTCCGTCTGGAACAGGCCGGGGACCAGAGCTGGATTGAAGTATCGGAGCTGCCTGGCGGCACGTTCGGCCTCCAGCCACGGCCGGAACCACGAGGGCTCCCGGTCCCGTTCGGCGATCCGCAGCAGCGCCACGAGCAGGTCACCGGAGCGGAGCACCTCATCCGCGCGGGCCAGGAACGCCCGGTCGAGCGGGCGGGTGCCCGTCTCCACGGCGGACACCATCGACGCCGAATAGTGCACCATACGGCCGAACTCCTCCTGGCTGAGGTTGGCGCTCATCCGCATCCGCCGCAGCTGGGTGCGAATCAGGTCGGCGGTCGGCTCCTCCACAGTTCCTCCACACAGGTCGCCTGAGTTCCACTCGGGATCCTGGCCCGGCGTACCGCTGTCGAAGCGCGGCCACGACCGGGCCGAATGCCTTCCGACGGTAGTCGCGCGCTCACCAGACTGTCACGCAGGCGGACCCGCTCGGCGCCCGGAGGGCTCGGGCGGGTCCGCCCCGGCCGTCCGCTTCCGGGCGGCCCGTCCCTGCCGACGGAGGTCGACGTGTGTGTTTCCAGGGGCCGACGGCGAACGCCTCTCGTGGCGGCGCACGTAGCCGGTTCGCCCGACTGGCGGTGCCGGAGGTGCACGGAGCCCTGGCCCTGCCCCGAGCTGCGGGCGATGCCGGATCCCGCGTCGCGGGACCTGCTGCCGGTGATGTCGGCCCTACTCACCACCGCGATCCGCGATCTCCGGGGCCACCCGGGCGGCCCCGACCCGATCGACGTGGTACGCCGGTTCCTGTGGTGGCTGCCGTTGAACCACGACGAGGCTCGCGCCATCGCCCTGCGGATGCGCTGATGGCGTACCGGAGAATTCCGCACCTGCCAATGCGCCCGCTCTGGCGGTGCCGCAACTGCGGCGCGGAGTGGCCCTGTCCGCCAGGTCGGCTCGGCCTGCTGGCGGAGTACCGGGGCGACCGCATCGGCCTGCTGTTCCACCTGGGCGGGCTGATGGCCGAGGCCCACGCCCAGCTCACCCAGCTCAACCCCGAGCGCCCTCTCGACCTGCGGGAACGCTTCCTCGACTGGGCGCGGGCCCGGGACTGACGTGACATCACAAGGATCTGGTAAGGATCGGACTGGATGCTGTAGCGATCACCCCACTGGGCCAAGACCTGGCTGAAGTAGGCATTCGCTTAACCGACACACTCGGGCGGCATCGCAGCGGTGGCCAGCCTGCTGCGACGCGGGCCCGTCGCGATATCGTGCGCCGCCGGCCTCGAGAGGAAGCGTGGAGCATGACGACAACGCCTACGGGTGGCGCCCTTCGCGCCGCGAAGGCCAACGCACTGGTCCTGGCGGTCCTGCTTGCGGCTGGATGCACGCGGCCGACGGACACCGCTGAGTCACGGCCCGCTGCCGGCCACTCGCCCAGCAGCAGCCCCAGTGTCGTTTCGATACGACTCGACGCGCCCGAGACGCTGCTCGACGGCTGGAACGAATCGATCGACCGACGACTGCACGATATGACCAAGCAGAACATCGGCGGCTTCAAAAGGCTTCTCCAGGGTGAGCCGACCAGCGCGGTGGGTACCGCCTACGCAGCAGGGAAGGAGAAGTATTCAGCGGAGCTCGGGGTTCATCGACCCGACGACAGCCGGTTCGTGCTTGTCAGCGGGGTCTCCGGCACTGTTGTCGCACCGGAAACGACGCTCGACGCCGTGTTCGGCGCGCTGACGGCGGTCGTCGACGTGAAGCCGGTCGCGCCGGGACCGCTGGGCGGCATAGCACGCTGCGGCACCAGCAAGAACGCCGGCGTCCGCGTCGAAGTCTGCGGGTGGGCCTCCCCGCACGTCATTGGCGTGATTCACTTCGGAGGCTTCAAGCCGGCCGACAATCCGAGCAAGATGTTTACGCAGGTGCGCGCACAGGTCGAGCACCCGGCATCGTGACCCGTAGCTGACACGGCCGACCGACTGACCCCTGCGGCGGCCCAGGTAGGCTGTTCGGCTTCCGCGATAACGCCCAACTTCCGACCGGGTCTCGGCAGCGGTTGTCGCGCCGGTTGTACGCACTTGGCGGCACGAACCCGGGACGGGGCGGCTGCCCGTGCGGAATCTATGTCACGGACGGTAGCGTGTCGCCCGTGTTCCCTACCGTCCGTGAGGTCCTCGCGCTGGACCCGGTCCGCCACGGCGCTCCGCGCCTGGTCGCCGGGGACGCCGGTCTCGACCGCCCGGTGCGCTGGGTGCACGTGACCGAGGTGCCCGACATCGCCCCGCTGCTCGGCGGCGGCGAGCTGGTGCTCACCACCGGGATCGGGCTGCCCGCCGACGACGCCGGGCTGCGCGCCTTCATCGGCGACCTGGCCGACGTGGGCGTCTCCGGCCTGGTCGTCGAGCTGGGCCGCCGGTACGTCAGCGGGGTGCCCCGGGTGATGGCCGCCGCCGCCGAGCGGCGCGGCCTGCCCCTGGTCGAGCTGCGGCGGGCCACCCCGTTCGTCCGGATCACCGAGGCCGTGCACGCGCTGATCGTCGACGCCCAGCTGACCGAGCTGCGGGCGACGGAGGAGATCCACCAGCGCTTCACGGAGCTGTCGGTGGAGGGCGCCGGCCCCAGCGAGGTGGTGCGGCAGGCCGCCGACCTCTCCGGCTGCCCGGTGGTGCTGGAGAACCTCTCCCGGCAGGTGCTCGCGTACGACCCGGCGGGGGAGAGCGCCGAGCTGCTGCTGGACTGCTGGGAGCAGCACTCGCGGCGGATCCGGCCGGCGGGGCGCACCGCGTACGACGGCGACAACGGGTGGCTGGTGACCACGGTGGGCGCCCGGGGGCAGGACTGGGGGCGGCTGCTGCTGCGCTGGCCCGGCGGGGGCGACCTGGCGGCGGGCCGGCGCGTGTTCGACCCCGCCGAGGAGGGCGGTGCGCCCGTCGGCGTCGCCGCGCCGCCCGTGGTCCCGCCCACCCGGCTGACCATCCTCGTCGAGCGGGCCGCCTCGACGCTGGCCCTGGGCCGGCTCATCCGGCGCGACGCCGAAGGCCTGGAACGGCAGATCCACCGTACGCTGCTCACCGCCCTGCTCGACCACTCGCTGCCGGTGGACGAGGTCGCCCTGCGGGCCCGGGCGCTCGGCGTGCTGCTGGAGCGCCGGCACCTGGTCGGGGTGGTGGTCCGGCACCGGGCCGACGACCCGGCGGGGGAGGGCGGCCCGGCCCCGGACCAGGGGCAGCCGGGCGGTCCGGAGGCCGGTCCTGCTCGGCTGCGTGATCTCGCCGAGGCGGTCGGGCAGGCGTTGCACGAGGCGAAGCTGACCGGGCTTTCCAGCGCCATCGACGACCATGCCGTCGGCGTGCTGCTCGCCCTGCCGGAGCCGGCGGCCGAGGAGCGGTCGCTGGCCGCGTTCGCCACCGCGCTGCACCGCACCCGCCCGGACGCCCCCGCCCGCTCGGACGGCCATGCCCGCCCGGACTCGCTCGTTCGCCCGGAGGGTCATCCTCGCCCGGGCGGCTCGGCTCGTCCCGACGGCCAGGCCCGCCCGGGCGGCCCCGTCCGTGGTGACGGACCGGCCCGGTCCCACGGGCGGACGAACGGCGTGGCCCGGCCGGCAGGCGGCGGACTGCTCGTCGCGGCCGGTTCTGGCGTGCCCAGCCTGCGGGAGGCGCGCCGGTCGCTGGTCGAGGCCCGGCAGATCGCCGACGCTGCCCGGCGGGACCGGCGGGACCTGCCGGTCTTCCGGCTGCCGCACGTCGGGCTGGCGGGGCTGCTGCACCTGCTGCGCGACGAGCCCCGGTTGCAGACCTTCGTCGAGCGGGAACTGGGCGCACTGCTGACCCACGACGCGCAGCACCCGCGGGAACAGTTGCTGGGCACCCTGCGGGCGTACCTGGAGCAGGGCCGCAACAAGTCGGCGGCGGCCGGGGCGGCACACCTGTCCCGACCGGCCTTCTACGAGCGCCTGGCCCGGATCCGCCGCGTCCTGGACGTGGACCTCGACTCCGTCGAGGCCTGCCTCTCCCTGCACGTGGCCCTGCTGGCCCTGGACGCCATCCGCACCCACCCCGCATCACCCCGCTGACCCCGCGTCGCCCCGCTGACCCCTGGTCACCCCGTTGATCATGAAGTTGTTGCCGCGACACGCCGAGGCGAAGCGCAACAACTTCATGATCAACGGGGAGAGGGCGGGGGTGGGGAGAGGGCGGGGGTGGGGAGAGGGAGGGGGAGGGGAGAGGGAGGGGGTCAGGTGAGGGCGGTGAGGGCCTTGGCGTAGGGCGGGGGGATGTGGTTCGGGCCGCCCGGGGTGAAGACGTCCGAGGTGGCCGCCGTCGACCAGGCCGTGGCCGGGACCGCGTCGACCAGGGCGCGGACGACCGGGGCGTCGCGCCACTGGTCCTGCTCGGCCAGCAGGCTCAGGGCCACCACCGACTCCTCCACCTCGCCGACGCACTCGAACGGCTTGTGCCCGTCCACGCCCAGCAGCTCCCGGTAGCCGGGGATCTGCGACTCGTCGGCGAGCAGGTCGCCGCCGAAGATGCGGGCGACCCGCTCGCGGGGCATGAACGGCGCCATGGCCAGGAAGACGAACCGGCACTTCGGGCAGTCCCGGCACCAGCGCTCGCTGGCGTCGCGCAGCTTGAACGCGGCGTTGCAGCTCGTCACCACGTCGTCGTAGCGGTCGATCTCGGCGAACGACCGGGCGATGTGCAGCTCCGACAGCGAGCGAAGCAGCGAGAAGTAGGGCTCGGTGAGCCCGGCGTGCGAGGCCAGCGCGGCCCGGAGCAGCCCCTCCGCCTCCACACCCTTGGACCACTGGTGGTTGATCTCGTGGCCGTTCCAGACCAGGTTCGGGTCCGACGCCGAGCGCTCGTTGGACATCACCACCGGGCCCAGGCCGTGCAGCACCGCCGTGGCGACGGCGATCAGCGAGTTGATCGCGGTGACCGGAATGTGGCCGTTGAGCGCCCCGGCGGCGTTCAGCTCGAACAGCACCGGGTCGATGCGCCGCCGGGCGGCGAGCGGGCCCAGCCCGGACGCCTCGTTCACCGCGACGATCACGTGGTTCGGGTTGACCGAGAAGGGCACCGGGTCGAAGCCCGCCCGGCGCAGGGCCTCCAGGCTGACGATGGAGTCCTTGCCGCCGCCGACCGCCGAGAGCGGACGCCGGTCGGAGTCGTCGTACTCCCGGGCCGGGGTGACCGTGCCGGCCGGCACCTCCGGGCGCAGCTCGAGCACGTGCGGCAGCTGGTTGCGGTACGCGTACTCCGCGAGGCCCTTGGTGTAGACGGCGGTGACCAGCTCGGCGGCGGCCGGGCCCAGCGGCGCCGGCAGCACCAGGCGGGGCGGCGCGGCGGCCTTGTAGTAGCTGACGCCGGCGACCACGTGCAGCAGTTCCAGCACCCGGCCCAGGGTCGCCACGGTCTCGTCCGAGGGCGGCGCGTCCGGCAGGGGAAGGGTGACCACCTCGGTGAACCGCTGCTCGCCGTCGGGGCCGGTGAGGGCGTAGTCGAACAACACCTCCCCGGTGGAGAGGTCGATCGAGTAGGACGGGAAGGTGAAGGCGTCCATCCGCCGGAGCTGCTCGTTGGGCACACGCCATACTAGGCCCTGGTTCGTCCGGCCGTGTCCGGCTGCGCCGGACCCCGCCCCTGCCACGCCCGACAACACCCCCTGAGGAGAGCCCGTGCGCCTGTCTGACCTGCGCGGACGTACCGTCGCCGTCTGGGGGGCCGGCCGGGAGGGCCGGGCCGCGGTGACCGCGATCGCCGCGCACGGCCCGGCCGACCTGGTCGCCGTCGACGACAGCGCCAACTTCCTCAGCCTGCCCTGGGAGGGGCCGCTGGCCGAGGCCGCGCCGCTGGTCACCGGCGAGGAGGGCTTCGCCCGGCTGGCCGCCGCCGACGTGGTGGTCCGCTCGCCCGGCGTGCCGCAGACCCACCCGTGGCTGGTGGAGCTGCGCCGACGCGGGGTGACCGTCACCCAGGGCACCGCCCTGTGGATGGCCGACCACGCCGCCCGCACGATCGGCGTCACCGGCAGCAAGGGCAAGAGCACCACCTCCAGCCTGATCAGCCACCTGCTCGCCGCCGTCGACCGGCCGAACGTCTTCGGCGGCAACATCGGCGTGCCGACGCTGGACCTGCCCGAGGCGGAGCTGTACGTGCTCGAGCTGTCCAGCTACCAGTGCAGCGACCTGACCGACTCGCCCCGGGTCGCGGTCGTCACCGCGCTCTTCCCCGAGCACCTCGACGCGCACGGCGGCGAGGCCGAGTACTACCGGGACAAGCTCAACCTGCTGGCGCACGGGCCACGGACCGTGGTGGTCAACGGCGCCGACCCGAGGCTCGCCCTCGAACTGGGCGACCGCGCGGCGGTGCGCGCCGGCCTGCCGGACACCGCCCACGTGGCCGGCGGCGCGGACGGTACGCCCTGGTTCCACCTCGGCGACCGGCCGCTGTTCCCGCGCGCGGTGCTACCCCTGGTCGGCCGGCACAACGAGGGCAACCTCTGTGTGGCGCTCGCCGTGCTCGACGCGCTCGGCGTCGACGTGGTGGAACGCCGGGACACGCTGGCCGTGGCGGTCGCCGAGTTCCAGGGGCTGGCCCACCGCCTCACCGAGATCGCCGACCCGTCCGGCCTGACCTTCGTCGACGACACCCTCGCCACCAGCCCGTACGCGGCCATGCACGCGATCGACGCGTACGAGGGGCGGCCGTTGACGGTGATCGTCGGCGGCACCGACCGGGGCCTGGACTACGCGCCGCTGCGCGAGCACCTCGCGGAGCGCGAGCTCACCGTGCTCGGCATCCCCGACAGCGGCGCCCGGATCGTCGAGGCGCTCGCCGGCCTGCCGAAGGTGCGTACCGAGGTGGTCGACGACCTGGTCGACGCCGTCCGGCTGGCCCGCGAGGTGACCCCGGCCGACGGGGTGGTGCTGCTCTCCCCGGCGGCGCCGAGCTACGGGCGGTTCCGCAACTTCGAGCACCGCTCCGAGGTCTTCGCCCAGGCGGTACGCGACACCGCCGGCTGACTCAGCCCCGGTCGGCGGGCGTCGGGTGCGTCGTGCCCAGGCCCGGCAGCAGCTCGTCGTCGCCCGCGTCGTCGTCCGGGTCCCCGGTCTGCGGGGGCGGTGTTCCGGTCTGCGGGGCCGGTGCTGCGGGCGCCCCGGTGGCGCCGGCCGGTTGGCGCCGCTTGTCGGGCGTCCAGGCGAAGGCGAGTGCCCCGCCGACGAGGGCCAGGAGCATCCCGACCAGGAAGCCGCCCAGGTTCGAGGTCAGCCAGGAGACCAGCCCGAGCAGCAGCGAGAGCACGGCGTAGAAGACCCGCTGCTGCGGAGTGGCGACCAGCAGCACCCCGCAGAGCACCAGGACGGCCGGCACCAGGTACGCGGCCAGCCCCTGCGGCCCGACGTGCAGCAGCACCCCGAGCGGCGCGCGCAGGGTCACGAGCATCTCCGTGCCGCCGAGCGCGATCAGCACCCCGGCGGTGAACGGGCGGCCCCGCCGCCAGCGGCGCCAGCGCCCGCCGGGTCGGCGGGCGGCTGGCACCGGGTGGTGTCCCGCGGCGGTCACGTCAGCATCCGTCGGAGGTGAACGCCATGCGCAGGTCGGGCAGGTTGAAGACGGCCGCCGTGGTGGCGTAGTTGTTCTGCCGCAGGTTGGTGATGATCACCGTGTCCGACTGCTGGGCGAAGACGCCGGGGTTGCCTTTGACCCCGGGGACCTGGTCGAGGGTGCTGGCGTCCTGCCCGACGTTGATGTTCTTGAAGGAGGCGTTGCCGGCGACCTCGTCGCCGTCGACGACCAGGGTGCGGGCGGTGACCGGTGTGCCGGCGCCGCCGGCGGTGATCTTCAGGTAGACGCCGCCCAGGTTGATGCTCTGGCAGAGGTTCGTCAGCTCGGCCTTGTCGATCGCCGACACCATCACCAGGACCTGTCCGCCGGTGTCGCCCTGGTTGGGGCTGTCCGGAATCATCTGGTCGATGGTGGCGAACTGCTCGAATCCCGTGCCGGTGAGCTTGTCGGCGGTGACGGTGAACGGCATGCCGGAGATGGCGAACTGCGCGCCCAGTACGCCCTGGGCGGTCAGCACGACCATGCCGGCGGCACCCGCCACGACGGTGCCCAGCGTGGCGGCGAACCGGCGCCAGCGCACGCCGCTGCGCGGCGGATCGGGTTCGATCGGTGCGATCTGCTCCGACATGGCGGGCTCCCTTTCGAAGATCAATTGATCGGCGACAATGGGAAATCGACTCAAGGTTCTGCGCAGGCTGAAGTTACCGCCGAGTAAATGCCGGGTCAACGGCCGGTGGGAGCTGGTTGAGGCGGTATCTGCCAAATGCGGCCAAAGTGAAAAACCGCTGCGGTTTCCGACCGCGCGGCGTCGGCTGCCCGGCCGGGAGGCCGGGGGCGCCGTCAGGACAGGGTGGCCGCCTCGCCGGCCGGCGCGCACGGCGCGGTCGTGCCCGGGCCGTCGGCCGGGCGAGCCAGCCGCGTCGCCCGGGCCGCGTCGTCGGTGCCGAGGAAGGGCGCGGTGGCCGCGTAGGTGAGCACCGGCAGCAGCTGGGGCAGCTCCGTCGCCCGGCCCTGGGCCACCCGGCTGCGCACTGTGGCGTGGATCCCGCCGACCACGGTGGAGACCAGCGCGTCCCGGTCCACGTCCACCGTCGGGCCGGGGCCGGCGTCGGCGAAGAACCGGCGGAAGCTGCCGAGCAGGGCGTCGCGCTCCCGGCGGGCGTCCGGGCCGGCCGCGTCCACCTCGACGAGCGCCATCCGGGCGAAGGCGGGCACGCTCGCCAGCACCTCCAGCAGGGTGCGCAGGGCGGCGCGGGCGGCGTCCGACCACGTCGGCCCGGCCTCCCGGTAAGCGCTCTCCATGAGCTGCGACAGCACGGCGACGCCGTGCCGGTACGCGGCGAGGAAGGCGTCCTCCTTGCCGCTGAAGAGGGCGTAGAAGGCCGGTCGGGTCACCCCGGCGGCGTGGCAGATGTCGGTGACCCGGGCGTTGTCGTAGCCCTTCGTCGCCACCTCCCGCACGAGCCCGTCGAAGAGGCGGTCGCGCTGGGTGGCGGCCACCGCCTCGGCGGAGAGCCGGCGCGGGCCACGCTTGATCGCGCGATCGGGGTCGCGACCGGGGCGTGCGCCCGGCAGGGGTGCCGGATGCGGGCGGCGCTGCGTGGTCAACGTGCCTGCCTCTCCATTCATTGACTTTACGACCCTCCGGGGTTTATAACTTGCTGCACGCTCAGTTGGGATCCCGTCACCATGGGTGATCTTCCGGATGGTCACCCGTTGACTCATCGAAGGAGGGCTCGATGGCTGCCATTATCGCGGAACAGGAGCGCCCTCCCAAGGCCGGAAAGACGCAGGTGACGCCGCTGCGCCGCGGCGTGCCACGCCGGCCTGCCCGCTGACGTCGCCGCACCACCACCGCCACCGCCGTCCGGCCCCGACGGCCGCCCGGCAACCCCCACCGCCGTCCATGACGCGACAGCCCCGGTCGCCGCGCGGGCACCCCCCGCCCACGCGAGTCGACCCTCCCCCGCCCCGGAAAGGAAGAACCATGCTCAGGTACGGACGAATCGGCGTGGGTCTCACCGCCCTCGCGCTGCTGACCGGCCTCGCCGCCGCCCCGGGCTCGGCCGCCGCTCCGCGCTCCGCCACCCCGGCACCGTTCGCCAACAACGTGCTGACCTACCCGACGCCGGGCGGCACCGCCGTCGCCGTCAACGACGTGATCCGGGCCAGCCTCAGGACCGGCACCAACGCCACCTTCTACTCCTCCGCCTCGGGCACCACCGGCGTGAAGTGCGCCGCGTCCACCTTCAGCGCCAAGGTGCTGAGCAACCCGGCGGCCCCGGGCACCGCCACCGAGAGCCTGACCGCCCAGTCCTTCACCAACTGCACCACCAACGTCATCGGCACCACCGGGGTGCAGAGCGTGACCGTGCAGAACCTGCCGTACGCCACCTCGGTCACTAGCGCCGGCGTGGTCAAGATCAGCGGCACGGCGACGGCGCCGATCCAGAGCACCGTCGTGCTGAACTCGCTGCTCGGCGCGATCACCTGCGTCTACCGGACCAGCACCAACAGCCTGACCGGCACGGCGACCAACGCCAACAACTCGATCACCTTCACCAACCAGACGCTGACGAAGTTCTCCGGCCCCAGCCTCTGCTTCGGCACGGCGTACTTCTCCGCGGCGTACTCGCCCGTGCAGGACTCCAGCAAGGGCAACGCCCCCGTCTACGTCAACTGATCGCGGTCCACGGGGCCGGCGCGCGGGGATCCGTCGTGCGTCGGCCCCCGGTCGTGCGCCGGTCAGCCGTCGCCCAGCGCCGTGTGCAGGGCCCGCACGGACCGGATGGCCGAGCGGATCTCCTGGAGGTAGCGACCCGGGGTGAGCGCCGGTTCGGGCAGCCCGGCCAGGTCGGGCAGGGCCGGGTCGACGCCGACGGTCTCGATCGCGCAGCCGTACGGCACGGCGAGGGTGCGCAGCGCGTCGCAGTGCTGGAACGGCACGTAGATCGGCGCGGTCACCATCAGCACCGCGTCGCCCGCGCGCAGGCGGACGTGCTCGGCCCAGAACCGCTGGGTGTCTGCGGTGTGCGCGCGGCGCCGCGCGGGATCGCCGGACGGGGCGGCCAGTACGCGCACCGGCGGGCCGCCCTCGGGCCGGTACGTGCGCGACGACCAGGAGCGGTGGGGGTGGTCGGCGTCGTGGCCGTCCTCCTCGGCCGGGACGGTCACCGCGAACTCCCGCCGCACCGCCGCGTCCAGCGCCGCCACCTCGGTGTCGCAGGGCGGGACGCCGGCCACCTCCAGGGCCCGGCACTCCGCGTCCGACAGCGGGCGGAAGCTGCCCAGCACCGCCACCTCGCCGCCGACCCGGGTGCCGCCGCGCAGCAGGTGCGCCGCGTACGCGACCCGGCGCTGGCAGGCGTGCGCCAACCCGCCGAGCACGACCAGGTGGGCGTACCGCGAGCGGGCCGGCGCCGCCGGACGCACCATGCCGAGCGCGGCGGCGGTGGCGAGCACCAGCCGCGCGGTGGCCGCGTCGACGGCCGGTTCCCGGGCGTCCGGCCGCTCCCGGCCACCCCGGAAGTCCCAGTGCCGGGCGGAGAAGTCGTCGAGGCCGGCCAGCACTCCCGCCACGTCCCCGTCCGGCCACGTGCCGCCGAAGTGCCCGACGAGGTCGCGCAGCGGTCCGGAGCCCACCCAGGCCCGTACGCCGGCCGCGATCGTCTCGACGCTCGTGCCCGCCGCGCCGGTCGGCAGCGCCGGCGCCCCACGCGGCGCTTCCTCACCGGTCCGCACCGCCGGATCGTACCGGCGGCCGGGTGCCCGGGCGACGAACGACCGGGCCGGCGGCGACGACCGGGCCGGCGACGAACGACCGGGCCGGGCGACGGTGTGGGGCGGCCGCGGTGCCGCGCCACCCACCGCCCCTTGTCCCCGCCGCCGGCTGGTGGCAGCGTGCGGTTACCGCGAACGCCGCTGAGAGGGTGCGACGATGACCACCGACGACCTGCTGGCCCGGCACCGGGCCGTGCTCCCGTCCTGGATGCCGCTCTACTACGACGAGCCGATCGAGCTGGTCTCCGGCTCCGGCCGTCGGGTCACCGACGCCCGGGGCCGCACCTACCTCGACTTCTTCGGCGGCGTGCTGACCAACATGATCGGCTACGACGTCCCGGAGATCCGGGAGGCCGTCGAGCGGCAGCTGCGCACCGGCATCGTGCACAGCTCCACCCTCTACCTGATCCGGCAGCAGGTCGAACTGGCCGAGAAGGTCGCCCGCCTCTCCGGCATCCCCGACGCGCGGGTCTTCTTCACCAACTCGGGCACCGAGGCGAACGAGGCGGCGCTGCTGGTCGCCACCAACCACCGCCGCTCGCACCAGATCCTCGCCGTGCGCAACAGCTACCACGGCCGGTCGTACGCGGCGATGGGCGTGACCGGTAACCGGGGCTGGTCGGCCAGCGCGCTCAACCCGCTCCAGGTGGCCTGGCTGCACTCCGGCGAGCGGCTGCGCGGCCTGCTGGCCCGGCTGGGCGAGGCCGAGCGTCTCGAGGCGGCCGTGGAGGACCTGCACGAGGTGCTCGCCACCCAGACCGCCGGCGACGTGGCCTGCCTGATCGCCGAGCCGATCCAGGGCGTGGGCGGCTTCGTGCACCCGCCGGACGGGCTCTTCGCGGCCTGGAAGAAGGTTCTCGACTCCCACGGCATCCTGTTCGTCTGCGACGAGGTGCAGACCGGCTGGGGGCGTACCGGGGAGCACTTCTGGGGCTACCAGGCGCACGGCGTGACCCCGGACCTGCTCACCTTCGCCAAGGGCATCGGCAACGGCTTCGCCCTGGCCGGCGTGGTCGGCCGCGCGGACGTGCTGGAGTCGGTGCCGGGCATCAGCTTCTCCACCTTCGGCGGCAACCCGGTCTCGACGGCGGCCGGCAACGCGGTGCTCGACTACCTGCTCGACCACGACCTCCAAGCCAACGCGGCCCGCACCGGCGCGATCCTCGCCGACGGCCTGCGCGCCGCCGTGGGCGGTCTCGACGGCGTCGCGGAGGTACGCGGCAAGGGGCTGATGCTCGGCGTCGAGTTCGTCCGGCCGGGCACCGCCGAGCCGGATCCGGCGCTGACCGGTCGGGTCTTCGAGGCGTGCCGGGCCGGCGGGCTGCTGACCGGCAAGGGCGGCCTGTACGGCAACGTGCTGCGGATGGGCCCGCCACTGACGCTGACCGAGGACGAGGCCCGCGAGGGCCTGGCCATCCTGGTCGACGCCATCCGCTCCTGCGTGGCGGCGGAGGTGGCGGCGTGAGCGCGGCGGAGCACGGCGTGGACGTCATCGGCCACTTCGTCGACGGCAAGCCGTTCAGCGGCTCGTCCGGGCGGCACGGGGACGTCTTCGACCCGGCGACCGGTCGGCGTACCGCCCGGGTGGAGCTGGCCTCGGCGGCGGACGTCGCGGTCGCGGTGGAGGCTGCCGGGCGCGCGGCCCGGCTCTGGCGGGACGCGTCGCTGGCGAGGCGGACGGCCGTGCTGTTCGCCTTCCGGGAGCTGGTGCACGCGCGGCGGGACCGGCTCGCCGGGGTGATCACCGCCGAGCACGGCAAGGTGCTCGCCGACGCCGCCGGCGAGGTGCAGCGCGGCCTGGAGATCATCGAGTACGCCTGCGGCATCCCCTCCGCGCTGCGCGGCGGGTTCAGCGAGAACGTCTCCACCGAGGTCGACTCGTACAGCCTGCGGCAGCCGCTCGGCGTCGTCGCGGTGATCTCCCCGTTCAACTTCCCGGCGATGGTGCCGCTGTGGTTCCTGCCGATCGCGGTGGCCTGCGGCAACGCGGTGGTGCTCAAGCCGAGCGAGAAGGACCCGAGCGCGGCGCTGCTGCTGGCGGAGTGGTTCGCCGAGGCCGGCCTGCCCGACGGGGTGCTGAACGTGGTCAACGGCGACGCCGAGGCCGTGGACGCGCTGCTGGACCACCCGGGCGTGAAGGCGGTGTCGTTCGTCGGCTCCACCCCGGTCGCCCGGCACGTCCACCAGCGCGGCACCGCCGCCGGCAAGCGGGTGCAGGCGCTGGGCGGGGCGAAGAACCACATGGTGGTGCTCCCCGACGCCGACCTGGACCTGGCCGCCGACGCGGCGGTCAACGCGGGGTTCGGCTCGGCGGGGGAGCGGTGCATGGCGATCTCGGCACTGGTCGCGGTGGAGCCGGTCGCCGACGCCCTGGTCGCCCGGGTCGCCGAGCGGATGGGCCGGCTGCGCACCGGCGACGGCCGGCGCGGCTGCGACATGGGCCCGCTGGTCACCGCCGCGCACGCCGCCCGGGTGCGCGCGTACGTCGAGGCGGGGGTGGCCGCCGGCGCGGTGCCGGTGGTGGACGGCCGCGACGTCGAGCCGGACGGGGACCCGAACGGGTTCTGGCTGGGCCCGACGCTGTTCGACCACGTCACGCCGGACATGTCGATCTACACCGACGAGATCTTCGGCCCGGTGCTCGGCGTGCTGCGGGTCGGCTCGTACGACGAGGCGGTGGAGCTGGTCAACGCCAACCTGTACGGCAACGGCACGGCGATCTTCACCAACGACGGCGGCGCGGCCCGGCGCTACCAGCACGAGGTGGAGGTCGGCATGGTCGGCGTCAACGTGCCGATCCCGGTGCCGATGGCGTACTACTCCTTCGGCGGCTGGAAGGCCTCGCTCTTCGGCGACCTGCACGCGCACGGCGAGGACGGGGTGCGCTTCTTCACCCGGGGCAAGGTGGTCACCAGCCGCTGGCTGGACCCCCGGCACGGCGGGGTCAACCTCGGCTTCCCCACCCAGACCTGAGCAGGCGCAGGGTGCCGGCCCCGGCCAGGTACGTCACCAGCGCCGCCGCCGGCAGCCCCAGCGGCTCGGGCGCCGCCCTCGGCGTCTGGGCGTTGACCACCAGGGCGTACACCACGGCGGCGAAACCGGCGGCGGTGAGCGCGCTGCGCACGGTGGCCCGCCACCCGCCGCCGGCCGGCGCGCGGCCCGACGCGGCCCCGCCGCCGGCCGGCCGACCCTGCCCGGCGCGGCCGGTGCGGGCCTCGACGGGGCCGAAGACGGCGACCAGGGCGGCCAGCACCACGGTCAGCATCAGCACCCACGGCACCCGCCAGGCCAGCCAGGCCGCCGACCCCGCGGGTGGGGTCGGCAGCCTCCCGGCCGCGTCCAGCGCGCCGACCAGCAGGATCGCGGCGGTGAGGTGCCAGAGGAAGACGGTGAGCACGACGGCGTTCACCGCGATCACCGCCTGCCACGGGCGGGGGCGGCGCAGCCAGCGCTCCGCCGGGTCGCGCAGCAGCAGGATCAGCCCGAACTGGGCAGCGGTCAGCGTCAGCAGGGCCAGGCTGGGCGGGGCGGCGTTGTCCAGCCGCTCGCCCGGGACGTTGAGCATGCTCACCGGGTACGGTCCGACGGTGGTCAGTAGCACCGTTGCGGCCAGGCCGCCCAGCAGCGCCGCCGCGCCCGCGCGCCGCGACAGCGGCAGCCGACGTGGCCCCGCCCGGTCGCGCGCGGCCGCGGGGCGTGGCGGGTGCCCGCCCGTCCCGTCCGGGTGGGCGTCGTGACGCCCGGCGTCGGCGTCGCGCCAGGCGATGCCGAGCTGGTGCACGGCCAGCCAGCCGAGGACGTAGTTCGGCAGCGCCAGCTCCGCCGGGCCCAGCGCCCGCCCCACGTCGCCGGCGACGACCAACGCGGCCAGCGCCGCCGGCACGAGCAGGCCGAAGCGCCGGTGCAGGGCGAGCATCGCCGGGGTCAGCGGCACCACGATCAGGTAGGCGGCGAGGAACCAGAGCGGGATCGTGGCGAACCAGGCGACGGTACGCACCAGCGTCGCCCCGGCGCCGCCGAGCGACGCGAGCGCGGCGCCGCCGGCGATCACCAGCAGCAGCGCGGTCGTCGGGCGCAGCAGCCGGGCGCCCCGGTCCAGCAGCCACGCGGTGGCGTCGACGCCGGCGGCCCGGCGGGCGGCCAGCGAGGCGGCGTTGGCGTACCCGCCGACCAGGAAGAAGATCGGCATGACCTGGGCGACCCAGGTGAGCGGGTACGCCCACGGCAGGTCGGGCAGCGCCGAGCGCCCCGTCGGCCGGCCGGCGGCGTCCTCGCCGATCGTGGCGACCGCCCAGTGGCCGAGAACGACCATGCCGATCGCGAGCGCCCGGAGCAGGTCGACGTAACGTTGCCGACCAGCGGGGGTGCGCGCGGCGAGTTGCCGCAGGCGGCGCATGGCCCCGAGGGTACGTCAGGCGTGGACTGGCCGCTGCTGATAACGGTTCGGTCCCCGGGGGTTGAAGTCCGCGCCCTCCTGCCGTAGAAATTCTTCAGCAACATATTGCGAACTGAAGACAAATTCCCCCTGCGCCTCGTGCGGCGGTCACCATCCCCCATCCGGCGACCGCCCGGACCGATCCGAGGAGAGACCATGAACAGGCGTGACATCCTGCGGCGCACCGCCGCCGCCGGCCTCCTGGCCACCCCCGCCGCCGGCCTGCTGACCGGCTGCGCCACGGGCGGCGGTGACGACGACAAGGGCGACGCCGGCACCTACAAGGGCACCAAGAGCGAGCAGAACCCGCTCGGTGTCAAGGAGGACGCGCCCCTCGAGGTGGTGATCTTCAACGGCGGCTTCGGCGAGGAGTACGCGAAGGCCCACGAGGCCATGTACACCGAGAAGTACCCGAAGGCGAAGATCAACCACTCGGCGACGCAGGAGATCGCGAAGACCCTCCAGCCGCGCTTCGTCGACAACACCCCGCCGGACGTGGTCAACAACTCCGGCGCCAACCAGATCGACTTCAACGGCCTGGTGTCGCAGAACGCCATCGCCGACCTGGGCGAGCTGCTGGCCGCCCCGAGCCTCGACATCCCGGGCAAGACGGTCAAGGACACCCTGCTCCCGGGCGCCGTCGAGGTCGGCTCGTACGACGGCAAGTTCCTGGTCATGAACTACACCTACACCGTCTACGGCATCTGGCACTCCACCAAGCTCTTCACCGAGCGCAAGTGGGAGTACGCCAAGACCTGGGACGAGCACATCGCGCTGTGCAAGCAGATCAAGGCCGCGGGGATCGCCCCCTGGACGTACGCGGGCGCGCACCCGCGCTACATGAGCTGGCCGGTCATCTCGACCGCCATCAAGTTCGGCGGCCCCTCGGTCGCCACGGCGATCGACAACCTGGAGCCCAACGCCTGGAAGTCCGACGCGATGAAGACCGCAGCCGACGCCTGGCACCAGATCGTCAAGGACAAGTTCATCCTCGAGGGTTCGCCCGGCCTCGACCACAAGCAGTCGCAGACCGCGTGGTGCCAGGGCAAGGCGGCCTTCATCTCCTGCGGTTCCTGGCTGGAGAGCGAGCAGAAGGACGTCACGCCGGCCGGGTTCAACATGACCATCCAGCCGACCCCGAGCCTGGGCAGCGGCGACAAGCTGCCGTTCGAGGCCGTCCGGGGCACCGCCGGGGAGCCGTTCATGGTCCCGGCGAAGGCCAAGAACGTCGCCGGCGGCCTGGAGTTCTTCCGGGTCATGCTCTCCAAGAAGGGCGCGCAGGACTTCACCAAGAAGGTCTCCAGCCTGACCGTGGTGGCCGGTGCCAGCGAGGGCGTCGAGCTGCCGTTCGGGCTGAACACGGTCGTCAAGGCGCTGGAGGCCTCCGGCAGCAACGGCTTCAACTGGGTCTACAACAACTACTACCGCAAGCTGGAGCGCAACCTCATCGACGCCGCGTGCGGCGAGTTCTTCAGCGGGCGGATCGGCCCGGCGGAGTTCCTCGACCAGTGCCAGAAGGGCGCGGACTCGATCGCCCAGGACAGCTCGATCAAGAAGTACAAGCGGGCCGCCTGACACCCCGGCCGGTGGGGCGGGGCGGACCGCCCCGTCCCACCGGGCCGCCGCTGAAGAGGTAGGACCTCATCGTGAGACATGGCAAGTACCCGCTGATCGTCACCTTCCTGGTGCCGCCGGTGCTGCTCTACGTCATCTTCGTCGTGTCGCCGTACCTGCAGGCGTTCCAGATCTCCACCACCGACTGGCTCGGCTACTCGGCCGACGCCAACTCGGTCGGGCTGGCGAACTTCAAGACGCTCTGGAACGACGACTACGTCTGGAACGCGTTGAAGAACAACGCGATCCTGCTGGCGCTGGTTCCGGTGCTGACGATCGTGCTCGGCCTCTTCTTCGCCGCCATGCTCAACATGGGCGGGCGCAAGGGCCGGGCGGGGGTCAGCGGGGTGCGCGGCTCGTCGTTCTACCGCACGGTCTACTTCTTCCCCCAGGTGCTCTCCGTCGTGATCATCGCGCTGCTGTGGAAAGAGGTCTACCACCCGAACAAGGGTCTGCTCACCAGCGCCCTGAACAGCGTCGGTCTGGGCGCGCCCACCTGGCTGGGGGATCCGCGGACCGCCTTCTGGTGCGTGCTCGCCGTGATGATCTGGAGCAACGTCGGCTTCTACGTGGTGCTCTTCGGCGCAGCCATGTCGGCCATCCCCAAGGAGATCTACGAGGCGGTCATGCTCGACGGCGCCTCCCGGCTGACCACGCTGTGGAAGGTGACCATCCCGCTGCTCTGGGACACCGTCCAGGTCGCCTGGGTCTACCTGGCCATCTTCGCCCTGGACGGGTTCATCCTGGTGCAGTTGATGACCAACGGCGGTCCCAACTTCTCCACCGACGTCATCGGCGTACGCATGTACGACACGGCGTTCGGCAGCGAGACCAAGTTCGGCTACGCCTCGGCGATCGGCGTGGTGATGTTCTTCCTGACCCTCACGGTGGCGGTGCTGGCGCTGCGGGCCAGCAAGCGAGACAGGATCGAGTACTCGTGACGACTCTGGACAAGCCCGCGTCCGTGGCGCTGCCCGACGAGCCTCCCGGCCCCGCCGACCGCCCGGTACGCCGCGAACTCGGTGTCGCCAACGTGCTGTCGCACGGCTTCCTGCTGTTCTGGGGTGCGCTGACCGTACTGCCGCTGCTCTGGATGTTCATCAGCTCGTTCAAGAGCAACGCGGAGATCCTGGCCGACCCGTGGTCGCTGCCCGGCGCGTTGCGCTTCGACAACTGGTCGCGCGCGTGGAGCGGGGCGCACATCGGCCAGTACTTCCTGAACAGCCTGGTGGTGGTCGCGGGCTCGGTCACCCTGACCATGCTGATGGGCGCCACCGCCGCGTACGTCTTCGCGCGCTACGAGTTCCGGGGCAAGCAGGTCGTCTACTACCTGTTCGTCGGTGGGCTGATGTTCCCGGTCTTCCTCGCCCTGGTGCCGCTGTTCTTCGTGGTGCGCAACGCCGGCCTGTTCGGCACCTGGACCGGGCTGATCCTGGTCTACGCCGCGTACTCGCTGCCGTTCACGGTGTTCTTCCTGACCGCCTTCTTCCGTACCCTGCCCACGGCCGTCGCGGAGGCGGCACTGGTCGACGGCTGCGGTCACTTCCGGCTCTTCTTCCAGGTGATGCTGCCGATGGCGCGTCCGGGACTGATCAGCGTCGCGATCTTCAACTTCCTCAGCCACTGGAACCAGTTCCTGCTGCCCCAGGTGCTCATGCAGGGCGACGAGTCCAAGTGGGTGCTCGCCCAGGGGCTCGCCGCGCTCTCGGTCAACCAGGGCTACGCCGGCGACTACGCGCAGCTCTTCGCCGGCCTCACCATCGCGGTGGTCCCGGTACTGCTGGTCTACATCCTCTTCCAGCGCCAGGTCCAGTCCGGCCTGACCGCCGGCCAGCTCAAGTGAGCCCATTCGGACTGGACCGGTTTTGATCAGCTCCGCAGCGCGACGCGGCGCGTGCGGAAACGGCCCGGCCGGTTGCGGTCCGCGCGCTGTCGAGCTGATGTCGTAGACGATTCGCGCGACGGTGGCGCGGTGGCGCGTCGTCCGGTCCGCTGCGATGAGCGCGGGGGGATGTCACGCGGCGCCGGTGCCGACCGCGTGATGACGTAGACGATTCAGCTCCAAAGCGCCGTGTGAGGCACCCCTCGCCGCTGCGGCGGGAGCGCGGGCCGACGGCGGGGGCGGCGACACGAGCGCCGTGGGCGGCCACTCGCCCGCCCCGCGCAGCGTCAGACCGGCGGGACCAGCAGGGCGTGCAGGGCCTGCGGATCCGTCACCTCGGGCAGGTCCAGGGCGGCGAGCCAGGCCGCGGCGGCGGCGCCGTCGCCGGCGCTGTGCAGCGGCGCGTCCGGCCACCGCCGGGCGACCTCGGCCCGGACCGCCGAGGCGAGCGGGGTGTCGCCGGTCAGCAGGCCGCCGCCGAGCACGATCGGGGCGGCGTCGCCGGCCGGGCGGATCCGCGCCGCGCTCTCCGCCAGGTGCGCGGCGGCCTCGTCGAGGAGCCCACAAGCGACCGGCTCGTCGTCGACGGCGGCGGCGACCACGAGGGGCGCGAGCCGGGCCAGTTCCACGGGGGGTCGCCGGGTCACCGTCTGGACCAGGGCGTCGACGGTGTCCCGGGGGCGGGCCGCCACCTCGGCGGAGCCGAGCAGTTCGGTGAGCACCCCGGTCGCCAGCCGGCCGGGTGCGTGCCCCCGGTCGAGGTCGGCCAGCAGCCGGCGGACCGCCTCCCGGCCCAGCCAGAAGCCCGAACCCGCGTCGCCGAGCAGCCAGCCGTGACCGTCGGCGACCCGGTCCAGCCGCAGCTCCCGGACCCCGGCGGCGATCGCCCCGGTGCCGGCGATCAGCACCGTGCCGTCCGGGCTGGCGGTGCCCGAGGCGTACGCGACCAGCGCGTCGCCGTGCACCGCGTACGGGCAGCGTAGGCCGGCGTCGCGCCAGGCCCGGTCGAAGGCGTCGCGGCCCGCCGGATCGGCGAGCAACCGGCCCGCCCCGGCCAGCCCGATCGTGCCGCCACGCACCCGGGCGGGATCGACGCCGGCGAGCGCCTCCCGCAGGGCGGCCAGGAGTTCGCCCGCAGCCCGTTCGGCACCGTGGCTGGTGGGGTTTCCGCCGCCCGCCCGGCCACTGCCCAGCCGCCGCCCGTCGAGGGTCAGGGCGGTCGCCCGGGTGGACGTACCCCCGACGTCGAGGCCGACCACGACGCTGTCGGACATCCGCACCCACCTCTCGATCGACGCCGCGTTCATGCTGGTCGGCCCGGCGGCGGTGGGCAAGGGGCGGACAGGCTCGGGAGCCGTGCGCCAGGTAACAGTTTGAAAACTTCGCCCGCAGCCTTGACACGGAGGGGCCTTTAGTAAGAACTTTTACCACTAACAGTTAACACTCTTTTCCGAAAGGTGCCCCATGGTTGATCACGAGGTGGACACCTCCGCGGGGACCGCGGTGGTCGACGCCGGCGCGGTCGACCGGCGGGGTGCGCTCGGGGTCGGCTCCGACGGCGTGCTGGCGCGGGTCCGGGCCGGCGCGGGCGAGCTGACGGGGGCACTGCGCCGCGTCGCCGAGCACGTGCTCAGCGACCCGGAGGCCGCCGCCCGGGCGACGATCGTGGAGTTGGCCGAGCGAAGCGGCACCTCCCCGGCGACGATCACCCGGTTCTGCCGGGCGATGGGCTTCGACGGCTACGCCGACCTGCGACTCGGCATCGCCGCGGAGACCGGCCGGGCCCGCTCGGCGGGCTGGACCGTCGACATCGGCCGCGAGATCCAGCCCAGCGACCCCCTCTCCCGGGTGCTCGACCAGATCATGGCCGCCGACACCCGCGCCATGCACGACACCGCCGCGCTGCTCGACCTCGCCGAGGTGGAACGGGCCGCCGTCGCCATCGCCGGGGCGTCGAGGGTGAACATCTTCGGGGCCAGCGGCAGCGCCCTGGTCGGCGAGGAGATGCAGTTCAGCCTGCACCGCATCGGGGTGGCGGCCTGGGCCTGGAACGACGTGCACGAGGGCCTCGCCAGCGCGGCCCTGCTGCGCCAGGGCGACGTGGCACTCGGCATCTCGCACACCGGCCAGACCCGGGAGACCATCGAGATGCTCGCCGAGGCGGGCAGCCGGGGCGCGACCACCGTGGCGCTGACCGGGTTCCCGCGCTCGCCGCTGGCCGAGCTGGCCGACATCGTGCTGCTCACCGCGAGCCAGGCCACCACCTTCCGCCCCGACGCGCTCTCCGCCCGGCACCCGCAGCTGGTCGTGCTCGACCTGCTCTACATCGCCGTCGCCCAGCGCACCCACGACCGCGCCCACGCGGCCTTCCGGCGTACCGCCCAGGCCGTCGACGGGCACAAGGCCGCGAAGGGGGCCACCGCATGATCAGCGCCCAGGGATACGCCGACGCCGTCCGCCCGGTGCTCGACCGGCTCGTCGACGCCAGCGCCGACGCGATCGGCGCCGCCGCCGACCTGATCGCCACCAGCCTGCGCTCCGGCGGGGTGCTCCAGGCGTTCGGCGCCGGCCACTCCGAGGCGTTCGCCGCGGAGCTGGTCGCCCGGGCCGGCGGCCTGGTGCCCACCAACCGGCTCTCCCTGCACGACCTGGTGCTGCACGGCGACGCGCCGCGGGACGTGCTCGCCGACCCGAAGCTGGAGCGCGACCCCGCCATCGCCCACCAGCTCTACGCGCTGGCGGCCCCGCAGCCGCGGGACGTGTTCGTGGTGGCGTCGCAGTCCGGCATCAACGGCTCGGTGGTCGAGCTGGCGACGCTGGTCACCGGACGCGGCCACCCGCTGATCGCGGTCACCTCGGTCGCGCACACCGCACGGGTCGCCCCGCGGCACCCGTCCGGCCGGCGCCTCGCCGACCTCGCCGACGTCGTGCTGGACAACGGCGCGCCGTACGGCGACGCACTGCTGCCGCTCGAGGGCGGCGGCGCGGTCTGTGCGGTCTCCTCGGTCACCGCGGCGCTGCTGGCGCAGCTGCTGACCGCCGAGGTCGTACGACGGTTCCACCAGGCCGGGGAGGTACCCCCTATCTACCTCTCCGCCAACGTCCCCGGCGGGGACGAGCACAACCACGCCCTCGAGTCGAGGTACGCCGGGCGCCTCCGGCGGACCGCCTGACCCGAACATCCCAAGGAGAGACGACGATGTCGATTACCCCCGACAACCCGGCCGACCTGAGCCGCCGGACCGTGCTGCGCCGGGCCGCCGCCGTGGGTCTGCTCGCCACCCCGGCCGTAGGCCTGCTGAGCGCCTGCGCGACCAGCGGCGGCGACGAGAAGAACGAGCAGGTCGCGGACGGTAAGAAGAGCGCCACCAACCCGCTCGGGGTGGCCGAGGACGCCCCCATCGAGGTGGTCATCTTCAACGGTGGCTACGGCGAGAAGTACGCCACCGACGTGCACCAGCCGCTGTACAAGAAGGCGTTCCCGAAGGCCGAGATCAAGCACCAGTCGACCCAGGCCGTCTCCACCGTTCTCCAGCCGCGGTTCGCCTCGAGCAACCCGCCGGAGTTCGTGAACAACTCCGGCGAGAAGATGATGGACTTCGGCGCCCTGGTCGCCGACGGCCAGCTCCAGGACCTCACCGAGCTGTGGGACGCCCCGTCGGTCGACGACCCGAACAAGAAGGTCCGCGACACCGTGGTGCCGGGCACCGTCGACGTCGGGTCCTTCAACGGCAAGCCGTACGTCCTGTACTACGTCTCCACCGTCTTCGGCATCTGGTACTCGGGCAAGCTGTTCAAGGACAACGGCTGGGCGCCGGCGAAGGACTGGTCCGAGTTCACCGCCCTGCTCGACAAGATCAAGGCCAAGGGCATCACCCCGTACGGCTACGCCGGTGCGAACGCCGCGTACTACCAGTGGAACGTGATCCTCACCCACGCGGCGAAGATCGGCGGCACCGACGTGCTGAAGAACATCGACAACCTGGAGGACGGCGCCTGGCAGCAGGACGCGGTCAAGCAGGCCGCCACGGCGTGGGCCGAGATCGGCGCCAAGTACGTCGACAAGAGCTTCGAGGGGCTCAAGCACACCGACGTGCAGCTGCGGCAGAACCAGTACAAGCTGGCGTTCTACCCCAGCGGCGACTGGCTGGAGGGCGAGCAGAAGAAGGACACCCCGTCCGGCTTCGACTACCAGCTGATGCCGGTGCCGAGCCTGTCCGCCTCGGACAAGCTGCCGGCGACGGCGCTGCGGGCGACCGCCGGTGAGGGCTACTTCGTCTCGGCCAAGAGCAAGAACCCCAAGGGCGGCCTGGAGTACATGCGCCAGATGCTCTCGGTGGCCGGCGCGAAGGGCTTCACCGAGACGGTCAAGGCCCCGACCGTGGTCACCGCCGGCTCGGAGGGCTTCGCCTTCCCGCCCGGCGTGGCCAGCTCGCAGGCCGCGCTCAAGGCCGCCGGCCAGGACGTGTTCAACATCTACTTCGACGGCTGGTACAAGGAGCTCGACACGGAGGTCCGCACGGCCACCAACGAGCTGATGTTCGGCCGGATCAAGGCGGACGCCTTCGTGGAGCGCATCCAGAAGCGTGCCGACGCGATCAAGAAGGACAGCTCCATCACCAAGTTCAAGCGCTGATCGGGGCGTGAGGGTCATGCGGCACGGCAAGTATCCGTTCGTGATCGGGTTCCTCTTCGTCCCGGTCACGCTGTACGTGGTCTTCGTCATCGCGCCGTACGCGCAGGCGTTCCAGATCTCGATGACCAACTGGCGGGGGTTCTCCGCCCCGCAGTGGGTGGGCTTCGACAACTACCGGAGGTTGTTCGACGACGACAACTTCTGGAAGGCCGTCCAGCACCACGGCGTACTGCTGCTTGCCCTGCCGCTGATCACCATCGCCATCGCGCTGTTCTTCTCGTTCATGCTCAACGTGGGCGGGAAGAGCAGCGGCGGGCAGCGCCAGGGAGTCTGGGGGTCGAAGTTCTACCGGGTGGTGTTCTTCTTCCCCCAGGTCCTGGCGGTGGCCATCATCGCGGTGCTGTTCCAGATGGTCTACCGGCCGAACGAGTCCGGCCTGATCAACGGTGTGCTGATGAAGCTCGGCTTCGACCCGGTGCTCTTCCTGATCCGGCCGAACCTGGCGCTCTGGTCGATCATCGCGGTGCTGGTCTGGCAGGCGGTCGGCTTCTACGTGGTGCTCTTCTCGGCGGGCATGGCCTCGATCCCGGGCGAGATCTACGAGGCCGCCGAGATCGACGGGGCGAGCCGGGTGACGCTCTTCTTCCGGGTCACCCTGCCGCTGCTCTGGGACACCCTCCAGGTCGCCTGGGTCTACCTGGGCATCGCCGCCTTCGACGCGTTCGCCATCGTCTCGGTGCTCTCCGTGGACGGCGGCGGCCCGGACGGCGCGACCACGGTGCTGGCCATGGAGATCTACCGCAACGCCTTCGTCTACTCGAAGTACGGCTACGCCTCGGCCATGGGCGTGGCGTTGTTCTTCCTCACCCTCACGTTCGCGGCGTTGACGCTGCGGCTGACCAAGCGGGAAAGCGTGGAGTACTGATGAACCCGCAGACGACGCTGCCGCCGACACCGGCGGCACTACCGCCGAAGAACGTCAAGCCGGGCGCCGCGGGCAAGCGCGGGGGCGGGGGCCGACGCTCGGAGGTACGGTTCTTCGCCAGCCTCGGGCACGTGGCGCTCGCGGTCTGGGCGGTGATCGTGATCGTGCCGATCCTCTGGACCTTCCTCGCCTCGTTCAAGAACACCACGGAGATCTTCAGCAGCCCGTGGACGCTCCCGGCGGAGCTGCGGTTCGAGAACTACGCCCGGGCGTGGACCAAGGCCAACGTCGGCCGATACTTCCTGAACAGCGTGATCGTGGTGACGTTCAGCGTCCTCGGCACCATGCTGTTCGGTTCGATGGCCGCGTACGTGCTGGCACGTTACAAGTTCTGGGGCAACCGGGCGGTCTACTACCTGTTCGTCTCGGGGCTTGCGTTCCCAGTCTTCCTCGCCCTGGTGCCGCTCTTCTTCGTGGTGAAGAACCTGGGGCTGCTGGACACCCACACCGGGCTGGTGCTGGTCTACATCGCCTACTCGCTGCCGTTCACCGTGTTCTTCCTGACCGCGTTCTTCAAGACGCTGCCGACGTCGGTCGCCGAGGCGGGGATGATCGACGGCTGCTCGCACACCCGGCTGTTCTTCCAGGTGATGCTGCCGATGGCGAAGCCGGGCCTGATCAGCGTGGGGATCTTCAACATCATCGGCCAGTGGGCGCAGTACCAGCTGCCGCTCGTGCTGCTCTCCAACGCCAAGGAGAAGTGGGTGCTCACCCAGGGCATCGCAGACATCTCGGTGAACGCCGGCTACGAGGCCGACTGGTCCGGCCTCTTCGCCGCCCTGACCATCGCCATCCTCCCGATGATCATCGTGTACGCGATCTTCCAGCGCCAGATCCAGTCGGGCCTCACCTCGGGCGCGGTGAAGTAGACCCGGGCGGGTCAGGGGTGCCAGGAGCGCCACAGGGCGGCGTACGGGCCGTCGGCCCGGACGAGCTCGTCGTGACTGCCGAGCTCGGTGATCCGGCCGCCCTCCAGCACCGCCACCCGGTCGGCGTCGTGAGCGGTGTTGAGGCGGTGCGCGATCGCGATGACGGTCCGCCCGGTGAGCAGGGCGGCCAGGGCCCGCTCGGTGCGCCGGGCGGTCGTCGGGTCGAGAGCGGCGGTCGCCTCGTCGAGGATCAGCGTGTGCGGGTCGGCGAGCACCAGCCGGGCCAGCGCGAGCTGCTGGGCCTCGGCGGCGCCGAGCTGGTGCGCCCCGTCGCCCAGCAGGGTGCCGAGGCCGTCGGGCAGGCGGGCGTGCCAGTCGGCGCCGACCGTGGCCAGCGCCGCGCGCATCCGGTCGTCGGAGGCGTCCGGGGCGGCGAACGCGAGGTTGTCGCGTAGCGAGCCGATGAACACGTGGTGTTCCTGGGTGACCAGGGCGATGCGCCGCCGGCGTTCGGCCGGGTCCAGGTCGGTGACCGGGCAGCCGCCGACGCTGACGACCCCCTCCCGGGGCGCGTCGATCCCGGCGAGCAGCCGCGCCAGGGTGGACTTCCCGGCCCCCGACGGCCCGACGAGCGCCAACCGTTCGCCGGGCCGCACCTCGAGGTCGATGCCGTGCAGCACGTCGGGTCCGCCGCCGTACGCGAACCGGGCTCCCCGGACGACCAGCCGCTCGTCCACCGGCGCGGCGGCCCGACCGGGCCGCTCCGGCGGCACCTGACCGACGCCGAGCACCCGGGCGAACGAGGCGAGGCCGCGCTGTGCCTGCTCGGTCCACATGAGGATCCGGTCCAGCGGGTCGATCGCCTGCTGAAGGTAGAGCGCGGCGGCGACCACCGCGCCGAGGGAGACCGCACCCCGCGCGAGCAGGAGGCCACCGACCAGCAGCAGCGCGGCCACGGGCAGCGGGTGACTGGCCTCCACCACGCTGAAGAACACCGTGCGCAGCGCCAGGGTCTTCCGCCGGGCGGCCCAGACCCGGGCTATGCGCGCGGTGCCGTGCCCGATCCGTTCGTCGGCGAGGCGCAGCGCCTCGACCGTACGGGCGCCCTCCGCAGTGCTCGTCAGCGTCTCGGTCAGCTCGGCGGCGACCGCCCCCTCGGCCAGGTACGCCGGGCCGGCGCGCCGCAGGTACCACCGGGTGACCAGGGCGATCGTCGGCAGCCCGGCCAGCGCGACGAGCCCGAGCAGCGGGTGCAGCAGGAAGACCGCCCCGAACAGCAGCACCAGCTGCACCGAGGCGATGACGATGACGGGCACCACGTCCCGGACCGTGAGGCCGACGGTGGCCACGTCGACCGAGCTGCGGGTCGCCAGGTCCCCGGCGCCGGCCCGCTCGACGACGCCGACGGGCAGGTTCAGCGTCCGCTCGACGAACTCCTCGCGCAGCCGGGCCACGGCCCGCTCGCCGAAGCGGTGGCCGGCGTACTGCGCGTAGCGCGACAGCAACGTCTGCACCAGCACGGCCCCAGCGATCGCCAGGGCGAACCGGTCGACGGTGGCGACGCCGGCCCCCGCGGACACCCGGTCGACGATGCTGCCGAGCAGCCACGGCGGAGCGAGCCCGGCGACCGTGGCGGCGGCGTGCAGCGCCAGCACGACTCCGACCGCACGCCGGTCCCGGGCGATCAGGCCCCGGGTCGCCCGGCGCACTGTGGCCCGGTCGGCGACCGGCAGCCCGCTCACCGCAGCGCCTGCTCGGCGTCGGCGTCGCCACGGGCCACGAGCCGCCGGTAGCCCGGGTCCCGGTCGAGCAGGTCGGCGTGTGAGCCGGTGGCGGCGACCCGCCCTGCGACCAGGTGCGCGACCTCGTCGGCCCGTCCCAGCAGCAGCGGCGAGGTGGTGAGCACGACGGTGGTCCGTCCGGCCCGCGCGCGGCGCAGCCGCTCGGCGATGCGCGCCTCGGTGTGCGCGTCGACCGCCGAGGTCGGCTCGACGAGGATCAGCACCTCCGGTTCGGCGAGCAACGCCCGGGCCAACCGGACCCGTTGCCGCTGGCCGCCGGAGAGGGACCGGGCCCGGGTGTCCAGCGGGGTGTCGAGCCCGTCCGGCAGGGCGTCGACGACGTCCTCGGCCGACGCGGCGTGCAGGGCGGAGGTGATCCGCTCCCGGTCACCGTCGGGGCGAGCCCCGCGCAGCACCTCCCGCAGCGTCCCGGCGAACAGGTAGGCGTCGTGGTCGGCGACCAGGATGCGGGCCCGCACCTGGTCGAGTTCGACGGCGGTCAGCGGCACGCCGCCCCAGGTGGCGTCGCTGACGGCGTACCGACCGAGCCGGTCGGCCAGCGCGAGGGCGTCCGCCGGGTCGGCGGCGGCCACCGCGGTGAGGCGACCGGCCCGGACGGTCAGCCCGCTCGACCGGTCGTACAGGTCGGCGGGGCCGCCGGGAGCCGGGACAGGGCCGGCTGGATCGCCGGGGGCCGGGACGGGGCCGGCGGGGCCGCTGGGGGCCGGGACAGGACCGGCGGGCCTGCCGGAGGGCGCGACCGGGGTGTCGGGACCGGCAGGGGCCGCGACCGGGGTGGCGGGGCGGGCCGGCTGGCGGCTGCCGGGAACCGTCGCCGCGCGGGCACGGGCCGGCGTGTCGCGCGGCCCGCCCACGTTGTCCGGCTCGACGGCGAGCAGGGCGACGATCCGGCGGGCCGCGACCCGGCCCCGGATCAGTTGGTGGCCGCCCTCCAGCAGGAACCAGACCGGCACGACGAGAGTCGCGACGTAGCCGTAGACGGCGACCAGCTCCCCGACGCTGATGTCGCCGGTGACCGCCATCCGGGCCGACAGCCACACCACCGCCGCGAGGAACAGCCCGGGGACGGCCACCGTCGCCGCGTCGATCCAGCTGTTCACGGAACCCACCCGGTATCCCTCGACGAGCAGGTCGCGGGAGCGGGCCGCGTACCGGCGGGCGAACAGGCCCCGGCCACCCACCCCGGCGAGCACCCGCAGCCCGGCCACGATGTCGCCCGACCGGGCGGTCAGCTCACCCTGCCGCTGCCGGTAGACCGACTCCGCCCGCTCCAGCCGGCGCAGCAGGGGAGCGACGACCAGGACGACCGACGGCACGCCCACCAGCACGCAGAGCGCGAGCAGGGGCGAGATCGACCAGAGCACGACGGCGACGACCAGGTATGCGACCACCGCGCCGATGCCGGGCCCGGTCACCGTCATCACCTGCGCCGCCCGGTCGATGTCGGTGCCGCCGACCGTGGCCACCTCGCCCGCCGCGGCCCGGCGTGGCAGCACGGCGCCGACCCGGGACAGCCGGCGGAGCACCACGGCGGCGGAGCGCGCCTTCGCGTCCTCCCGGATGAAGGTCATCGTGCGGTGCCGCATGATGCCCAGCCAGGACAGCCCGACGCCGGCGACGACGATCGCCGCCACCCACAGGGCCAGGGCCCGGTTGTCGCCGGCCCGCAGTCCGTCGTCCACGGCGCGGGAGATCAGGTAGGGCCGGACCGCCAGGCCGGTCATCCAGGCCGTGCCGAACAGGCTGCCGCGCAGCACCCGCCACGGCTGGCAGCGGACCAGCCACCACAGGTACCGCATCGGCCCCCGGATGTCCGGGGTGCCGGGCTCGGGATGGGGGATCCGTGGTGGCACCGGTCAACGCTAGCGAGCCGGGCACCGCCGCACCGCCCCGTTTCCGCCGTACCGCGCCGTCGTTTCGTCGCCGGCGCCTGCGGCCGACCCGTCCCGGTGCGGGGGCCGCCGGGGTGGTTGGTGGGTGGAGTGTCGCAGGGGCGAGGCAGAATCACATCCGTGCTGGTGGCGGTGGTCTCGGACGAGCGGGGCGGGGGAGTGCTGCAAACCCTCGACGCCGCGGGGCAGCCCGTCGGCCCGGTGCAGCCGGTCACCGACCTGGCCGCGGCCGTCGCGGCGCGCGAGGCGGCGGACCGGCCGCGCTGGGTGTGGGCCTCCGGCGCGACCGTCTACCCGGCGCTGCTGCGCGCCGGGGTGCGGGTCGAGCGCTGCCACGACGTCGAGCTGACCGAGACCCTGCTGCTCGGCCACGCCGGCCGCTGGGGCGAGCCCCGTTCGTTCGCGGCGGCCTGGGCCCGGCTGACCGGCGCGCCGGTGCCGGCCGACCCGCCGCCCCGGCCGGCCGCGCCACCCGGCCACGGGCAGGCCGCGCTCTTCGACGCCCTGCCCGGCCCGCCGGGCCCCGGCGTCGAGGCACTGACCCGGGTGTACGCCGACCAGCTCGCCCGGATCGCCGCCACCGAGCATCCCGGCCGGTTCCGGCTACTGGTCGCCGCCGAGTCGGCCGGCGCGCTGATCGCCGTGGAGATGGGGGCCGCGGGGCTGCCCTGGCGGGCCGACGTGCACGACCAACTCCTCGCGGAGCTGCTCGGTGAGCCGTCGCCGGTGGGCGGCCCGCCCCGCCGGCTGGCCGAGCTGGCCGCGCGGATCGCCGACGCGTTCGGCGTACGCCAGCTGCACGCCGACTCCCCGGCGGAGCTGTTGCGGGCCTTCGCCCGGGCCGGGGTGGAGCTGCCCAACACCCGGGCCTGGGTGCTGCGCGGGGTGGACCACCCGGCGGTGCCGCTGGTCCTGGAATACAAGGAGCTCTACCGGATCTGGACGGCGCACGGCTGGGCCTGGCGCGACGCCTGGGTGCGCGACGGCCGGTTCCAGCCGGAGTACGTCCCGGGCGGGGTCGTCTCCGGCCGCTGGGCCACCCGGGGCGGCGGCGCGTTGCAGATCCCCAAGGTGATCCGGCGGGCGGTGGTGGCCGATCCGGGCTGGCGGTTCGTGGTGGCCGACGCCGGCCAGCTGGAGCCGAGGGTGCTCGCCGCGGTCTCCGGCGACGCCCGGCTCGCCGCCGCCGGTGGTGCCGGCGACCTCTACGCCGCCCTCGCCCAGGACGCCTTCGGCGGCGACCGGCCCCGGGCCAAGGTGGCGCTGCTCGGCGCGATGTACGGGCAGACCGGCGGGGCGGCGGTGCCGGCGCTGGCGGTGCTGCGGCGCAGCTACCCGACGGCCTTCGGCTACGTGGAGGCGGCGGCCCGCACGGGGGAGGCCGGCGGGCTGGTGCGCTCCTGGCTGGGGCGCACCTGCCCGCCCGGCACGGCCGGGTTCGGCGACCCCGACGCCGACCTGCCCGACGGCGGCGACGATCCGCAGTCGCCGCGGGCGCGGGCGGCCCGGTCCCGGGGACGGTTCACCCGCAACTTCGTCATCCAGGCCACCGCCGCCGAGTGGGCCTCGACCCTGCTGGCGACGCTGCGCGGCCGGCTCGCCGCCACCGGCGGCGAACTGGTCTTCTTCCAACACGACGAGGTGATCGTGCACTGCCCGGCGGAGCGGGCCGACGCGGTCGCCGACGCGGTCACCCGGTGCGGCGAGCAGGCCGCCGCGCTGCTCTTCGGCGACACCCCGGTCCGCTTCCCGCTGGACCTCTCCGTCGTCGACTGCTACGCCGACGCGGCCTGACGGCTCCCGCCCGCTCAGGAGACGCCGGAGTCGGGGTTGGCGGCGTCCCACGCGTGCCGTGACTCGGCGATGGCGTCCTTGTGCGCCAACGACCAGTCGGCCAGCTGCCGCACCAGGTGGGTCAGGCTCCTGCCGCGCTCGGTCAGCTCGTAGGTGACGGTCACCGGGACGGTCGGGTACGCGGTGCGCAGCACCAGGCCGTCGCGCTCCAGGCGGCGCAGGGTCAGGGTCAGCATCCGCTGCGAGATGCCGTGGATGGCCCGTTGCAGCTCCCGGAACCGGCGGACGCCCGAGGAGAGCTCGACGATCGCGAGCACCGACCACTTGTCGCCGATGCGGTCGAGCACGTCTCGGATGCCGCAGTCCGGGTGCTCGGGCAGGCCGCAGGGCGCCAGCGCGTCGGTTACCGCCGTGTGCCCTGCCGACATCGAAGTGCCTCCTTGTGACCGCGTCCGTGGTTCCCGACGATGAGGCTAGTTCCGATTCGGTACCACCGAAAGGCTCGCCACATGCTGCTGGTCACCGGCGCCTCCGGGCACCTGGGCTCCCTCATCCACGCCGGGCTGGTCGAGCGAGGGCTCGCCCCGCTCGCCGGCACCCGTACGCCCGGTCGCTTCGGCGACGCCGGGCGGAGCGTGGACTTCGACGACCCGGCGGGGCCGGACCTGACGGGCGTACGCGTGCTGGTGCTGGTCTCCGCCGGCTACGGCGAGGACGACGTCGTCGTCGCCCGCCACGACCGGGTGATCGCCGCCGCCGAGCGGCACGGGGTACGGCACGTGGTCTACACGAGCCTGGTCGGCGACGGCGACCACCTTGCCTTCGCGCTCGCGCACCGGTGGACGGAGCGTCGACTGCGGGAGAGCCGGCTCGACTGGACGATCCTGCGCAACGGCCTCTACGCCGAGCTGTTCGGTCAGCTGGCCGCCCCGGTCGCCGGCGCGGTCACGGCCCCGTTCGGCACGGGAGCGCTGGCCGCGGTGGCCCGACAGGATCTGGCCGACGCCGCCGTGCGGGTGGCCGCCGACCCGGCCGTCCATCGCGGCCGCACGTACGAGCTGACCGGGCCCGTCGCGCTCACCGCGGCCGGCGTCGCCGTCGAGTTGGGCGTGCCCTACCGCCCGGTGTCGCTGGGCGAGCGGCGTGCCGCCCTGACGGGCCCGGGCCTGCTGCCGTTCCAGCCGGCCATGCTCATGTCGATCTACTCCGCCACGGCGGCCGGGTTCCTCGCGCGGACCCACGGCGACCTGGCGCGCCTGCTGTCGCGTCCGCCCCGCGACCCGATGCCGGTCGCGGTCGCCGCCGCCGGGGCGCCGTCCTGACCGTACGCACAGCCTCGACGGGGCTGCCCACCTTCGAGCCAGCCGCGCCGGAGACGGGCGACGCGGTGCGGTTCCGGGCCGGTAACGGTTGCACTATTTTCCCTTTTCGCCCCGCTACCCGGTCTGCCTTCTCCTCGTTGCTCCCGATGTCCGTACGACGGAGCGGGCCGTGCCCTCGTGTCACGGCCCGCTCCACGGTGGAGGGGGCCCAGCTGAACCGGATCGCAGGAATGATCATCGCCGCGGGCGGGGGGCGCCGCATCGGCGGTCCCGAGGCGCTGCTGCACCAGGGGGAGAAGCCCCTGGTGAACCGGATGATCGACACGATGACCAAGGCGGGCTGCGAGCGGATCGTGGTCGTGCTCGGCGCCGCGGCCGACCAGGTCCGCGAGACGGCGGACCTGAGCCAGGCCACGGTGGTGATCAACCGGGCGTGGGGGACCGGCGTCGGCTCGTCCATCCGGGCCGGCCTCGCCGCGCTCGACGACGAGGGCATCGAGGCAGTCGTGGTGGTGCCGGTCGACATGCCCGGCCTGACCGCCACCGCCGTGCGTCGGGTCGTCGCGCTGCCGTACCCCGACGTGCTGGTCTGCGCCACCTACGACGGGCTGCGCGGCTACCCGATGCTGTTCGGACGCCGGCACTGGTCCGGCATCGCCACCCTGGCCAGCGCGGACGTGGGCGCCCGGCCCTACCTGCTCGCGCACAAGGACCAGATCGTCGACATCTCCTGCGACTCGGTGGCCGACGGCAGCCGGGTCGACACCCCGGAACTGATGGCGCTCTACGGGCTGACCGTTCCACCCCAGCGCATCGGCGCCTAGGTGACCGACAGTCGCGCGGCCCGGGGGGTCTCAGGGTGCGGCGCGCCGTACGACGAGTCCCGGTGAGGGCGTGGGCCCGGACGGACGGGCGACCTGCCGGGCGGCGGCCAGGATGTCCGGCTTCTGCGCGATGATCGGCGGGCCGGGGCACTTGTCGTGCCCCCAGGCCTTGCCTCCCATGCTGTGATGGCCGAGGCCTGTGCCCGACGGGTCGGCCGTCAGGGCGAGCGGGACGCCGCACTCCTCGTGCACCCTGGCGAAGATCCGGCCGAGGGCGGCGATCTGCTTGTCGGTCAGCCTCTCCCAGCCGGGATGGCTGGCGTGGTGCGGGCTACCGACGCTGAACCCGGAGCACTCCACCGAGAGCCAGTGCCCGTTGCCGGCTCGCTGGGTCCAGGCCTTGTCCGCCGTGTCGACCATCTGCGCGATGTCACCCTCACGACTGACGATGAAGTGCGAGGAGGTTTCGGTGTCCGGGTCCTGCTGGTGGCTGATGGTGCCCTCATAGGTGCCGTCGGCGATGTGTACCACCAGGCCGCGAACCTCCACCATGCCGTTCGGGACCCGGTTGGCGGTGGGGCCGCGCCAGCTCGCGAGATCCTCCCAGAGGGCCATCGGATGCTCCTTTCGGCGGACGCCGGTGCGGATGGCCGGCCGCGGGCTCGACAACCCGAACGTATCGTCGTCCCCACTCCCGTTGCCGGCGATTCGGCCGACTGGTCGTGTGCGCCCGGGGCAGGTCGCTGACGGCGGATCGCCCAGATCGGCCCTCCGCTCGGCCTGCACCCCGTCGGCGGCTGTCCGCTCCGGCCACCGCCCCCATGCCGGGCCGCTGTTCCGCTAGCGTCGGCGGGCGCGGCACCGCCGCCGTGGCACACCGCGGCGGGCCGCTGACGACGGGGGAGGCCGGCCGATGATCGGAACGTTGACCCGGCACATAGCCGGGGCGGTCGCCGCCTGGCTGGTGTACGTCGCCGAGGGGTCGTTCGGCCTCTTGGCGCGGCTCGCGTTGGCCCTGGTCGCCGACGCCGGCCCGGGCAGGCCACTGGCCAGGCCCTTCATGGTGCTGGACGCCGCCCTGCCGGGTGCCGTCCTGGTGCTGCTCGTGGTGGTGCCGGCGGTCGTCATCGGCGACGTCGCCCTCGCCCGCCGTGGCGCGTTCGCTCGCACGCTGGCGGCCTGCGGGGTGGCCGTGTTCCTCGTCGGCCTGTACGTCGCCGGCATCGCGGCCGTCACCGGGGCGGTCGTCGCCGACGCGGCGTTGGCCTGGTTTCTTACGACGACGGTCGTGCTCTGCCCGGTGGTGGTCCACGCGGCCGTGGTGCAGGGGGCGCGGGCGGCGACCGGGTGGCTGGCCCGCTGGTGCCGCCCCGGCTCGCCGGCCACGGTCGCTCCGTCCGCGTCCTCGGTGGACCACCCCGGCGGCTCTGAGGCCCCGTGACCACGTCCCGCCCGCCGACCGACCTCGTCCCCGCCGACGTGCCGGCCGGGCAGCTCACCCACAACATGCTCAACGGGGTGACCGACGGCATCTGGCGCACCCGCCGGGACGGGCGGTCGGCCGTGCTGAAACTCCTCACCCCGCCCGGTCGCCCCGGCCCGGCGCACTGGGCCGGCAGCGAGGAGCCGGGGCACTGGAACTACTGGCGCCGCGAGGTCGAGGCGTACCGCAGCGGGCTGGCCACCGCCGCGTACGCCGACGCCGGGCTGGCCGCGCCGACGGCGCTGGCGGTCGACGACCGGCCGGACGGCTCGGTCGCGCTGTGGCTGCCCGAGGTCGCCGGCCGGCCGGGCGTCGCCTGCACGCCCGCCGACCTCGGGGAGGTGGCCGTCCGGCTCGGCGCCGGACACGCCCGCTGGCTCGGCGACCCCGAGGCGCGGGAACTGGCGGCCGGCGGTCGCCCGCCGGACTGGCTGGCGCGCGACTGGCTGCGCGACTACACGCTGAGCCGCCCGGTGGCCGCGCCGGTGCCGTGGGAGCACCCGGTCGCCGTCGCCGCCTGGCCGCGTTCCCTGCGCGACGCGCTGCGGGTGCTGTGGGAGCGGCGGCACGACGTGCTGGCCGCCACCGACCGGCTGCCGCGTACGCTCTGCCACCACGACTGCTGGCCGATGAACCTGGTGTTCGCCGCCGACGGCCCGGTGCTGCTGGACTGGTCCGGCGTCGGCCCGGGGCCGGTCGGCGAGGACGCGGCCAACCTGGTGCTGGATACCTTCCTCGACGGGCTGGTCGACGTCGCGCTGCTCGACGAGGTTGCCGCGACCGTGCCCGACCGGTACGCCGAGGGGCTGCGTGGCGCCGTCGCGCCGGGGGAGGTGGCCCGTGCCGTCCGGCTCACCGGGGCGGCCAAGTACTTCTGGCTGGCGCCGATGATGCTCGGCCGGCTGGGCCGCTCCGCCATCAGCGGCACCTACGACGCCCGCGACGAGGCGGAGATGATGGCGGGCCGCCGGCCCGTGCTTGAGCTGCTGGCCCGCTGGGCCGCCGAGGCGTGGGACTGACCGGGTGCGGGCAGGCCGTCAGACGTCGATGTTGAAGCGTTGCAGCACCGACGGGGCGACCAGCCCGGCCGCCGCGAGCACCGAGATCGCGGTCAGTACGGCCCGGACGACCACCACCTCGGTCTTGCTGCCGGCCCGCAGGGCGATCTTGTTCGGCAGCCCGATCGGCGTCCACATCCGACGCTTGATCGGGATGGGCCAGAGGATGGGCACCCCGGCCCGGGTGATCATGTCGCCGAGGATGTGCACGAAGCAGCCGACCCCGACGGCGGTGCCGATCAGCGGATAGCCCCGACCGCCGGGCAGGTTGGCGAAGGTGTACCAGGCGGCGGCGGCCGACGCGAGGGTGACGATGACCCAGCCGGCGCGCTCCGCCCACTTGTCGAACAGGCCGCGCAGCGCCAGCCCGAACATGAAGAAGAGGATGCCGATGACGGCCCACTTGCCGTACGCGGCGCAGAGCGTGGTGGTGCCCCAGCCGACCAACAGGGTGAACGGGATGGTGTGGGTCAGGGTGCGGTGGCCGTTGTTGCGGCGTGGATCCTTGCTGAGCTTCGTCGCGTAGTAGACCCCGAGGGAGACCTTCTCCATCACCTCGGCGATGAAGAGCGAGAACACGCCGAAGGTACGGGCGACGGTCGCCCCGCCCTGGTTGCGGGTCACCTTGCCGGAGAGGTCGAGGTCGGGGAAGAGCGCGCCACCGGCGCAGACGGCGGTGCCGACGGCGAGCTCCAGCGGCGACTGGTGGTAGTCGGCGAACTGTTGCAGCGCCCAGGATCCGGCCAGCCACACCGCCGCGCCGGACAGCGCGTGGGACGGTCCCATCATGTCGGCTCACCCTCCCCAGGGATCTTGAGCGCCAAAACTACGCCACTGTAGTTCGCCGACGCTCCGCAGGGGCATCGCCCGGACGGTCCACCGGGGACGGTGGCGGGGAGGGGTGGGTGGATCTGCCGCACCGGCAGGAAGTATGCCCTTGCCGGGCGGCAATCGGGGCCGGTTTGTCGGCCACCGGACGGTGGGGCGGCGGCGACGGCGGCTCAGCGGACGGCGCCGCCGACCGCGAGCAGGTTCCCCTCCGGGATGGTGATCTTCTGGCGGGCCCCGCCGAGCCGGGCGGCGGCGCGCCGGGCCTGCGTCGGGCCGTGCACCCGGCCGACCGTCGCGTACGTGCCGGCGGTCCGGGCGGCGATGGTCGTCCAGCCGTAGTGACGGCCGACCATGGCGCGCGCCCGCCGGGCCACCCGCCGGGCGAAGACCTCGTCGCCGAGGAGCTGGTCGACCGCCTCGCCGAGGGCGCCCGGGTCGCTGTGCGGGAAGGTCACCCCGGTCACGCCCGGCTCGACGATCTCGGCGAGGCCGCCGGTGCGGGCCACGGCCAGCGGCGCGCCGGCCGCCGCGGCCTCGAGGGCCACCATCCCGAACGGCTCGTAGAGGCTGGGCACCACGGTCGCGTCGGTGGCGCCGAGCAGCGCCGGGAGCCGGGTCGAGTCCAGGAATCCCGCGAAGCGTACGGTCTGCCCGAGCCCGAGGCGGTGGGTCTCCTCCTCCAACTCGCCGCGGTAGGGGCCGTCGCCCGCGATCACCACCCGCAGCCCGGGGTGCCGGTCGCGCAGGTACGGCACGGCGTGCACCAGGTGCTGCACGCCCTTCTCGTAGACCAGCCGGCCGGCGTACCCGACGAGCGGGCCGTCGCCGGCGAACCGGGCCCGGGCGGCCGTGACCGCCCCCGGCCGGGCGCGCCAGGCCCGGTCGTCGACCCCGTTGGGCACCACGTCGACCTGCCCGGCCGGCACGTCGAAGAGCGTGGCGACCTGCTCGCGCATGTAGCCGGAGCAGACGATCACCCGGGCGGAGGCGTTGCTCAGCCAGTGTTCGACGCCGTGGATGGTGCGGTTCATCTCCTCGGGCAGCCAGCCCTGGTGTCGGCCGGCTTCGGTGGCGTGGATGGTGCTGACGAGGGGGATGTCGAGGTGTTCGCGCAGGGTCATGGCGGTGTGGGCGACGAGCCAGTCGTGGGCGTGGATGACGTCGTAGGTGCCGGCTTCGGTGGCGCGTAGTGCGGCGCGGGTGAGGGTGTGGTTGAAGGCCATGGTCCAGGCGAGCAGGGAGGAGGTGGCCAGGGGGAAGGTGACGGGGTCTTCGGCGGCGCGGACGATGCGGACGCCGTCGGCGTACTCCTCGAGGGGTGCGCCGTCGGTGTGGCGGGTGACGACGGTGACTTCGTGGCCGGCGGCGGCGAGGGCGACGGAGAGGGCGTGCACGTGCCGGCCGAGGCCGCCGACGAGGACCGGCGGGTATTCCCAGGAGAGCATCAGCACCCGCTGTCGCCGGGCGGGATGGATGTCGATCACGTCGGCGTCAGGTGACAATGCGGCCCCCTTGAGTTGTCCCCGAGTGCGCGCCGCCGGCACCGGAGCGGTGCCCGTGACGGTCGGGACTGGATCGGGACCCATCCTGCTGGCGGCTGGCTAACCGCCGGAGACGCCGCCGTTGCGGTCGTGTAAAGCGCTACCGGCCGTTCCTGCGGGCGCGCAGCAGTTCGGCGACCGACCACGCCTGGAACGGGCACCCGGTGGCGGCGTGCGGCGCGAGTCCGTCGGCCGTCTCACTCACCGATCCTAGGCCGTACTCGGTCAGATGGGCCTCGATGCCGACGAAAAGGTCATCGACCGGCATCTTGGCCCGTCGGGCGGCGTCGGCGTACGGGCCGAGCAGCCACGGCCAGACGGTGCCCTGGTGGTAGGCGCCGTCCCGCTCGGCCGGACCGCCCCGGTGCCGCCCGACGAACTCGGGCGCGTCGGGGGAGAGGCTGCGCGGGCCCAGCGGGGTGAGCAGCCCGCCGGCGACCCGGCGCACGGTGGGCTCGTCGGGCTCCAGCGGCGCGTACGGCAGCGACCAGGCCAGCAGCTGGTTGGGGCGCAGCAGGTCGTCGTCGTGGTGCGCGGCCCCACCCAGCGGATACGCCGGCGCGGGCGCGTCCACCACGTCGTGCAGCCAGCCCGTCGGGGCCGGGAACCGGTGCCGGAACGAAGCGCTGGCCCGCTCGTGCAGCCGCCACAGCTCGCCCGCGTCCCGCCCCGCCAGCTCGGTCAGCTCGGCCAGGCCGGCCAGCCCGTTGACCCAGAGCGCGTTGACCTCCACCGGCTTGCCCGTACGCGGGGTGACCGGCACCCCGTACACCCGGGCGTCCATCCAGGTCAGCGCCGTGCCCGGGGTGCCGCCCTGGGTGAGCAGCCCGTCGGCCGGGTCGACGGCGATGCCGAAGCGGGTGCCGGCGAGGTGCGCGTCGACCACCCCGTGCAGCGCGGGCAGCAGCTCGTCGCCGAGGTCGGTGTCGCCGGTGACGGTGACGTGCCGGCTGACCGCGTGCAGGAACCACAGGGTCGCGTCGACGGTGTTGTACTCCACCCGCCCGGTGTCGGCGGTGTTGGCGAGCATGCCCTCCGACAGCGTCGCCGCGTACGCCCGCAGCAGCTCCCGGCCCTCGTCGGCCCGGTTGGTGCAGAGGAACAGCCCCTCGTAGGAGATCATCGTGTCCCGCGACCAGGCGCCGAACCACGGGTAGCCGGCCACCACGTCCGGCCCGGTGGAGGTGCGGACCACGAACGCGTCGGCGGCCAGCGCGAGCGTCGCCTCGACCGGGTCGGCCGGCTTCGCCGCGGCCACCACCCGCCGGTTACGGGCCCGGGCCGCCGCGACCACCTCGGTCGCCGGTGGCGGCTCCTCGGCCAGCTCGCCGGCCCAGGCGAGCACCGACACCGTGTCGCCCGGGCGCTCCAGCTCGCCCGAGAACCGGCCCGCGTACCAGAGGTCCTCGTCGGGGTTCAGGCCCCGCGCCGCCTCCTCCCGGTGATGCGCGCCGAGCCACCACTGTCCCTGCGGGGTCCAGTCCGGCCCGGCGAGCCGGAACGCGCCCTCGACCACCGCCCCGCCCGGCACCGGCTCCACCCGCGGGGCCGGACCGTCGGCGCGGCGCTCGCCGTGCGCGTCCCGCCAGGTGCAGGCCGCCGCGAGTTCGAGCCGCACCGGCCCGCCGGAGACGAGCCGGTGCACGACGGCCACGCAGGAGCGGCCGTGCGTCATCGCCAGCTCCCGCTCGATCACCACGTCGCCGACGCGCCAGCGCCACCGGGGCAGGCCGTCGGTCAGGTCGAAGCGCTCCAGCAGCTCGAAGCCGCGCGGGTCGACGTCGCCGGAGGCCCACTCGTGCGCGCCCAGGCGCACCCGGGCGCCGGAGGGGAACAGCACGGCCGGGTCCAGGCCGACCAGTCCCACGCGGCGGGACGCCGGCGTCTCGCCGGCCACCACGAGCAGCCCGTGGTACCGGCGGGTGCGCAGCCCGCTCACCGTGCCGGTGGCGTAGCCGCCGAGACCGTCGGTGACCAGCCACTCCCGGGCGGCGCCGCCGGTCAGGTCGCCGCACACCTGCGGGCCGAAGCGAATGTCGATCAACTTTCCTCCACCGGCGGCGGGGTGCAACACGCCACGACGAGAATGGCTCCTGTGGTGAAGTCCCCCGGCGGCGTCGAAGATGTGCGAGTGATCACCGACGTGCCGCCCCCCGACGACTCCGCGCCCGACCCCGAACGGCTCCGGCTGGCTCAGGCCGACGCCGGGGAGCAGGACTGGCGCGCATGGGGTCCCTATCTGTCCGAACGGGCGTGGGGGACGGTACGGGAGGACTACAGCGAGCACGGTACGGCCTGGGACTACTTCCCGCACGACCACGCGCGGTCCAGAGCCTACCGCTGGAGCGAGGACGGCATGGCGGGCGTCTGCGACGACCGGCAGACGTTCTGCTTCGCCCTCGCCCTGTGGAACGGGAGGGACCCGATCCTCAAGGAGCGGATGTTCGGCCTCGGCGGCGACGGCGGCAACCACGGCGAGGACGCCAAGGAATACTGGTGGTACGAGGACTCCACCCCCACCCACTCGTGGATGCGCTGGCGCTACCACTACCCCCAGGCCGCCTTCCCGTACGACGAGCTGGTCGCGGTGAACGCGCTGCGCGGCCGGGACGACACCGAGTACGAGCTGGTCGACACCGGCATCTTCGACGACGACCGGTACTGGGCGGTGACCGTCGACTACGCCAAGGCCACCCCGACGGACCTGTGCGTCGTCGTCACCGTCGCCAACCGGGGCGACCGGGCGGCCACCCTGCACGTGCTGCCCACCCTCTGGTTCCGCAACACCTGGGCGTGGGGGCTGCCCGGCGGCGACCGGGTGCCCCGGCTGGTCGGCGAGGGATCGCGGCTCGTCGGCGAGCACCGGGTGCTCGGTCAGCTGCTGCTGGAGGGCGACGGGGAGCCCACGCCGCTGCTCTGCGACAACGACACCAACGCCGAACGGCTCTGGGGGCTGCCCGGCCGCTCCGCCTACCCGAAGGACGGCATCAACGACCACGTGGTCGACGGCGCCCCGACGGTCAACCCGGCCCGGGAGGGCACCAAGGGGGCGCTGCACTACGTGCTGGACGTGCCGGCCGGGGCGCAGCGGCGGATCCGGCTGCGGCTGACCCGTACCGCCCCACCGCCCGGCGGCGCCCCGCCCCCGCCGGCGGACCTGGGTGACGGCTTCGACGCGGTGGTGTGGGCCCGGCGGGCGGAGGCGAACCGGTTCTTCGCCGGCGTCATCCCGACCGCCGCGACACCGGACGAGACCCTCATCGCCCGGCAGGCGATCGCCGGGCTCATGTGGGGCAAGCAGTTCTACCACTTCGACGTCAAGCGTTGGCTGGAGGGCGATCCCGGCTCCGCGCCCCCGCCCCCGGGCCGCCGGCACGGGCGCAACAGCGCCTGGTGGCACATGACGAGCTTCGACGTGATCTCCATGCCCGACCCGTGGGAGTATCCCTGGTACGCGGCCTGGGACCTGGCCTTCCACTGCGTCAGCATCGCCCGGGTCGACCCCGGCTTCGCCAAGGAGCAGCTGCTGCTCCTGCTCCGCGAGTGGTACCTGCACCCCAACGGCCAGATCCCGGCGTACGAGTGGGCGTTCGGCGACGTGAACCCGCCGGTGCACGCGTGGGCGGCGCTGAAGGTCTTCGAGATCGACGGCAGCCGGGACCACGACTTCCTGGCCCGGGTGATGCACAAGCTGCTGCTCAACTTCACCTGGTGGGTCAACCGCAAGGACACCGGCGGCAACAACGTCTTCGAGGGCGGCTTCCTCGGGCTGGACAACGTCGGCCCGTTCGACCGGTCGGCGGCGCTGCCGGTGGCCGGGGTGCTGGAGCAGTCCGACGGCACCGGCTGGATGGGCATGTACGCGCTGAACCTGCTCGACATCGCCGTCGTGCTGGCCGAGCACGACCGCACCTGGGTCGACACCGCCACCAAGTTCTTCGAGCACTTCGCCTACATCGCCGCGGCCGCGTACGAGCAGGGCCTGTGGGACGCCGAGGACGCGTTCTTCTACGACGTGCTGCGCCTCGCCGACGGCTCGAAGGTGCCGCTGAAGGTCCGCTCGGTCGTCGGCCTGCTGCCGCTGGCCGCGACGACCCGGCTCACCGCCCACACCCTGCACCGGCTGCCCGAGCTGCACGCCCGGTTGCGCTGGTTCCTCGCCAACCGCCCCGAGTACGCCGACGTCATCGGCGCCCGCCGGCTCGGGCCCGACGGCCGCCAGCACCGGCTGCTGTCCATGGTCGGCCCGGAGCAGATCGTCCGGCTGCTCGCCCGGATGCTCGACACCGACGAGTTCCTCTCCGAGTACGGCCTGCGCACGCTGTCCCGGGCCCACCTCGACAAGCCGTTCTCGGTGACCCTCGGCGGCCAGGAGTTCAGCGTCGGCTACGAGCCGGCAGAGTCGACCAGCGGCCTGTTCGGAGGCAACTCGAACTGGCGCGGCCCGATCTGGATGCCGACCAACTTCCTGCTGATCAGCGCGCTGCGCGACTACGCCGCATTCTTCGGCGACGACCTCCAGGTGGAGTACCCGACGCGGTCGGGGGTGAAGCGGACCCTCGACGAGATCGCCGACGACCTCTCCGCGCGGCTGATCTCCCTGTTCACCCGCGACGACTGGGGCCGGCGGCCGATCTACGGCGCCGCCCAGCTCTTCCAGACCCACCCGGACTGGCGGGACCTGATCTGCTTCCCCGAGTACTTCCACGGCGACAACGGCGCCGGGCTGGGCGCCTGGCACCAGACCGGCTGGACGGCACTGGTCGCCGACCTGATCCTCACCCTGCGCCGCTGACCCCGCGCGGGCCGTGCCCGCCCTGAGCCCGCGGGCGGTGCCCGCCCTGAGCCCGCGGGCGGTGCCCGCCCTGAGCCCGGGCGGGTGGTGCCCGCCGTGCCGCAGGCGGGTCAGGGCGGGGCCAAGCCGCCGTGCCGGGCGGGCCGTGGTTATCGTGCCGCAGGCGGGTCAGGCTGCCGTGACGCAGGCGGGTCGCCGTGCCGGCGTGTCGGGGGTCGGCCCGCCCTCGCTGCCCTCGGCCTGATCCGCCGCGCCCCGTTCCGCCGCGCGTGGCCCGTCCTGGCTCGGTGCGGCCGGCCCGCTCCCCGAACGGTCGCGGCACGGCGAGGCGAACGGGGCAGATCTTGGCAGGAATCGGCCCCTATGGGGGCGCTCCGGTACCAAGATCTCTGGCGACGGCGACGGCGACGGCGACGCGCCGGGGCGCAGAGTCGTCAATCCGTCGCGGATGCCTCACAAGCGGTGACGGTGGCTAGCATCGGTGGCGTGTCGCCAGCAGAGGAAGCAGACGCCGCGCCGGCCGAGCGGGAGCGCCTCGTCCTGGCCGCCCGACAGCTGGCCGAGGCCGAGGGGTGGGCGGCGGTGACCCACCGCCGGCTGGCCGAGCGGACCGGGATCGACATCGAGGCCCTCTACCGTCGCTTCCCCGACCCGGCCGCGCTGATGTCCGCCGTGGCGGTGCTCGGCTTCGCCGACCTGGCCGCCGCGCTCGCCGCCGCCCGGGACACCGCCACCGGAGGCGAGCGTGGGCAATGGCCGGCCGTGGTGACGGCCTACCTGGACTTCGCGTACGCCAGTCCCGAGGTCTACGACGCGATGCTCGCGCACACCGCGGACCTCACGCTGGGCCGCGACCCGGGGCCCGGGGCGCCCCGGGCGGCCTCCGCCGAGCTGCGCGCGGCCCTGACGCCACTGGCTGCCGGCCGTGACCCCGACACCCTCGCCGAGGTCGGGTGGGCGCTGCTGCACGGCACGGTCATGCTGACGCGGGGAGGGCGGCTGCGCCCGGACGTTCAGGAACAGCGCGAGGAAATGATCATGTCCGGCATATTCGCCGCCCCCTGACCCCGCAGCCCAACCCCGGCCCGGCGGCTCGGCCCCCGACCCGGCGGCCCGATCCCCGACCCCGCGGCTCGGCCCCCGACCCCGCGGCTCGGCCCCTCCCCGGCCCCAACCTGCGCGGCCCACCGCCCCGCCGACCGCTCGCAACTCGCTTGCCGCTCGGAATCTTGGACAGTTACGGTGCGCACCGCACGGTAACTGTCCAAGATCAGCTAGGTGCGCCTCCAGCACGGCCCGGAGTCGCATCGCATCGCGGGGAGGGGACGGGGAGGCATGGGGGACGCGATTCGCCGCCGCGACGGGCAGGTGCTCGTCTTCGACGCCGACGACACGCTCTGGGAGAACAACGTCCTGTTCGAGCGGGTGATCGACGACTTCCTGGAGTGGCTGGACCATCCGACCCTCGACCGGGCCGAGACCCGGGCCATCCTGGACGACATCGAGCGGGCCAACGCGGTCGCGCACGGCTACGGCAGCAAGGTGTTCCTGCGCAGCCTGGGGGAGTGCCTGGAGCGACTACGGCAGCGGCCCGTGACCGAGGCGGAGCGGCGCGAAATCGAGGAGCTGGCGGCGGCCCTGGTCGCGCACCAGGTGGAGTTGATGCCCGGGGTGGCCGAGGCGCTGGACCTCCTGGCCGCCCGGCACCACCTGCTGCTGCTGACCAAGGGCGAACACGAGGAGCAGCAGCGCAAGCTCGACGCCTTCGGTCTGTTGCACCACTTCCGGGCCGCGCACATCGTGCCGGAGAAGGACGTCGACACCTACCGGTGGCTGGTCCGGGAACACGGCGTCGACCCCGCCGTCACGTGGATGATCGGCAACTCCCCGAAGTCCGACATCCTGCCCGCCCGCGCCGCCGGGCTGAACGCCGTGTTCATCCCGAACGACAACACCTGGGTGCTGGAACACGACGAGCTGGACCCGGCCGACCCGGGCGTGCTGCGGCTGTCCGCGTTCCCCGATCTGCTGCGCCACTTCTGAGCCGCAGCCGGGCCGCCGGGGAGCCACAGCCGGGCTGCCAGGAAGCGGCGGCGGCGCACCGGACACAATGGTCGCCTCGACGGGAAACAGCGTTGGCCCCGAGGGGCGTGTTACGTCGACATGCCGCTTTTCCACCTTGACATCAATCACGCCGCCTCGGCCCCGGCTCGTCCTTGTCCGGGCCCCGGCGGCACGCCTAGCCTGATTCGGCGCTCACGGCCCTTCGGGGTGGGCCGGGAGCGTGCCGAAGTCCGGTTGCCGGGCACACGGAGCTGAGTGCAGGCGGCAGGCTCGCCGCGTCGAGCCCGGCGTGGGCGGCGTGCCACGCCCACGTGCTCACGCGGTGCGTCCGTTACGACGCCGGACGGCTGGGGGCAGGACCGGGGAGTTGCGGCCCCGGTCCTGACACCCTCGGCGGATCGCCTCTCCGTCGCGCCGCCTGACGGCGGAAGACCCGCTGTCGCAGAGCGCCACCGTGGGCATCACCATTCGATTCGGTGACCGGTGCGTCGGCGGGCCGGCGGGTGGGCCCACTGGTCGCCTGACTGCGCCGGCGGATCACCGTCGCGGGCCGCTGCGGCCGAGCCCTGCGGAGGGCGGCAGGGCAAGGGCTACTCCCGCCGGCTCGGCCCGGGACGTGGCGGCCCGGCCGGTAACGAGCGTTGCCGGGCACGTCACGGGGCGTCGACGACCTCGCGTCCGAGGGGCCAGATCGCGGCGGGAACGAGCTTGAAGTTGGCGATTCCGAACGGAATGCCGATGACCGTGAGGCACAGCGCGACACCAGCCAGGACGTGGGACAGGGCCAGCCACCAGCCCGCGAGCACCACCCAGAGGACGTTGGCCAGCCCGGAGGCGATCCCGGCGCCGGGCTTGGGCACGACGGTGCGCCCGAACGGCCACAGCGAGTAGACCGCGAGCCGGAGCGACGCGACGCCGAACGGGATCGTGACCACCAGGACGAAGCAGATCAGCGCGGCGATGCCGTAGCCGGCGGCGAGGACGATGCCGCCGCCGAAGACGAGCCACAGCACGTTGAGCACAAATCGGATCATGTCTTCGAGCATGACCGACCGGTACCACCCGGTGCCGGCCGTCCGGCCCGTCGGGCGCCCTGCAGCGTGGGACCGCCCGCCACCGGACCCGGGGCGGGCGGGAGCGGCGGGAGCGTACGTCTCAGGAGACCTCGCCGCGCACGATCGCCACCGCCACCCGGCAGAACTCGTCCATGTCGGGATTGAATCCGGCGGCGATGTCCGGGTGCAGCCCTGAGCGCGTCTCGTCGAGCAGCCGCTGGCAGACCTGCTCCACCGGCTCACCGGCGTAGCTGGCGCTGATCCGTTCCGTGGCGGCCTGCAACGCCGAGGTCAGCTGGTCCTCCAGCGGGCCCTGCAGCTTCTGCTGCACGGGATCGAGCCCGCGAGGGTCCAGCGTGACATGTGGCTCCGACATCGGCGCTCCCTTCGTCGGCGTCCGCGGTACCCCACCGCGGCCATCGGTCAAACCACGTGCGGTACGGCGGCCACCCGCACCCGGTACGAGAAGTTCTCGGCCGGCTCCTGCGCGTACGACAGCCGGCGGATCTGCCGGTCGTCGTCGTAGAGGGCGACGTCCACCAGGACGCCGAGGTGGGCCAGGCCGATGCTGGCCACCCGCTTCTTGTCCTGGAGCACCCCACACACCCCGCCCAGCAGGGCGCTGGCGTCGGAGGTGCGGTGCCCGGGCGGGCAGCGCAGCACGAGGTCCACCTCGATCGGCTCCGACAGCGGCGTCCAGCCGGTGCGCTGGGCCGCTTCGCAGGCCGCCTCGAGTAGGGCGCGGACCCTCGTCGCCTGCCGGTGCCCGGCGGCGAAGACGGACAGCGCCTCGGTCCTGACCGGTGGCAGGCCACTCACCTCGAACGTCAGGGCGAGGGCGCGTGTGTCCTGCACGACGGCACCTCCTCGTTGGCAACGATCCTGCCCAATGCAGCCGGCGGCGGCGGAGGTTCCCGCGAGAACCCACCGATCGGGGCGGACCGACCGGCCCGGGGCGCCCGACGCCGATCATGAGGTTGGTCGCGACGAAACGGACGAATCGCCACGCCAACGTCGTGATCAACGAGGCAGGGGCGGGGTGGGGGGATCTTGTTACGGTGTGGTCGTGGCGGATGGAGCGGCTGGTTGGGGGAGGAAGGTCCTGCTCTGGGCCGGGCTTCCCTTCCTCGCCCTTCTCGGGCTGGCCCTCGGTGTACCCGACGTCACCCCGGCCTGGCAGGCGAAGTCCGGTGGCGGCACGGCGGGCACGTTCACCGCACTGCACGAGAAGTGCAGCCGCTACTGCGTCTGGTACGGCGACTTCGTCCCGGACGGGGGCGGGACGCCGCGTCACGACGTCATCGTCTACGACGGGCCGGACCGGCTGACCCAGGGGACCCCCGTGGCGGCCCGCGACACCGGCGCCCGCAGGGGCGTCTTCGCCGTCCAGGGCGGCGACACCTGGCTGCTCTTCTCCGGGCTGGCGGGGGCCGGCGCGCTCGCCGCGATCGGCTGGGTGGTGCTGCTGGTGCGCGCGATCACCAACCGGCGCCGCGTCGGGCCCTGACCGGGCCAGCCAGCCACGCCTCCCCGAGCGGGCGAGGCGCCTCGACCGGGGAGGCCCGAGCAGGCGCCGGCCGCAGGCCCCGGGAAGGCAAACGGCCGTAGGCCCGGGAAGGCGACGGCGCCGTAGGCCCGGGTAGGCGACGGCCGCAGGCCCGGGCGAGCGATTGCCGTAGGCCCGGGTAGGCGACGGCCGCAGGCCCGGGCGAGCGATTGCCGTAGGCCCGGGTAGGCGACGGCCGCAGGCCCGGGCGAGCGATTGCCGTAGGCCCGGGTAGGCGACGGCCGCAGGCCCGGGCGAGCGATTGCCGTAGGCCCGGGCAGCCGACTGCCGCAGGTCAGTGGCGGGCGCGCTTGACCTCGTGGAAGGCGGGCATCCGGATCAGGGGTAGCAGCGAGTCCCAGATCGTCAGGGCGTCGTCGGTGCCGGGGACCTCGGTCAGGATCGGGCCGTGGATGCCCCGCTCGGCGCCCGGGACCATGAGCACAGGCGCGCCGATGTCCGGGCCGGCCGAGGCGTACGCCAGGGCGTGCGACTCGCGTACCGCCTCGTCCCAGCGGTCGTCGTCGAGTGCCGGCGCAGCCTCTCGCAGGCCCGCCGCCTCGACGGCCGCGTCCACGATCTTCGCCGACAGCGGGTTGCCCGCGTCGTGGCTGCGGGCGCCGACCTCGGCGTAGAACCGGGCGACGTCGTCGTGACGGCCCTCGGCGCGCAGCGCCTCCACCAGCCGCAGCGCCCGGCTTGAGGCGGTCATCGCGTCGGCGTACTCCGGCGGCACCCCGCCCGAGTTGAGGATGGCCAGGCTGAATGCCCGCCACTCGATGTGCAGGCCCCGGGCGTCGGCGACCGCGACGAGCCAGCGGGAGGTGCGCCAGGTCCACGGGCAGGCCGGGTCGAGGAAGAAGGTGGCGTCCATCGGCCGAGCCTACGGGCGACCGGGCCGGCCCGCACGGCGGTGATCCGCGCCACAGCCGGTGCCTCCGGCGCCGTCCCAACAGCGTCAGGTTTCGCAACTTCGCAGGTCGGGCAGTGTTGGGGCCACGAAACGTCCGGGCGACGCAACCGCTGGTCAGACGGCCCGAACGGCTCGCCGTGCGCCGGGGCGCGGAGCCTCTCCCCGGCCTTGGCCGACACGAGGGGAGGGGTGATGAGCGACCCTGACAAGGCCGGACGCCGACGGCGGCCACGCGTGCGCGCGGTGGCTGCCGCCGCGGCGTTGACGCTGGTGGCACCGATGGCGGCCGCCTGCGGTTCCGACGGGGACGGCGGCACACCCACGATCAACCTGTACTACCCGCCGGAGCAGAACCTGCAGAAGGTCGTCGACGACTGCAACGCGCAGGCCCAGGGGCGCTACAAGATCGCCTACCGGGTGCTGCCCCGGCAGGCCGACGACCAACGGGTGCAGATGGTCCGCCGGCTGGCGGCACAGGACAGCGGCATGGACGTCCTCGGCCTCGACGTGACCTGGACCCAGGAGTTCGCCAGCGCCGACTGGATCAGGGAGTGGACCGGGCAGGACCGGGCCGAGGTCGAGCAGGGCACCCTCGCCGGCCCGCTGGAGACGGCGCGCTACGAGGACAAGCTCTACGGCGCGCCGAAGAACACCAACGTCCAGCTGCTCTGGTACCGCAAGGACCTGGTGCCGCAGCCGCCGAAGACGTGGGACCAGATGATCTCCACCGCCCAGGAGCTGAAGCAGCAGGGCAAGCCGCACCAGGTGCTCACCATGGGCGCCCAGTACGAGGGCCTCGTCGTCCTCTACAACACCCTCGCCGAGAGCGCCGGCGGCAAGATCCTCAGCGACGACGGCAAGAAGGCCGTCATGGACGAGGGCACCGTGCGGGCGCTGGAGCAGCTCCAGCGCTTCGCCACGTCGGGCGTGACGTCGCCGTCGTTCAGCAACGCCACCGAGGACCCGGTCCGGCTGGAATTCCAGTCCGGCGACGGCGCGTTCCAGGTCAACTGGCCGTTCGTCTACCCGGCGCTGCAGGAGGCCGACCCGGAGCTGGCGAAGCAGGTCGGCTGGGCCCGTGTCCCGGGCGTCGACGAGAACACCCCGAGCAAGGTCACCATCGGCGGGATCAACATGGCGGTCAGCGCCTACTCGAAGTACCCCGAGGAGTCCTTCGAGGCGGCCCGCTGCATCCGCAACGAGAAGAACCAGAAGTTCTCCGCGGTCAACGACGGCGTGCCGCCGACCATCGAGAAGGTCTACGCCGATCCGGAGATGGCTGAGGCGTACCCGATGCGGGACACCATCCTCGAAGAGCTCAAGGAGCCGGCGGTCCGGCCTTTGACCCCGGCGTACCAGAGCATTTCCACCGTCATGTCGGCGATCCTGTCGCCGCCGTCGGCGATCCGGCCCGAGCAGACCGCCGACGAGCTGCGCGACGCCATCGCCGACGCCCTCGAATCGAAGGGGGTCCTGCCGTGAGCCAGCGCACCCGGCGACTCGACGCCGACCGCCCGGAGGTGGCGGCATGAGCGTCAACGCCACGCCGGCCGGCGCCGACGTGGCCGCCGACGAGACGGCCGCCCGGCCCGGCCGGGACGCCAAGGTGCCGGCCCAGCGCGCCGGTCGGGGCCGCAAGGCCCCGCTGAGCGAGAACAAGAAGGCCGAGCGCCGGCTGGGCTGGCTGCTCTGCGCACCCGCCGCGCTGGTCATGGTGCTGGTGACCGCGTACCCGATCATCTACTCGGTCTGGCTGTCCCTCCAGCGCTACGACCTGCGTTTTCCCGCCGAGCGCCAGTTCGTCGGGCTGGAGAACTACGCCACCGTGCTGACCAACGAGTTCTGGTGGACGGCCTTCGGGGTCACCGCGTTGATCACGGTGGTCACCGTCGCCGTCGAGCTGGCGCTCGGCATGGGACTGGCGCTGATCATGCACCGTACGCTGGTCGGCCGGGGCATCGTGCGGACCGCCGCCCTGATCCCGTACGGCATCGTCACGGTCGTCGCGGCCTTCTCCTGGCGGTACGCGTGGACGCCGGGCACGGGCTACCTGGCCAACCTGTTCAGCGACGGCGCGCCCCTGACCGAGCGGGCCAGCTCGCTGGCGATCATCATGCTGGCCGAGATCTGGAAGACCACGCCGTTCATGGCGCTGCTGCTCATGGCCGGCCTCGCCCTGGTGCCGGAGGACCTGCTCAAGGCCGCCTCCACCGACGGCGCCACCTCCTGGCAGCGCTTCACCAAGGTGATGCTGCCGGTGATGAAGCCGGCGATCCTGGTCGCGCTGCTGTTCCGCACCCTCGACGCGTTCCGGGTGTTCGACAACATCTTCGTGCTGACCGCGGGCGGCAACGAGACCTCATCGGTGTCGATGCTCGCCTACAACAACCTGATCCGGGGCCTGAACCTCGGCATCGGGTCGACGATGTCGGTGCTGATCTTCCTCACCGTGGCGATCATCGCCTTCGTCTTCGTGAAGCTGTTCGGTACCGCTGCCCCCGGCAGCGACGACGGGGAGAGGCGTTGAGATGGCTGACACCACCACCCGGGCCAAGCTGCGCTGGGGCCTGCTGGACGCCATCGTGGTCGTCTTCGCGCTGGTGCCGGTGCTCTGGATCATGTCGTTGTCGTTCAAGACGCCGGCGACCCTGACCGACGGGAAGTTCATCCCGCAGGAGTGGACGCTCGACAACTACCGGACGATCTTCCAGACCGACCAGTTCGTCCGGGCCCTGGTCAACTCGATCGGCATCGCGCTGATCGCCACCGTGATCGCCGTGGTGCTGGGCGCCATGGCCGCGTACGCGATCTCCCGGCTGGACTTTCCCGGCAAGCGGCTGCTGGTCGGGGTCTCCCTGCTGATCGCGATGTTCCCGCAGGTGTCCCTGGTGTCGCCGCTGTTCGAGATCGAGCGGCAGCTCGGCCTCTTCGACACCTGGCCGGGCCTGATCCTGCCGTACATCACCTTCGCGCTGCCGCTGGCGATCTACACGCTGTCGGCGTTCTTCAAGCAGATCCCGTGGGACCTGGAGAAGGCGGCGAAGATGGACGGCGCGACGCAGGCCCAGGCGTTCCGGCGGGTCATCGCCCCGCTCGCCGCGCCGGGACTGTTCACCACGGCGATCCTGGTCTTCATCTTCTGCTGGAACGACTTCCTCTTCGCGATCACGCTGACCTCCACCGAGCGGGCGCGCACGGTGCCGGTGGCGCTGTCGTTCTTCACCGGCGAGTCGCAGTTCGAGGACCCCACCGGGGCGATCTGCGCCGCCGCCGTGGTGATCACCGTTCCGATCATCCTGTTCGTCCTCTTCTTCCAGCGCCGCATCGTCTCCGGCCTGACCTCCGGCGCAGTCAAGGGATAGGTGGTACTCATGGCTGACATCGTGCTCGACAAGGTGAGCAAGAAGTTCCCGGACGGGACCGTCGCGGTGGCCGACGTCGACCTGGAGATCGCCGACGGCGAGTTCGTCATCCTGGTCGGCCCGTCCGGCTGCGGGAAGTCCACCACCCTCAACATGATCGCGGGCCTGGAGGACATCAGCTCCGGCGAGCTGCGCATCGGCGGCCAGCGGGTCAACGACAAGGCGCCCCGGGACCGGGACATCGCGATGGTGTTCCAGTCCTACGCCCTCTACCCGAACATGACCGTGCGGGAGAACATGGCGTTCCCGCTGCGGTTGGCGAAGCTGGACAAGGAGACGATCAACCGGAAGGTCGAGGAGGCGGCGAAGGTCCTGGAGCTGTCCGCGCTGCTGGACCGCAAGCCGGCCAACCTCTCCGGCGGTCAGCGCCAGCGGGTCGCGATGGGCCGCGCGATCGTCCGGCAGCCCAAGGCGTTCCTGATGGACGAGCCGCTGTCCAACCTGGACGCCAAGCTGCGGGTGCAGATGCGCACCGTCGTGTCGCGCCTGCAGAAGAAGCTGGGCACCACCACCGTCTACGTGACCCACGACCAGACCGAGGCGATGACCCTCGGCGACCGCGTGGTGATCATGCGGGGCGGCGCCGTGCAGCAGGTCGGCCCGCCGCAGGAGCTGTACGACCACCCGCGCAACCTCTTCGTCGCCGGCTTCATCGGCTCGCCGTCGATGAACTTCCTGCACGCCGCGGTCGAGGACGGCAAGCTGCGTACGGCGCTGGGCGACGTGCCGATCGGCGAGCGGATCCGGCGCGAGCTGGAGGGGGCCGACGCCCCGCGCGAGCTGATCCTCGGTATCCGGCCGGAGCACTTCGAGGACGCCGCGCTGATCGACGACGACACCCGCCGCCGGGGCGCGGAGTTCGAGGCGCCGGTCGACATCGTCGAGTCCATGGGCTCCGACAAGTACGTCTACTTCAGCGTCGAGGGGGAGCGGGCCAGCGCCGCCGAACTGGAGGAGCTGGCGGCCGATGCGGGCGCCGACTTCAGTGGCGGTGGGGCCAGCCTGGTGACGCGGCTCTCCGCCGAGTCCCCGGTCGAGGAGGGACAGACCCGGCGCGTCTGGTTCAACCTGGAGAAGATCCACCTGTTCGACCCGTCCGACGGGCGCAACCTGACCCTGCACGAGGGACGGGCGGCGGGCGCGCTCGCCGACTGACGTACGCCGAGACGGGCGGGTGGGTCGAACCGACCCACCCGCCCGTCGCCGTGTCAGCGGTCAGCGACGTCGCCGACTGCGTTCCGGGATGTCCGCGTCCACCCGCTCCCGGCGGATCCGGTCGTCGATGGGCTGCTCCTCGACGACCTCGTCCTTGGCCAGGTGGACCCGCTCGACGGGCACCGTCTCCTTGCCGACCACCGGCCGCTCGGCCCGCAGGGTCATCTCCTGCTCGGCCTCGCCGATGTCGGCGCGCATGCCGCGTGCGTCGCGGGCGGCGATGGGCTCCCGCTCCACGTGCACCTCGTCGTGCTCGACCGGCACGGTGGTGTGCACGTCCTCGGTGACCACGTACTTGCGCAGCCGTGCCGTGCCGGCGGGCTGGCTCTCCGTGCCGACCCGCATCCGCTCCTCGGACCGGATCATGTCCTCGCCGGCGGCGGGCTTCCGTCCCCGGTCGGGGGCTTGCGGCGCCTGCGGCGTCAGGCGGTAGTGGCCGTAGAGCTGCTGGATCTGCGTCGTGTCCAGCGGCTGTTCGGTGCCGGCGTCCACGGCCGGGGCGTCCTTCACGGTCGACTTGTCGTAGTCGACGGTGAGTCCGCCGTCGGTGATCCGGGCCTTGTCCAGCGGGGCCATCGACTCCTTGCGGCCCATCAGGCCCGTCTGCACGCTGACCCACGTGGGCTCGCCGGCGGCGTCGGCCCAGATCTGGCCCACGCTTCCGATCTTCGAACCCGAGCGGTCCTTGACGTCCTGTCCGTACAGCGAGTTGGCCTGCTGTGCACTCAGCTTCATCGGTCGTCGACCTCCCTCTCGTGTCACGGGCCGGATACCCGGCCGGCCGGCACGGATTCGTCGACGGCCGGCCGGATAGGAGCAGCACCGGCCTTCGGGCGGGCGCGGCGGGCGAGGCGGTCCGCCGGGGCCAGTGGGGCCGATGGGATCCGTGGGATAGGTCGCGCCTTCGGCCTGGCGGTCAGTCGGGCCAGACGATCCGTAGCGGCAGGCCCAGGAAGTCGGCGTAACGGCCCAGCGCCACCGCCACCCGGGCCCGGGTCCCCTCCTCGAAGGGCACCAGCGGGAACACCGTGACCGTCACCCGGTTTCTGCCGACCGCGCGCTTCCACGTGCCCACGACCCGCCCGTCCCGGACGACCGTGGCCTGGAACACGCCGTTGCGCCCCGGCACGATCGCCTCGGCGTGGGCGGGGTCCAGCATCAGCGAGCGGTCCTTGAAGCCCAGCAGGTACTCGTCGAAGCCGGGCAGCACCAGCAGGTCGTCGACCGGCTCGCGGGGCGCGTCGAGCAGGGCCGCGTCGACGAGCGCCTCCTGCCCGTCGACCCGCACCACGGTCAGGGCGTCGCCGGCCGCCGCGAAGCCCCGGCGCGCGTCGGTGAGCGTCAGCCCCGTCCAGCCGGCGAACTCCCGGGCGGTGACGGGCCCGTGCCCCCGGACGTAGCGGTGGGCGAGCATCGCCAGGGCCTCGTCCCGCTCGGGCCGGCGAGCCTCGGGCGCCCACTCGGCGAGCAGGGCGAAGGTCTGCTCGGTGCCGACGTTGGGCGCGAGGCAGGTGACGCCGCGGACGCTGGCGTACCAGAGCAGGTGGTAGCCGCGCTGGTCGCCGGTGTCGATGCCGGCCGCCTCCAGCGTGGCCAGGCACCGCGCCCGGGTGAGCCGGCCGCCGCCGGCCAGCGCGGCGCCGAGCACGTCGAGCGCGCGGTCCGCGTCGGTCTCGGTGAGCCCGAGCTGCGCGCGGCGGGTGGCGGCGCCGGCCAGCGAGCGTACGCCGGTCAGCTCCAGCATCCAGCGGGCGTCGCGGGGCGGCACGAGGTGCACGGTGCCCCGCATCGGCCAGGTGCGCAGCGCCTCCCGGCGTTCCAGCGCGGCGTGCACGTCGGCGTGGCCGAGCGCGGGCAGCCGCACCCCGAGCGACCACATGCCGCTGGCCAGGTCCTGCGCCTGCATGGCCCCGAACCACCCCACCACGCCCTCGACCCCGCCCACCGCCGCCGTGGGATGCGGGCGGAGCAGCAGGCCGGTCATCCGCAGCGCGAGCGCCTCGCGCCCGGTCAGCTCCGCTGGCATGGGGGCTCCTCCGCTCGGGTGGGGCACCAGACTAGGGCCGACCTCCGACATCCGACGCATGACCGCCGTCGCGGCGGGAAAGCGGCCGGCCAGCAGGCGCGCCGTCCGCGCGCCCGGAGGGAGCGACATGACCGCGTCCAGCGAGCCGGCCCGGGGCGCCGGCACACCGACCCGCGCCGGCCGAGGCGGCCCGGCCGCCAAGACCAGCGCCGCCGCCGCCTTCGCACTGGTCTTCGGGGTGGCCGCGCTGATCAGCGTGCTGACCGTGATCCTGTCCTGGATCGGCCTGCTGCTCGGCATCATCGGCGTGATCCTGGGCATCGTCGGGCTCAGGATGGCCGGTCGGCCCGGGGTGACCGGCCGGGGCGTGGCGATCGGCGGCCTGGTGCTCAGCGCCCTGGCGGTGCTGATCGGGCTGGCCTTCGCCGCCGGGATCACCACCGTCCTCAACAACGAGGACGCCGTGAACCGGATCCAACAGGAGGTCGACGACCTGCGCGACCGCCTCGACACCTGACCCGGCGGCCCCTGCCGCGGCAGGCCGGGGCGCGTCGGCTCCCCTGATCGCGCTTCGCCGGCGACGCTGCCGGCGCAGCGCGATCCCCCGTTCAGGGTGGCCGGTGCCGGGCGGTTGCCGGTCCGCCGGCGCCGTGGCACCAGCATTCCCGGCCGGCGGTCGGACCGGCACCGGAACGGATCGAAACTTGCGGACATCTTGAGCTACCGACGGCAGCGGGGCCGTCACAGTGGGCGGTGCATGACGGGCAGGTCCACGAAGCCCCGGGCCGGGCGCGCGACCCCGGGTGACCGTTTGACGGCGCAAACATCGGGTAGTCGCGGGAGCTGACCCGACATGAGGAGGGAACACCCGATGGCTGCCCAGACCAAGGTCGCGGTGATCTACTACAGCGCCACCGGCATCACGTACCAGATGGCGCAGGCGGCGTGCGAAGGCGCCGGTGAGGCGGGCGCCGAGGTGCGGCTGCGCAAGGTGCGCGAGCTGGCGCCGGACGAGGCGATCCGTTCCAACTCGGGCTGGCACGCGCACCAGATGGAGACCCAGGACGTCCCCGAGGCACAGCTGGACGACCTGTCGTGGGCCGACGTGGTGATCTTCGGGACCCCGACCCGGTACGGCGTGATGGCCGCCCAGCTCAAGCAGTTCATGGACACCACAGGGCCGCTGTGGTCGCAGGGCGCCCTGGCGGACAAGGTCTATTCCGCGTTCTGCTCGACGGCCACCTCGCACGGCGGGCAGGAGGCCACCCTGCTGTCGATGTTCAACGTCTTCTACCACTGGGGCGGAGTCGTGGTGACCCCCGGCTACACCGACCCGAGCCAGTTCGTCGCCGGCAACCCCTACGGCGCCTCGCACACCAGCAACAACGGCGAGACGGCGCCGGACGACATCGCGCTCGGCGCCACCGCGTTGACCGCCAAGCGCGCGGTGCGGATCGGTGCGGCGCTGAAGGCGGGCCTGGCCGGCTGACCCGGCGTCGCCGGTTCACCGGCTGGACCGGCGCTGCCAGCGGGTCGGCTGTACCGGCGCGACCGGCGGCCCGGGCGGGGGCTCTCGACCCGTCCGGGCCGCCGGTCGCAGCACCCCTACCCCCGATCGGGGCGGCTATGCACGCTCGGCCGCTCCCGACAACCCGCCGTGCGCCGTCGACGGATGTCCCGTCGGCGCCGGCAGCAGCGCGCCCACCAGATCGGCGAGGACGGCCACGCCGTCGGGGCTGAGCACCGACTCCGGATGGAACTGCACCCCCGCGAACCCGCGCCCGCGCAGGGCGTGCACCGCGCCGTCCGCCGCGTCCCGGGCCAGCTCCACCGGGCCGTACGGGGTGTCCAGCCGGTCGGCGTCGGCGCGCGCCGTGAAGGTGGCGTAGAAGCCGACCCGGCGGCGCGTGCCGAAGATGTCCACCTCCCGCTGGAGCCCCTGGTAGGGCGCGTCCCGACGGTGCGGCGCCAGCCCGAGCAGGCCGGCGAGCAGTTGGTGGCCCAGGCAGACGGCCAGGGTCGGCCGGCCCTCGGCGAGCAACCCGGCGAGCAGCCCCCGCATCGTGCGCATCTTCGGCTCGGTGGTGCTGCCCGGGTCGCCCGGACCGGGGCCGACCACCACCAGGTCGTGGCCGTCCACCGGACCGGCGGCGTGCCACGGCCGCACTGTCACGGCCAGGCCGAGCGCGCGCAGCTGGTGGGCCAGCATGCCGGTGAAGGTGTCCTCGCCGTCGACGATCAGCGCCCGCCGGCCGGCCAGCCCGGGCAGGCCACCGGCATCCGGCGACCGCTGGTCGAGCCAGAACCGGGCCAGCGGCGCGTTGCGTGCGGCCAGCGCGGCCCGCACCTGCGGGTCGTCGGCGAGGCGTACGGCGGGCTCCGGGCCACCGGCGGGCGCCTGCGGGCCGAGGCCGAGCGCGGCCAGCACGCCGGCCGCCTTGGCGTGCGTCTCGGCCACCTCGCCCTCGGCGGTCGAGTGCCGCACCAGGGTGGCCCCGACCGGCACCCGCAGCTCGCCCTCGGGGGAGATCTCGGCGGTACGGATCAGGATCGGCGCGTCCAGGCTCTGCCGGCCGGCGTCGTCGTGGCCGAGCAGCGCCAGCACCCCGGCGTAGTAGCGCCGCCCGGTGCCCTCGTGCCGGGCGATGACCCGGCAGGCGTTCTCCATCGGGCTGCCGGTGACCGTGGGCGCGAACATCGTCTCCCGCAGCACCTCCCGCACGTCCTTCGTGCCCCGGCCGGCGAGCAGGTACTCCGTGTGGGCCAGGTGGGACATCTCCTTGAGGTGGGGCCCGACCACCTGGCCGCCGTGCTCGGCGACCGTGGCCATCATCTTGAGCTCCTCGTCGAGCACCATGTACAGCTCCTCGACCTCCTTGGGGTCGGCGAGGAAGCGCAGCAGCGCGGCCCGGTCGGCGCCCGCGCCGGTGTGCCGGAAGGTGCCGCTGATCGGGTTCATCATGACCAGGCCGTCGTCGACGCTGACGTGCCGCTCCGGGCTGGCCCCGACCAGGATCCGGGTTCCGGTGTGCACGAGGAAGGTCCAGTACGCGCCGCGCTCGCTCCGCAGCAGCCGGCGCAAGGCGGCGAGCGCGGCGACCAGCGGCGGACCCTGCACGGTGGCGCGCAGGCAGCGGTGGATGACGAAGTTGGCGCCCTCGCCGCGCCCGATCTCCTCGGCGAGCACCCGGCCGACGGTGGCGGCGTACTCGTCGTCGGTGACGTCGAAGGCGGCGTCGGCCGTGCGCACGGGCACGTCGGGCAGGGCGGCGAGCGCCTCGGCCAGGACGACCCGTTCGTGCCGGTCGATCTCGAGGAACTCCAACGGGACGCCGTCGTCGACGCAGGCGAAGCCCCGCTCGGTGATCTGCCGGTAGGGCACCAGCGCCAGCGTCCGGGGGCCGGGCGCCCCGCCGGGCAGGGGGAGGTCGGCGAGCCGGCCCGCCGTGCGTACCGTGCCGGTGAACAGCTCCAGGTGCGCGGCGTCCTCGCGGCGGACGAGCGCGAACGGGCCGGGGTCGCCGCCGCTGGCGACGGCGGCGAGCAACTCGGTCAGGTGGGTCATCGGGTCTCCTCGGGCCGGGCGGCGCCCGGCGGGGCGACCGGGAGGGCCGGGGAGAGACCGGCGGCCGCCTCGTCGGGCGGCCGCGTGGGAAGCTACGCGCGGGGGATGGCCGCCAGATCGGCGGGCCACCAGCAGGACAGGTGCGCGGGCATGCGATCACCCTACGGCCCCGCGCGGGCACCGGAAAGCCGATCGGGCGTACGGCCCAGGCGCTGGGACGCCGGGGCGCGCCGCACCGGGTAACTTGACCCGCGATGAACATTCTCGCGCTCGACCTGGGCACCTCCTCGGTACGCGGACTCGTGCTGGACACGGACGCCCGCCCGCTGCCCGGCGCGCTGGCCCGGCGCAAGGTGAGCCTCGCCGTGCACGACGACGGCACCGGCACGCTGGACGGCCCCGGCTACCTGGCCTGCCTGGTGGCGTGCCTGGACGAGCTGGCCGCCGGTGGCCACCTGCGCGACGTGTCGCTGGTGGCGACGTCCGGGCAGTGGCACTCGGTGGTCCCGCTCGGCGCCGACGGCGCGCCCCTCGGACCGGTGCTGACCTGGCTGGACACCCGTCCCGAGGCGCCCGCCGGCCCGGCCGGCCCGGCCGACCCGGCCGACTTCCACCGGCGCACCGGCACGTGGTGGCACCGCTGCTACTGGTCGGTCCGGTTGCCCTGGCTGCGGGAACACACCGGCGGGCGGGTCGCCCGGTTCGCCGGCCTGGCCGAGTACGTGCTGGGCGAGCTGCTCGACTCGGCACCCATGTCGATCTCCCAGGCCTCCGGCACGGGCCTGCTGGACCTGCGGACGCTGGACTGGGACGCCGAGGCGTGCGCGCTGGCCGGCAGCCACGCCGACGAGCTGCCCGAGCTGGCGCCGAACGGATGGCGGGGCCGGCTGCGGCCGGCGTACGCGCGGCGCTGGCCGCAGCTCACCGACGCGCCCTGGGCCGGCCCGGTGGGCGACGGCGCGGCGTCGAACGTCGGCTCGGGCTGCGTCGAGCCGAGCCGGGTCGCGGTGACGGTCGGCACGTCGGCGGCGGTGCGGCTGGTGCAGCGCGTCCCGGCGGGGCAGGCCATGCCACCGCTGCCCGAGGAGCTCTGGCGCTACCGGGTCGACCACGACCACGTGGTGACCGGCGCCGCGTACTCCTCCGGCGGCAACCTCTTCGCCTGGGCCGACCGGGAGCTGCGGTTGCCCGGGGGCAGCGAGCTGGAGGCCGCCCTGGCCCGGGTGCCGCACGACAGGACCCTGCCGGTGAACGTCCGCTTCGGCGGGGACCGGCCGCCCGGGATGTCCCCGGCCGGCTCGGGCGCGCTGGGGGGCCTGAGCTTCGGCACCACCTCGGTGGAGATCCTGGCGGGGCTGATGCGGGGCCTGTGCGACCTGGTCGCCGGCGACCTCGTCGTGCTGGAGTCCACGGTGGACGAGTCGGTCGAGGTGGTGCTCGGCGGGGGAGCGGTGGCGGCCTCCGACTGGTGGCGTACGTCGTTCGCGGCGGCGCTCGCGCCCCGGCCGGTGTGGTACGGGCGCAACCCGGAGGTCGGGGCGAGCGGCGCGGCGCTGGTGGCCCTTGGGCGCATCGGTGACGCCTCCCGGCTCGCCGCCATCGTCCGGACGGACGAGACCGGCTCACCCTCCTGAGTAGCACCTCAGCCCGCCCCGTTGACACGGCTAGCGGGCCTGGTTGGATGGACTCCGCTCCCCGGCTCGCGGCGGACGCGGGACAGGGAGGGGGTAGGTGTGGGGGCAGGTCCGGAACCGTCCGACGACGGGGTGTCGCAGCACCGCCGGCGCCGGTTCGACGTCCGGGTCGTGCCGCACCGTCGCCGCTCCCCGTTCCGGCTGCGGGACTGGCGGATGCGCACCAAGCTCGTCACCGTGCTGGTCATCCCGTCGGTCGCGTTCCTGGTGCTGGCCGGCGTGCAGACCCACACCCTCGTCGGGCGGACGACCGCGTTGGGTGACTTCGCCCAGCAGGTCGGCATCGGCCGGGAGATCGTCACGCTGGTGCACCAGCTCCAGCAGGAACGCGACCGGGCCGCCGGTGAGCTGGGCGAGTTGCGCCGAGGCGGCGCGGGCGCCGACCGGGACTCGGCGATCGTGCTGCTGAGGCCGTTGCAGGCCGCCACCGACCAGGCGCTGCGCGACCTGCGCCGGGCCGCCGGGCCGCTGGCCGACGCGGACGCCTCCTGGCGGGTCGCCTACTCGGAGGTGCTGGAGGCCTACGACCAGGTCGTCTACATCCGGGCCGCGATCCCCCCGGCGGTGCTGGGCAGCGACACCATCCTGAGCAACTACCACCGGGCCGTCGACGCGCTGCTGCGCCTGCTCGCCGAGCCCTCGCCGGGCGAGGACCGGCCCGCACTCAGCGACGCGGTGCTGCGCTACGTGCAGCTCGCCCGGGTCAAGGAGCTCTCCTCACGGGTCCGGGCCCAGCTCTACGAGGCCGCCCGCGCCGGCCGGTACGGCGTGGAGGACCAGGTGGTCCTGACCGACCTGCGCGCCCAGCAGCTGACCGCCCTGGGCGCGTTCCGGGTCGCCGCCACCGCCGAGCAGGTCCGCCGCTACGACGAGACCTCGACGGATCCGGGGTTCCTGACGGCCACCCGGTTGGAGGAGCAGAGCCTGGTGACCGGGGCCGCCGCGCCGAGCGTGCTGCCGGCGCCGCAGTGGTGGGCGGCCGGCGAGCAGCGTCAGGAGCTGCTCCGCCGCATCGAGGCGTCGGTGCTCGACGACGCCGTACGGCAGGCCGACGGGGTGAGCGCGACGCAGCTGCGGACCACGCTGCTGGTCGTCGGCAGCATCCTCGCGGTGCTGCTGGTCGCCCTGCTCATCTCCGTCCTCGTCGGCCGGTCCATGGCCCGGTCGATGCGGCTGCTGCGCGGCCAGGCGCTGCGGATCGCCCAGCTGGAGCTGCCGGACGCCCTGGACCGGCTGCGTACCGTGACCGGGGGTGTCCCGGCCATCGAGGTCCCGCCGGCGGTGGTCCGTTCGCTCGACGAGATCGGCGAGCTGGCGGAGGCGTTCGTCGCGGTGCACCGCAGCGCGGTCAATGTCGCCGTCGAGCAGGCGACCACCCGGCGCAACGTCAACGCGATGTTCGTCAACCTCGCCCGGCGCAGCCAGGTGCTCGTGGAGCGCCAGTTGGAGCTGCTCGACGACCTGGAGCGCGAGGAGAGCGATCCGGACCAGCTGGAGAACCTCTTCAAGCTCGACCACCTGGCCGCCCGTATGCGGCGCAACGACGACAGCCTGCTGGTGCTCGCCGGGACGGAGGCGACCCGCCGGTGGAACCGGCCGGCGGGGCTCGGCCCGATGCTGCTCGCCGCCAGCGCCGAGATCGAGCAGTACCAGCGGGTCCGGCACGGGGCGGTCGCCGACCTGCACGTCGTCGGCCACGCCGTCGGCGAGCTGGTCCACATCCTCGCCGAGCTGCTGGAGAACGCCACCTCGTTCTCCCGTCCCGACACGGTCGTGGCGGTCACCGCCCGGAGCGAGGGGGCCGGCGCGGTCATCGAGATCACCGACCGGGGGATCGGCATGAGCCCGGCCGCGCTGGCCGAGGCGAACGCCGTCCTGGCCACCCCGCCGGCCGCCGACGTGGCGACGGTCGAGCGGATGGGCCTGTTCGTGGTCAGCCACCTGGCCGCCCGGCTCCGCGTCGAGGTGCGCCTGGCCGGCGGCGAGGAGGGCCTCGTCGCCCGGGTACGGCTGCCCGGTGGCCTGCTGGCGCCAGCGCCTGAGCGGGAGGCGCCCGTCGCGGCCCGGATGCTGGCCGCCGCGGCGTGGGACGGGGCGCCGCCGCCCGGTGGGTTGCCGGTGGCCGGGCGGCCGCCGGCGTGGGCCGGTGCGCGACCGGCGGGCGAGCTGCCGGCGGCCGGGCGGCGGTCCGAGGCCCCGCCCCGGCAGGCCCGGTCGGTCCCGGTGCGGGCCGAGGACGTGCTCGCCCCGGCGGCCCGGCCGCCCGCGTCGACCGGTGGGGGCTGGTGGTCCCGGCAGGGGCCGTCGCCCGGTCCGGTGCCGGGGGCCTCGCCCACGCCGCCGGCCGTCCCGGTCACCGGCGGGACCAACGAACGCGGCCTGCCCGTCCGGGTGCCGATGGCGCAGCTCTCGGCCGTCACCCGCCCGGCCCGGCCGGAGCAGCCGGCGGTACGCCACGACCCGGACCCGGAGGCGGTCGGGGGGATGCTGTCCCGGTTCTACAGCGGGGTACGGCGGGCCGAGGCCGAGGACACCACGGAGATTTCCATGCCGCCGGGCGGCGTACGCACCGAAGGGGGACAGCGATGACGACGTTGAGCCGGGAGGCCCGCGACCTGAGCTGGCTGGTCAGCGGGTTCGCGGAGCGGGTGCCGGGGGTGGTGCACGCCATCGTGGTCTCCTCCGACGGCCTGCTGGTCGCGATCTCCGACCACCTGCCCCGGGACCACGCCGACAAGCTCGCGGCCGTGACCTCGGGGCTGATGAGCATCACCGCGGGCGCGGCGCAGATGTTCGACGGGGACATCGTCAAGCAGACGGTCGTCGAGATGGGGCGCGGCTACTTCCTGGTCATGCAGGTACGTGACGGTTCCATCCTGGCCACGCTGGCCGGGGCGGAGGCCGACATCGGTGTGGTCGGCTACGAGATGGCGCGGCTGGCCAAGCAGGCGGGGGAGATGCTCACCCCGGCGCTGCGGGCGGAACTCCAGCAGGCCCTGCCCCGCTGACCGGGTCGACGCGCCCGCCCGGCGTCCACGCCGGCGGGCGCGCCGACGGCGTCCACCCCGGCGCCGCCGAGCGGCGCCGGGGTGGCGGATGCCCGGCGGTCAGAGACCGTTGGCGGCGATGACCTGGCGGTACCAGTGCGCGCTGCGCTTGAGCACGCGCCGCTGGGTCTGGTAGTCCACGTGGACCAGGCCCCAGCGCTCGTCGTAGCCCGCGTCCCACTCGAAGTTGTCGAGCAGGGACCAGACGTGGTAGCTCTCCAGCGGCACGCCGGCGGCCATGGCCCGGTGCGCGGCGGCGAGGTGGTCGCGCAGGAAGGTGACCCGGCCGGCGTCGTCGACCGTGCCGTCGGCGTCGAGGGTGTCCGGGGTGGGTAGCCCGTTCTCGGTGACGGTCAGCGGGATCGGGCCGTAGTCGCGGGTCACCCGGGTCAGGATGTCGTACATCCCGTCGGGGTGGATCTGCTGCCAGGAAGCCTGTGAGGTGGGCCAGCGCCCGACCGTCGCGCCGTCGCCGGTGAGGTAGTAGGGCGTGTAGTACTGCACGGCGAGCAGGTCGACCGGCGCGGCGATGGTCGCCAGGTCGCCGTCGCGGATGCCGCGGACCAGTCGGCTGTCGGGGCCGAGGTCGTCCAGCACGTCCTGCGGGTAGCGGCCGGTGAGGATCGGGTCGAGGTAGAGGCGGTTCTCGTAGCCGTCGTAGAGCCGGGCGGCCCGAGCGGCCTCGGGCGAGTCGTCGGCCGGGTAGCAGGGGTGCAGGTTGAGCGCCGGGCCGATCCGGCCGGAGCCGGTGGCGCGGAACGCCGCCACGGCGAGCCCGTGGGCCAGGTGGAGGTGGTGGGCGACCAGGTACGCGGCGTCCGGGTCCTGGCGGCCCGGGGCGTGGTGACCTTCGAGGTAGCCGTTCTGCACCACCGTCTTCGGCTCGTTGACGGTCAGCCAGACCGGCACCCGGTCGCCGAGCGCGCGGAAGACGATCTCGGCGTAGTCGGCGAACCGGTGGGCGACGTCGCGCGACTCCCAGCCACCGGCGTCCTGGAGGGACTGCGGCAGGTCCCAGTGGAACAGCGTCGCCATCGGCGCGATGCCCCGCTCGTGCAGCCCGTCGACGAGACGGCGGTAGAAGTCGAGCCCGCGCTGGTTGGGCGCGCCGGTGCCGTCGGCCTGTACGCGCGGCCAGGAGATGGAGAACCGGTAGCTGTCCAGCCCGATGTCGCGCATCAGGTCCAGGTCCTCGGCGTACCGGTGGTAGTGGTCGGCGGCGACGTCGCCGGTGTCGCCGTTGCGGGTGCGGCCCGGCGTGTGGCTGAACGTGTCCCAGATCGACTCGCCCCGGCCGTCCTCCTTGGCCGCGCCCTCGATCTGGTAGGCGGAGGTGGCCGCCCCCCAGCCGAAGCCCGGCGGGAAGCGCAGGCCTGCCGACGGCGTCTCGTCGGCGCGCGGCGCGGGGCCGGTAGGGGCGGGGGCGGTGGCGGAGAGCGCGGCGCCGTGGGGCGGGCGCGGGGTGGGCATCGACATCGGTTCTCCTCATGGTCTGCGTGGCCACCGCCGGGCCGGGAGCGCTCCCAGCATAGGGCAGAAGCCGCCGGCCGGTCGCGTCCGCCCGGCCGGGCGAAGGGCGATCGGGGGCGGCGGAAAGGTGCGTGCGTGATGCGCCCGTGGCGGCGGTGCGGGAGCGGGGGCGCGCGGTGGCGCCGGCGCTCGGGTGGCCGGCCGCGGGACGCGGGGCGCCGGGGCGCGGGGCGTCGACCGGGCGGTACGGGCGGACAGCGGACGAGGCCGGTCGGAACGGCGACACGGCCAGTCCCGTCGGCCTCTTTTCCCGCCGTGGCGGGGGGTTTAGTGTGTGGGGACGGGGGAGGGCAACCCCCGTCCCCACCATTGCTGCACACGCACGGGCGGAATTGGCGTCCTGTCGTGCGTGTCGCGCGGGAGCCGGGCCACGCGAGTGGCTAGAGGATCCACCTCCCTCCATGTCGGTGGGAATGGCTGACGGCGGTGTCCGGGCTGGCCCGCCGTCAGCCCTCGGGCTGAGTCCCCAGGGTCCGTCATGGACGGACTCCGGGTGATCTTCTAATTGGATCTCTGTCGATGGAAGCGCTCCCATCGACCGATGCTGCGACTGTAACGCCCGTCACGGCTTTGTGAAAGCCCCAAAACGAGATCGAAACATGTTGCTGCTTCGGTGCGCCTCCGGCCATTGTGGGAGCGCTTCCATGCATGGCACACTGTCGCCACCGCGACGCGGAGCCAGATCGCGCAAGCGTGGGTCGCCGAGGGCAGCCGGTGTCTCCGGTACGGCATCCGACGCAGTCGGCGGAGCAGCCGCCCCGCAGGGGCGCCGCCCGCCGTACCCCGGCCTCGGGCCGGGGCGACCACCATCCCGGGTGCCCCCGAATCCCGTTCGCGGGAGGGCGCCCCGCCGGGGCCCTTCGTCCCCGGCCAGGTCCGAGGAGACACCGCGCACATGAGAAATCTGGCAAGACGTCGCCGCCTGGCGATGGTCGCCGCCACCGCGCTCGCCGTCGGCGGGGTGACCCTGCCGGCCGGCGCCGCACAGGCCGCCCCCGCCTGCGACGTGGTCTACGCGACCAGCGACTGGAACAACGGCTTCACCGCCAACGTCACCATCAAGAACCTCGGCGACCCGATCAACGGCTGGACGCTGAAGTTCGCCTTCCCCGGCGACCAGCGGGTGACCCAGGGCTGGTCGGCCAAGTGGAGCCAGACCGGCAACCAGGTCACGGCCACCAACGAGTCCTACAACGGCAACCTCGGCACCGGCGCCTCGACCAGCATCGGCTTCAACGGCTCGCACGGCGGCACCAACCCGAAGCCGACGTCATTCTCGGTCAACGGCGTCACCTGCGGCGGCACCCAGCAGCAGCCGCCGACGGTCGCGCTGAGCGTGCCGGCCGGCCCCTTCGAGGCCCCCGCCGACGTGCCGCTGAGCGCCACCGCCAGCGACCCGGACGGGACGATCAGCAAGGTCGAGTTCTACCGCAACGGCCTGCTGGTCAACACCGACACCACCGCCCCGTACGGCTACACGCTGGAGGACCTGCCGGCCGGCGCGTACACGGTGCAGGCCAAGGCGTACGACAACGCGAACCTGACCGCCACCGCGGAGAAGTCCTTCACCGTCACGGCGGCGTCCGGGCCGGTGCTGGTCGCCACCCCGTCGGCGGTGAGCGTGACCGAGGGCGGCAGCTCGACGGTCAACCTCAAGCTCAGCGCCGCGCCGACGGCCAACGTGCCGGTCTCCCTCGCCCGCACCGGCGACACCGACATCACCGTCTCGCCGGCCTCGGTGACGCTGACCCCGAGCAACTGGAACACCGGGGTGAACGTGACCGTCGCGGCGGCCGAGGACGCCGACACGCTCGGCGGCACCGCCACCGTCACCGCCTCGGCCACCGGCTACGCGCCGCTGGCGATCACCGCCACCGAGATCGACAACGACACCGGCGGCGGGGACAACACCTACGTCAAGCGGTTCCTCGACCAGTACGGCAAGATCAAGAACTCGGGCTACTTCAGCCCCGAGGGCGTGCCGTACCACTCGATCGAGACGCTGATCGTCGAGGCGCCCGACCACGGGCACGAGACGACCTCCGAGGCGTTCAGCTTCTGGCTCTGGCTGGAGGCCCAGTACGGGCGGGTGACCCAGAACTGGGCCCCGTTCAACAACTCCTGGAACGTCATGGAGAAGTACATCATCCCGTCGCACGCCGACCAGCCCACCGCGGGCGCGGCCGGCACCGCGCAGTACGCCGCCGAGCACGACCTGCCCAGCCAGTACCCGTCGCAGCTGGAGCCGAACGTGCCGGTCGGCCAGGACCCGCTGCGCTCGGAGCTGCAGAACACCTACGGCACCGGTGACATCTACGGCATGCACTGGCTGCTGGACGTGGACAACACCTACGGCTACGGCCGCTGCGGCGACGGCACCACCCGGCCGGCGTACATCAACACCTTCCAGCGGGGCACCCAGGAGTCGGTGTGGGAGACCGTGCCGCAGCCGTCCTGCGACACCTTCGCCCACGGCGGCCGCAACGGCTACCTCGACCTGTTCGTCAAGGAGGCGAACGCGCCGGCGAAGCAGTGGAAGTACACCAACGCCCCCGACGCCGACGCCCGCGCCGTGCAGGCCGCGTACTGGGCCCTGACCTGGGCCAAGGAGCAGGGCAAGGAGGCCGACGTGGCGGCCACCGTGGCCAAGGCCGCCAAGATGGGTGACTACCTGCGCTACGCCATGTTCGACAAGTACTTCAAGAAGATCGGCAACTGCGTCGGGGCCGCCACCTGCCCGGCCGGCACCGGCAAGGACTCGGCGCACTACCTGATGTCCTGGTACTACGCCTGGGGCGGCGCGTACGAGCCGAACCAGAACTGGTCGTGGCGGATCGGCTCCAGCCACAACCACTTCGGCTACCAGAACCCGTTCGCGGCCTGGGCGCTGACCAACGTCAACGAGCTCAAGCCCAAGTCGCCGACCGCGGTCACCGACTGGACCAAGAGCCTGGAGCGGCAGCTGGAGTTCTACACCTGGCTCCAGTCCGCCGAGGGCGGCATCGCCGGCGGCGCGACCAACAGCTGGGGCGGCCACTACGGCCAGCCACCGGCCGGCACGTCGACGTTCTACGGCATGTACTACGACGTCGACCCGGTCTACAACGACCCGCCGTCGAACCAGTGGTTCGGCATGCAGGCCTGGTCGATGCAGCGCATCGCCGAGCTGTACCTGGAGACCGGCAACGCCAAGGCCAAGGCGCTGCTGGACAAGTGGGTGCCGTGGGCGATCGCCAACACCACGGTCGGCACCAACTGGTCGATCCCGTCGGACATGAAGTGGACCGGCCAGCCGACCACCTGGAACCCGGCCAACCCGCAGCCCAACACCAACCTGCACGTCGAGGTCACGGTCAAGGGCCAGGACGTCGGCATCGCCGCCGCCTACGCCCGCACGCTCATCGCGTACGCGGCGAAGTCGGGCAACGCGGCGGCGAAGAACACCGCCAAGGGCCTGCTGGACGCGCTGCACGGCGCCAGCGACGCCCAGGGCGTGTCCACGGTGGAGAAGCGGGGCGACTACCGCCGCTTCGACGACGTCTACGACGCCAGCACCGGCCAGGGCCTCTACGTGCCGCCGGGCTGGACGGGGACCATGGCCAACGGTGACCCCATCGCCGCGGGCAAGAGCTTCCTCGACATCCGCTCCTTCTACAAGAACGACCCGGCCTGGCCGAAGGTCCAGGCGTACCTGAACGGCGGCCCCGAGCCGGAGTTCAAGTACCACCGGTTCTGGGCCCAGGCGGACGTCGCCATGGCGTACGCCGACTACGGAAAGCTGTTCCCCAACGGCTGACCGACTCCTCCGGGTGGGTGGCGCGGCCCGCCCGCCCGGAGGCCGGCCGGGCGGGCCTGGGGGAACGGAGACGCCCGGTCGGCGGACGGCCTGACTCCCACGGTCAGGCCGGGGTGGGCCGGTCAACCGGCCGACGCAGCGGGGCAGCCGGCCCACCCCAACCGCACCCGGATATGCACCGGGCGCGAAAACGCCCGAAAAACCGGCCACCACGGGATCACGCATGGGGCCGGAACGGAGTAACGTACGTCACCGGAGAGGCCGCTCCCCCCGTGGCGGCCTCTCCCTTACTTTCCCGCCGGTTCCACCGGCGCACGGGCCGGCACCACCGGGTGGCGCAGCCCCGGGTGACCGGCCGGCAACGACCGGCGCACCACCACCCAGCTCACCGCGAGCACCGCCGCCACCAGCGGCCAGGACAACACGACCCGGGCCACCGTCAGCGCGACCACCTGACCGCCGAGCCACAGCGGCAGGAACACCGCCACCCGCAGCACGTAGGACGCCGCCCATGCCCAGCTGCCCCGGCCGTACGCGCGCAGCAGCGCCGGATCCCGCCGCCACCTGGTCCGCTGGCCGAGCGCGACGCCCACCACCGTCCCGAGCAGCGGCCAGCGCACCACGATGCTGACCACCCAGGCCAGCGCGCTCGCCGCGTTCGACAGCAGTTGGACGAGGAAGAAGTCCTCGGCGCGACCGGTGTGCAACGCGACGAGCGCGGCCACGCAGACGGCCAGCAGCCCGACCAGCACCGAACGCGGCCGGTCGCCCCGGTGCAGCCGCCAGCCGGCCAGCGCGGCGCCGGTGACCACGGCCGCGCCCACCCCGCCCCACAGCGAGTGCCCGCCGAGCAGCCAACCGAGGGCGAACGCCACCGGCGGCAGGCTGGCGTCGACCGCGCCCCGGCGCCCGCCGAGCAGGTCCGCGAGCGTCTCCGGCCGGTCCGTCGCGGCCGGCGCACCCTCCGGTGTACGCGTCACCGCACCCTCCTCACGTCCGCCACCAACCTAGCCGTAGCCGAGCGACAGGCCACCCGCCGACCGGGCCGTGCCTGCCGCTACGGTGTGCGGGTGCGAACGACGCCGAGGGGTTGGACCGCGGTCTGGTTGGTCGTCCTGGCGCTCGTCCAGGCGGCGGCCTTCATCGCTGTGTGGCGGGTCGCCGTGCACGTCGAGATCGGCCAGTGGGTCGACACCGTCGCCCTGACCGGCAACCGGATCGGGCAGGACCACATCGAGGAGCCGGTGAACCGGATCCTCAACGCCATGTCGGTCGTCTCGCTGCTGGCGGCGACCGCGGTGATCGGCTTCATCGCCCTGATCCGGGGCCGGATCGCCCTGGCCGTCACGGCCACCCTGCTGATCGCCGGCGCCAACGCCACCACCCAGTTGCTCAAGTACGGCCTGGCCCGGCCCGACTTCGGCATCGACCCCGAACGGATCTACGCCGGCAACAGCCTGCCCAGCGGGCACGCCACGGTCGCCGCCTCCGTCGCGGTGGCCCTGATGCTCGTCCTGCCGCGCAAGGTGCGGGTGCTTGGCGCCTTCCTCGGCGCCGGCTACGCCGCGATCGCCGGGGTGGCCACCCTCTCCGCCGGCTGGCACCGGCCCAGCGACGCGGTGGCCGCGTTCCTGGTGGTCGGGGTCTGGGCGGCGCTGGCCGGGCTGATGCTGCTGATCACCCAGCGGGAACAGGCGCAGGTGGAGTCGGCTGACGCCCACCGGGTCGCCGCGACGGTGCTCGGCGTCGGCGGCGTACTGGCGGTGGTGGCCTGCGGTTTCGCCCTCTCCTGGCTGGTCGACCTGCGCGCCACCCCGCCCAGCGAGCTGGCCCGCAGGCCCCTCCTCGTCGGCTACGCCGGCAGCGCCGCCGGGATCGTCGGCACGATGGGCGTGGTCATGGCGCTGGTGCTCGCCGCCGTGCACCGGCTGGTGCCCCGGGTCAAGGGCTGACCGCTCAGCGGGAGTAGGTGCCGACCATCGTCCCGCTCGCGGCGTCCCGCTCGACGAGCAGGCGGTGCACCTCGTCCGCCCGCGGCGTCTCGGGCAGCTCCAGCGGCCGGTCCAGCGCGTAGAGCCGGAAGAAGTACCGGTGGGGATCGTCGCCCTGGGGCGGGTGCGGGCCGCCCCACCCCGTGGTGCCGAAGTCGTTGGGCCACTCGCGGCCGCCCAGGGGCACGCCGCCCTCCGGAGCCCCGGCGGCGCTCGGCGCGATCCCCGTGACCAGCCAGTGCAGGAACGGCGTCCTCCCCGCGTCCGGGTCCTCGACGAGCAGGACCAGCTCGGCGGCGGACTCCGGCACCCGCTCCCACTCCAGCGGAGGCGAGACGTTGCCGCCCTCCTTCGAGAAGCGGCTCGGCAGCATGTCGTGGTCGTTGAACGCGGTGCTGCGCAGCATGATCCCGGCCATCCCTGGCGCTCCTCTCGTCGGCCCGGCCGCGCGTACCCGCCGGACGGGACCCGAAACGGCCGCGCCGGTGTGAGAGGGTCGGCGGGACGGGGGAGGGGACCATGGAGAGCGTACGGGCGGCGTTCCGGGACGAGTGCGAGCGGCTCGGCGAGGTGCTGCGCGGCGTCGACGAGGCGGATCTCGACCGTCCGACCGACTGCCGGCCGTGGACTGTACGCGAACTGCTGGCCCACGTACGCACCGGCGCGGGCCGGCTGGTCGACATGCTCGCCGAGCCCGCCCCGCCCCGCGCCGAGGTCGACGCCGCCGCCTACTACGGCGCCGCCAAGTTCACCCCGTCCGTGGACGCCGCCCGCGTCGACAGCGGCCGGCGGGAGGCCCGGGAACTCGACGGGCCGGCCCTGGTGGCCGACTTCGACCGGGCCTGGCGGGCCGCCCTCGACGCCGTCGACGCCGCACCGCCGGGTCGGGTGGTACGCACCCGGCACGGCGACGCGATGGCGCTCGCCGAGTTCCTGCGTACCCGCGTGGTGGAGGTCGGCGTGCACGGCCTGGACCTGGCGGCGGCGCTGGAGCGGCGGCCGTGGCTGACGCCGACGGCGGCGGAGGTCGTCGCCGACCTGCTCACCGGCGGGCGGGCGGTCCCGCCCGGGCTGGGCTGGGACCGGCTCACGCTGATCCGCAAGGCGACCGGCCGGGCCGGCCTCACGGACCGTGAGCGGGCCGTCGACGCCGCCGGCTTCCGCTGGCTCTCCTTCGGCGGCTGACCCGGGCGGACCCCGGGCCCGGCCCGGCGGGCGGGTCAGGCGTCGGCGCCGAGCGGGTCCGCCTCCGGGCGCGGGGCGGGCACGTGCGGGGCGGCCCTGCGCAGGTGGTCCAGCACGACCGGGTCGATCCGGCCGGGCACCAGGCGCTCCTCCAGGTTCTCCAGGCCGGCCCAGGAGAAGAGCGCCTCCTCCGGCCGCGCCGGGTCGACCGGGTGGCCGAGCGCGCCCAGCAGCGCGCCGACCTCGGCGGCGACCGCGCCCGTCAGGTCGAGCAGGGTGGCCGGGTCGGGCCGGCCGAAGAGCAGGGTGTGCACCGAGAGCAGCCGGCCCAGCTCGGTCACCGGATCGGGGTGGTCGTCGACCCGCAGGTCGACCAGCACGTCGCCGGTGCCGTCGTACCCGCCGCCGCGCTCGACCACCAGCAGCCCGGCGCTCTGCCGGCCGCGCCGGTCGCCGCCGGCCCGGTCCCCGGCGCGCAACGCGGCCAGCAGCCGGTCGGGGAACGGCAGCGCGGCCCCGCCCAGCCAGGCGTCCCGGACCGCGTCGATCACCTCCGGGCCGACCAGGATGTTGCCCTGCGCCGCCCAGCCGTCGCCGGCCTGACCGCCGGCCCAGGGATGGCAGCTCGGCCCGGTCCAGGTCGCGCCCACGCCGGTGGCGGCGACCACGCCGAGCTGGCGGTGGTCCCGGTCCGGGTCGGCGGCGACCAGCCCCGCCACCACGTCGGCCGCGGCCACCCCGGTGCGCAGCAGCGTCAGCCCCTGCGGGCGGTAGGCGAGGTTGACGTGCGCCTGGGTGGCGAGCGCGCCGACCTCGGCCTCGGCGGCCGGCACCAGCGCGCCGGCGGCCAGGAACCGGCTGGCCACCGCGACGCCGTGGTGGCGGCCGTCGGCGGAGCGGGCGACGAGCGAGAAGGTCACGCATGGAGAGTAGCTCCCTCCGCTGCGTGCATATCCCCAGGCTTCGATGGATGTGGGATCGTCGACGGGATCTTGCTCTGTGGCCCGGCGAGCGGGCACGATCGACCGATGACGACGCGATGGGGCATGACCGTGCCGCTGGACGGCATCCCGCTCGCCGAGCACGCCGCGATCTACGCGGCCCTCGACGGGGCCGGCTTCACCGACGTGTGGTCCTCGGAGGTCAACGGGGCAGATGCGTTCACCCCGCTGGCACTCGCCGCCGCCTGGCAGCCCCGGCTGCGCCTGGGCACCGCGATCACGCCGGTCTTCACCCGGGGCCCGGGCCTGCTGGCGATGAGCGCGGCGGCGCTGGCCGACGCCGCCCCGGGCCGGTTCGCGCTCGGCATCGGCGCGTCCTCGCCGGTCGTCGTGGGCAACTGGAACGCCGTGCCGTTCGAGGAGCCGTTCCGGCGCACCCGCGACGTGCTGCGGTTCCTGCGCGCGGCGCTGGCCGGGGAGACCGTCGACGAGGAGTACGACACCTTCGCCGTGCGCCGCTTCACCCTGGACCGCAAGCCGGCCGTGCCGCCGCCGGTGCTGCTCGCCGCGCTGCGCCCGGGGATGCTGCGGCTGGCCGGCGCCGAGGCCGACGGCGTCATCCTCAACTGGCTCGCCGCCACCGACGTGCCCCGGGCCCTCGCCGAGGTCGGCGAGCGGCGCCCCGGCTTCGAGGTGGTCGCGCGGATCTTCGTCTGCCCGACCGAGGACGCCGTGCACGCCCGCGCCCTGGGCCGCCGGCTGATCACCAGTTACCTCACCGTGCCGGCGTACGCCGAGTTCCACCGCTGGCTGGGCCGCCAGGAGGTGCTCGGGCCGATGTGGCGGGCCTGGGCCGCCGGGGACCGGCGCGGCGCGGGCGCGGCGGTGCCTGACGACGTGGTCGACGCGTTGGTGCTGCACGGCTCGCCGGAGCGCTGCCGCGAGCAGGTCCGCCGCTACGCCGACGCTGGCGTGGACGTACCGGTGCTGGCCCTGCTGCCCACCCCCGAGCTCGCTGCGGGTGGTGCGGCGGCGCTGGGGGACCTGATCGCGCGCCTGGGTGGGGGTGGGTCGCGGTGAACCTGACTGACCGCGTGGTGGTGATCACCGGTGGGGCCGGCGGGATCGGCTCGGCCCTGGCCCGTCGCTTCGCCGCCGAGGGTGCCGCCGCCGTGGTGGTGGCCGACCTCGACGCCGAGGCGGCCCGCGCGGTGGCCGAGGGCCTCGGCCCCGTCGCCCGCGCCGTCGGGCTGGACGTCACCGACGAGGAGCAGGTCCGCGCGCTGGTCGCCGACACCGAGCAGCGGTACGGGCGCATCGACCTGTTCTGCGCCAACGCGGGCGTCACCTCCGGCGGCGGGATGGAGGTCGACGACGCCGGTTGGGACCGCGCCTGGCGGGTCAACGTGCTCTCCCACGTCTACGCGGCCCGCGCGGTGCTGCCGGCGATGCTCGCCCGGGGCGGCGGCTACCTGCTGCACACCTGCTCGGCGGCGGGCGTGCTGACCTCGGTCGGCGACGCCCCGTACGCCACCACCAAGCACGCCGCCGTCGGCTTTGCCGAGTGGCTCTCCGTCACCTACCGCGACCAGGGCGTCCGGATCAGCGCGCTGTGCCCGCAGGGCGTGGACACGCCGATGCTCGCCGACGGGCTGGCCGCCGGTCACCTGGGCGCGCGGGTCGTGGCCGCCTCCGGCGCGGTGCTCACCGCCGACCAGGTCGCCGACGCGGCGGTCGCCGGCATCGCCGAGGAGCGCTTCCTGATCCTCCCGCACCCCGAGGTCGCCGACTACGCCCGCCGCAAGGCGGAGGACCCGGACGGCTGGCAGTCCGGCCTGCGCAAACTCGTCCGTCGGCTGAGGGCGTAGCCGCTGTCGTCGGGCAGGGTCGACCGGCGACAGCGGAGGTCCGACCGGGCCGGTTCCCGGCGGCGCGTGTGACCGAAGCGCGCGGCGCGCGTGGGCGTGGGCTCGGGCCGCGCCCGCCCGCGATTCGGACCAAACCTGCCCGCTGTCGGCGTCGAACCCGCCCGCTGTTGGCGTCGAACCGCAAGGACCAGGAGGCTCATGTCCCGCAGCAGTAGGTCGGTGGGGGTTCTCGTCGTCGACGACCAGGTGCTGATTCGCGCCGGTCTGGCCGCCCTGCTTCGGGCCGCCCCAGGGATGCGGGTGGTGGGTGAGGCCGCCGACGGCGCCGAGGCGGTGGTCGTGGCCGCCGCCACCCGGCCCCACGTGGTCCTGATGGACCTCCGGATGCCTGGCGTCGGCGGGATCGCGGCCACCCGTGAGATCATCGCCGCGGCCGGCGACGACCCGCCCCGCGTCCTCGTGCTGACCACGTTCGACACCGACGAGTACGTCTACGACGCGCTGCGTGCCGGGGCCAGCGGTTTCCTGCTCAAGGACACGCCCCCGGAGCGGCTGCTGGCCGCCGTCGCCACCGTGGCGCGCGGGGACATGCTCTTCACACCCCGCGTGGTCCACCGACTCGTCGAGTCGTTTGCCGCCTCCGCCGCGCCGCGGCCCGGTGCGCTGCCGGCGCTCGACGTCCTCACCGGACGGGAGCGGGAGGTGCTGCGGCTGGTCGGCACGGGCCTCGACAACTCGGAGATCGCCGGGCGCCTGGTGATCGCGGAGGCGACCGTCAAGACCCATCTGAACCGGACCATGGCCAAGCTCGACCTGGCCAGCCGGGCGCAGGCGGTGGTCCTGGCGTACGAGTCCGGTCTGGTCCGGCCAGGTGAGAGGGGGTTCACCAATCCGCCATAGATGCATGGGTGTCCTGGAGTTCCTGGACCGGACGTGACAGCAGGCAGGCTAGGCGGGCCGGGCCGGAGGCGACGGCCGCCGACCGGTGACCCCCGGCTCGTGCCTGCCGGGTGGGACGACCCCGACGGGCAGGCTGAGGGTGACGGTGAAGCCGCCGCCCGGGGCGGTGCCGGCGTGCAGGCTTCCGCCGTACAGTCGTGCCCGCTCGCGCATGCCGGCGAGACCGTGGCCGTGCGCCGGCCCGTCAGGAGCGCCGGGGCCGTCGTCGGCGACCCGGATGGTCAGCCGCTCCGGCTGGCCGTAGTCGAGCGTGACGTTCGCCCGGGCCCCGCGCGCGTGCTTCAGGACGTTCGTCAACGACTCCTGCGCCACCCGGTACGCGCAGAGGTCCGTCCCCGGTGGCAGTGGGCGGGGCGAACCCACGACCACCACCGTGACCTGGACGCCGGCGGCCCTGATCCGCTCGACGAGTTCGTCGAGCCGACCCAGCCCCGGTGCGGGGTCGCGGCCGTCGCCCTCGCCTCGCGGGTCGGCGTCGGACACCCGGAGCAGGGCGAGCATCCGGCGCATCTCCTCCAGCGCTTCGTGGCTGCTGTCGGCGATGGTGTCCAGCGCCGCGCCCACCGTCGCCGGATCGGTGGCGAGGACGTACCGGGCCAGGCCGGCCTGCACCGAGATCACCGACATGTGGTGGGCGACCACGTCGTGCAGCTCGCGGGCGATACGTATCCGTTCCGCCATGACCGCGCTGCGGGCCCGGGCCTCCCGCTCCCGGCGCAGTTCCTCCGCCAGGGCGAGCAGTCGCCGGTTGCGGTCGGCCAGCCGTCGGGCCCCGGCCCCGAACAGCCAGGCCACCAGGGTCGCCACCAGCGCCTGGGCGAGCGCCGTCCACAGCGTGTAGACCTCGACCACCATGCCGCTGTAGAAGGTCACCCCGGCCGTGGCCGCGGCCCCCGGCAGGGCGGTGCGGGTGGGACGCGTCGCGGCCACGGTGTACATCGCGAGCAGCGGCCCGAACAGGTTCAGGCTGGGCACGTAGCCGAGGGTGAGAAACCACGCCACCACGGTGCAGCAGGTCAGCAGGACGGTCACCGGGGCGCGGCGGCGTGCCGCGAGCGGGATGTTGGCCAGGCAGGTCAGGACCAGGGCCGTGCCGTCGAACTCGCGGAAGCCGGGCAGTTGGTAGTCGCGCCCCATCCAGGCGGTGACCGCCACGATGCCGGTGGCGACCGCCGCGTCGACGACCGTCGCGGGCACGTCGTGCAGTCGTTGCCGGAGCCGCTCGCGGTGTGGCACCGGTAGATCCTAAGTGGTCGGTGCGAGGTCGAGCGGTGGCGATGAGGGCCGGTGTCCCGCGGATGGTGCCGTACAACCGCTGCGGTAGTCAGCCGATCCGGATACCGCAGCGGTCGTGGTAGGGGATCAACCAACGGGACGATGTGGACGGACGCCGTGCGAATTAACGTCTCAGGTGCAAGCCAACCACTAAAGGGAGTACGAATTGAAGAAGCGTCGTTTCGCCGCCGCCCTCTTGGGAATTTCCGCTCTGGTCGGTACGGTCGTGATTTCTCCGGCCCCGGCCCAGGCAGCCACCGAATGGTCGATGAGCAACACGAGCGCGGATGTCTCCGGCGCCTGGGTGCACGGTAGTTGGTGGTGGGGTGACAACGGCCGACTGTACGTCAAGGTGCAGGTCAAGGACACCGTGGCGAACGACCGCAACGCGAAGGCGCGGCTCGCGGCCTACTACCGGGACGGTGGAACGCGCTACGAGGAACTCGCCAACGACAACGGCACGAACTCGACGGTCACCAGGACCTACAACTTTGCCTCGAATGTTACGCGGGTCGAGATCAAAGAATGCACCGACAATTCCCTGAGCGCCAACATCTGTGGAAGCTACAGCACGATCTTCTATCGTTCCTGAACGACCGGCGCAGGCGGCGGCACCCGCACGGATCCGGCGCGGCGACAGGTGGCGGGCCCGGCCACTGTCGCCGCGCCGTGGTGCGCCTGACCGCGCGGGCCAAACCCCGGTCCCGGCCGCAGCCGGGACCGGGGCGACGTCGTGGAACGCCGCTCACAACTGGACGATCTGACCCACACGTGGCGGCGTCCGGCCGGCGAGCGTCTCCGACCAGGCACGTCGCAGGGCGTCGTGGCCGGCGTCGACCCAGAGGTCGAGCCACCCGCTCACAACCCCGGTGAACCGCTGCCAGGCGTCGGTGAACCGCTGGTCGAGCCCGTCGCGGCCCCAGTCCTGGCGGCGTTTGCGCATCTGCACCGGGGCGAAGAACACCTCCTCAGCGGCGTCGGCGTTCGGCGTCTAAGTGGTGAGCCCGACCGCGATTTCCGCGACCAGGGCGTCCGGATCAGCGCGCTGTGCCCGCAGGGCGTGGACACGCCGATGCTCGCCGACGGGCTGGCCGCCGGTCACCTGGGCGCGCGGGTCGTGGCCGCCTCCGGCGCGGTGCTCACCGCCGACCAGGTCGCCGACGCGGCGGTCGCCGGCATCGCCGAGGAGCGCTTCCTGATCCTCCCGCACCCCGAGGTCGCCGACTACGCCCGCCGCAAGGCGGAGGACCCGGACGGCTGGCAGTCCGGCCTGCGCAAACTCGTCCGCCGCCTGCGATCCTGAACCCGGCCGCGCGGATGCGGTTCGCCGCCGCATCGCGTGCGGGGCGCGGCCACGTGGCGCTAGAAGCTGCTGACGAGCTTGACGAAAGCGTCGTCGATCTTCGCCGGGTCGCGGGCGTCGAACGCCTTGCCCGCGGACGCCTTGGCGATCTGGTCCAACTTCCCGAAGTCGGACTTCTCGTCGAAGGCGATGCAGAAGATCTTGATCGGTCGTTCCGGATCCAACGCGACATCCTTCAGCAGCCGGCCGAGGTTGTTGTCCTTGGTGTACTCGTTCGTGCCGTCGGTCAGCACGACCACCGCGTTGATCCGGGACTGGTCGTAGTGATCGAGCATGTGCCGGTGTGCCGCCCGTACGGTGGCGTACAGCGCGGTGCCGCCCTCAACGTGGAGATTGTTGAGCTCCTTGGTGAGCGCCTTCTGGTTGAAGGGTGACAGCCGGACCTCCTCGCTGTACGGCGACTTCGGCCGCTGCGGGGTCTCGGACGAGAACGACCAGAGCGCGACCTTGTCCTCGGAGTTCAGCAGGCCGAAGCCCTTGGCGGCGGCCCTGGTCGCCACCTGGAACCTGGTCTGGTCACCGATCTTCGCGTTCATCGAACCGGACGTGTCGACGGCCACGAGGATGTTGGCCTTCTTCCGCAGCGTGCCCCAGCCGGTGAGGATCGCCTTGACCACGGCGGGATCCGGCGGGTCGAAGTAGGTGAGGTTCTCGGCCCTCCGCCCGCCGACGGCGGCGATCAACGGGCCGGCCGCGTTCCGCTCGTGGTCGCGGAACCCGTGCCGGCTGAAGCTCTGCTGCTGCGGCGGCTCCTGCAGGAACTTCAGGAAGTCGGCGGCGGCGTCACGCTGCTCCGGGCTGGCCGAGGGGAGCACCACGTACGGGTGGTCGAGGTTGAACGTGCCTTCCTTGGGATACAGCGCGACCAGCGGGACCCTCGGCTTCTTGCCCGGGGTCGGGCTCAGCTTCCCCTCGTTGTACTGGTAGACCAGCTCCTCCTGCGTCACCACCGCGCTCATGTCCGTCGGGGCCGCCGTGTCGGCGCTGGACAGGTCCGCCTCGGCGCGGTCCTTCAACAGGTCCACGATGTCGTCGCTGTAGTGGGACACGTTGGCCTCGATGCGGCGCACGAACTGGGTCACCGCCGGATTCGCGACGTCGCTCTCGGTCAGGTCGCTGGCCCGGTTGATGGCCGCGTAGTAGCTCGCGATCGTGGCCGCCAGCCCGGAGGTGGACAGGTTCGGGTTGACCTTGCCGAAGCTGAACCGCCCCCAGTCGGGGCGGCCGAAGGTGGCCCAGCCCGTGCGCCCGGACGAGCCGAGGACCTCACCCCAGCCGAGTGGGCCCTGTTGCTGGAGGTGCTTTCCCTTCGACTGGGGCATGGCGATCACCAGCGGGCTGTTCGCGATCGACGGGTACCGGCCGGGGGTCTGCGCCGGGCGTCCGGCGGCCTCGTCCAGCAACTTCAACTGCCCGGTCCACAGGCTCGACGTCGGCAACCACACCTGCGGCCGTGGCAGGTCGGGCTGCTCGGCCGCCCAGTCGCCGGCCAGCGCGTCCGTCGAGGCACCGGAGGCGAGGCCGTGCACGGTCACCACGGCGCACCGGTCGCCGACTCGCCGATCGCTCTTGTTGTAGCGTTCCGCCAGCTCGCCGAGCAGTACGTCCTTCTCGATCGACGCGCTGACCTCCAGCGGCGTGCACACGGCGTCCGCCGCCGGCCGGGCGATCAGGTAGGCCGCCGCGATGACCGCGGATCCGGCCACGATGGCCACGGCGTACGGCAGCCACGGCCGGGCAGTCGGTCGACCTGAAACCATCGGTTCCCTCCAGAGGTGCGGCGGTGGCGTCGGCGATGGCCTGCCGGGTTGACCGCTCCCCGGTAGCCGTGTCCGTCCCTGCCCGGGTGGACGGCGCCCCGGCCGCCCACGCCCGGCCGCCCGATGAGCTGGCAGGGCCCCGCCGTGCGCGGATCACACGAACCCGGCGGCGTGCCCGGCATCGCTGCCCCTTCGGCCCAGCCATTGTGACTCCACCGGAACCTTGACGAGCCGCGCCGAGGCGACGGACGACAGAGGTATGGTGTCACGGCCCGCCAGCCCGAAAGCCACTCGCCTCCGGCGTGTCGTGCCGTCTCGGCGGTTCGACGGACGGCGATGTCGGGGACGGCACGGCCCGCAGGTCCGGCCTGTCGCGTCCCGCACCCTCCATTCAGGAGCGGTACGCGGCCCAGGGGGCTGTGCCGCACCCGGGGCGGGAGCGGCGGCAGCGATGACGGTGGACCCCTCGCCCAGAAAAGCGGTGAGTGGCTTGTCTGCCCGCAGCCCGTCCGGGGCCGGGACACCGCTCACAACTGGACGATCTGACCCACACGCGGCGGCGTCCGGCCGGCGAGGACCTCCGACCAGGCGCGCTCCAGGGCGTCGGGCCCGGATCCGGTCCGGACGTCGAGCCATTCGCCCACGACCCCGGTGAACCGTTGCCAGGCGTCGGTGAACCGCTGGTCGAGCCCGTCGCGGCCCCAGTCCTGGCGGCGCTTGCGCATCTGCACCGGGGCGAAGAACACCTCTCCGGCGGCGTCGGCGTTCGGGATCTGGGTGGTGAGTCCGACCGCGACGTCGCGCACGAGCCGGTCGCCGAGGTGCTCCCGCAGCGCGGCCCGGGTGGCGGGCGCGCCGGACAGGTCGAGGTAGGCGGTCGGTACGGCGTCGAGGGCGTGGATGTCGTCGTAGGAGACGACGTCGTCGTAGCACCCGAGCGACCGGGTGAACGCGAGGTTGCCGGGTGAGGTGAGCCCGACCAGGCGCGGGCCCCGGCCGTGCAGCTCGAAGGCGGCGGCGTACGCGGTCTTGCTCGATGCCGACGACAGCACCAGTGACTGCGCCCCGTAGAAGTCGTTGTCGACGACCTGGTCGGCCAGCATGAAGGAGGTGAAGAACAGCGGCCGGAACAGGACCAGCAGGTCCTCCTGGTCTTCCCGGTACGCCGGGTCGCCGGTGGTCGCCCGGTACACGTTGTACGGCGAGGGCAGGTCGGCCCGGTGCGCGCTCGCGTCGCGGAATCCGGAGGCGTCCACCCGGTCCGGCCGCACCACCAGGTGACCCGCCGGCGGGAGGTAGCCGTAGACCCGCTGCCCCGCCGCGACCCCCTCGACCGTGGACTCGACCACCTCGGCGAAGCCCCACAGCGGCGGGAGTCCCCACTGCGGGCCGAGCCCACGGGGGCCGGGCGGGAAGAACTCCCAGTACCGCATCGAGTCGCCGAGCACCGCGTAGGTGACGTTGTTGGCGGTCAGGCCGACGCGGTCCACTCGCAACAGTGCCTCGCCGTCGGCGAGGGTGGGCGTCGTGCCTTCGACGAGGGTGGTCCGGCTCAGGTCGTCACGGGCAACGGCGAAGGTCCAGGAAGCAGGCATGATGCGACGCTAGGCAGCCCCGGAGGCCGAGACAAGTGCACTGCGAGTGCAAAATCCCACTCGCGGTCCGAATGGACGTGGCGACCGGCCGCACGAAGGTGCCGCACCTGTGGCCGGTAGCGGGGATGCGTCGTGACCGCGCGGGCAATCAGGGCGCCGGAACCCATTCCTGCCAGACTCCGACGTCACGGAACCCGAGCCCCCGGTAGAGCCGCAATCCGGCCGGGGTGGACTGCAGGGTCGCGTACCTCTCGCCCCGGTACCGTGCGTCCAGCAGCGCTCGCGTCATGACGGCCCGGCCGAGGCCGCGCCGCTGGAACTCCTCACGGGTAGTGACGAACGAGATGTTCGCTACGGCACCGGTCGTCATCGTGATCGCCCAGGACTCCCACCGCTCGGTCGCATGGCCGTAGGTGTGCGGAAGGTCCGCGAGCATCGACCGGCCCACACCGCTGTGCTGCGCCACGTCACCCGGCGCCACCGCCACCACGGGCACAGCAGGTGGTCGATCCCAGCCGGCAAGCTCAAGCACCATCGGCACCGTGCACTCGTTGCGCCGATACCCCACTACTTCGAGGCCGTCGCCGGGCTGCCGCACCCATACCGCATGGTGACGCTCGCCGAACACCTTTCGGATCCGGTCGAGCCCCCTCGGCGAGCGCAACAGTGCGTTACACAGGGCCGGATGCGAATGCGACATGGTCACCGCGTCCTGATCGTCGACGACCTCGCCTTCCGGATCCACCGAGGCGAGCAGTCGCCATGAGGCGATCAGCGAGTTCTCGTGCAAGGTGAACAGACCGTCGAGCACGCCGAGACCGTACCAGCGGACATTGGTCCCGACATGACGGTCTGACAGGGCGCCCCATGGATGTGGTGGTGGCACCGGCGGCCACCGTTGTGCACGGAATCATGCGACGTAGACGCGTCGCAGCCGCTGGCGCCGCAGGAGTGTCGTCGCGGGTGATCAGCGGGGCCCGGCGGACGGCGCCACGTCGCGGAGGGGGCCTAGCGGCGCCAGCGGAGGGGACCGGGGCGCACGGACCAGAGGAGCCGGCGCCACCAGGGGCGGGCGGCGCGCAGCGTGGCGACGTAGTCATGGGCCGTCGTGGTGGCCCGCGCGGCCTGCTCCGCAGTGGTCGTGCCCGGGGCGAACGCCGTCTGGTTGAGCAGCCCCGCCAGCTCGTCCACCCGGGCGTCCAGGTCGCCGGCAGCCGTCATGGTGCCCGTCGGTCCGGTGCCTCCCGGTCCGGGGCCGCTCAGGGCGGTGCCTCCCGGGGCGGTGCCGGCGGGACCGGGGGAGGGGCCGGCCGTCGTCGGGGCGTGCCCGGACCGCCTCGCGCGGGCATCGGCGACGGCCCGGCGGGCGTGGGCGGCGACCTCGGAGGCGGAGAGATTCCCGCCGACCGGGTGCCCGGACAGCCGCAGCGCGTCGGTCACCTCCCGCCAGGCGCCGGCGATCCGCTGGCCGGGGTCGCCCCGCTCCAGCCGCGCCCGGGTCAGCGCCCGGCGCATCAGCAGCAGCGCGAGCAGCGCGACCACGACCAGCAGCAGCACGCCGCCCGTCCCGCCGCCGACCAGCAGCGCCGTCGACGGTCCACCGGAGCCGGCCCGCCCGCCCGGCGCGGCGGCCGGTTCCGGCGACACGGTCGGCTCGACCGTGGGCTCCGGCACCTCCGACGGGGGCGGCTCCTCCGGCGCGGGGCGGAAGTCCTCCTCCACCGGGCGCGGCTCCTCGTCGGGCCTGGGCAGCGGGTCGAACGGCACCCAGCCCAGCCCCTCGAAGAGCACCTCCGGCCAGGCGTACGCGTCGCCGGCCCGGACCGGACCGTCGCCGGCGGCACGGAAGCCCACCACCACCCGGGTCGGCAGCCCCGTCAGCCGGCCCAGCACGGCGAACGCCGCCGCGAACTGCTCGGAGGTGCCCCGCTGCCCGCCGGCGTTGCGGGGGCCGAAGAGGAAGAAGTTCAGGTTCGGGTACGCGTGCCCGCTGGGCGCGTCCGCGACGAGGCGGTAGTGCTCGGCGAGGAACTGCTCCACGGCGGCGGCCCGCGCGTACGGGGCGCCGTTGGACTCGGCCAGCTGGGCGGCGAGCCGGCGCAACGGTTCCGGCACCCCGTCGGCGACCCGCAACACCCGGGCCACCTCCTCGCCGGCCGGCACGTCCGCCGTGGCGAGCAGGTTGGAGTCGGGCGTCTCCAGCGCCGACGTCACGTCGTAGCGCAGCCCCGGGGTCAGGCCCTCCGGGCGGATCAGCGTCCCGGTCGTCGGGTCGTACGCCACCCGGGCGCCGGTGACCTGGCGTGGGGTGGCGACGGCGGGCAGCAGCCGGCCGCTCAGCCCGGCGACGGTGATCTCCTGCCGTACCGTCTCCACGGTGCTGTCGGCCGCCGGCGCCGTCACGGGCAGGATCCGCCCCGCGTTGCGGTACGTGGCGCCGACCCGCCAGGTCACGCCGTCGTAGTCGCTGAGCACCGCCAGCCGGATCGGCACCGGGCGTGCGGCGGCGCCCGGCCCGGGGGCGGCCCCCGGCTCCTCGGCCGGCGCGGAATCCGGCGGGCCCGACCGTTGCGTACGCACGTCGAGCAGCTGCTGGCCCGGGTTCAGCGCCCAGCCGGAGATCCGGATGAGCGGGTTCTCGTCGAGGGTCTCCACCTGCGGCGGCTCGACGTACCGCCGGGGGTCCACCGGCCGGCCGTCGACCTGGCCGGCGAGCAGCGGACCGAGCAGCGCGACGAGGCCGACGACCACCGCGAGGCCGGCGGCGGAGGCGGCGGCGAGCCGGGCCCGGACGGCCGCGCGGACCGCCGGGGCCAGCCCGGCGGCCGCGTCGGCGCCGGCCGCCCCGCGCGGCGGCACCGCCAGCCCGAGCACCGCCACGGCCACGAGGGCCAGCGTCGGCCCGATCGCGGGATCGGCGTTCGGGCCGACCACGTAGAGCGCGGCGGCGTAGAGCAGCACCGGCGGCAGGTAGCCGAGCAGCACCCGACCCGCCCGCATCGCGACCTCCGCCCCGGCGAGACCGGCCAGCCACGCGGCGACCAGCGGCACCAGCACCGTGTCGGGGGTCGGCTCCACCGGGATCATCGCCGTCAGCAGCCGGGGGATGCCGTTCGCGGCGGCGTCGGCGGTCACCTCGGCCAGGCCCCCGGGCAGCTCGGCGCGGGTCGCGGTGAGCCGCAGCGACCAGGCCGTCCAGCCCGCCATCGCGAGCACCGACACGGGTGCGACCAGCCACGAGGGCAGCCGGCGGGCGGCCACGCTGACCAGCACCGAGCCGACCGCCGCCCCGAGCACCAGCCAGGTCAGCAGCGGGCCGGCATAGACCCGGCCGAGTACCGCGCCGGCCAGGCCGATCATCGCGATCAGCGCCAGCGGCACCGGGACGGCCCGCAGCGCCCGCGCCACCCGGGCGACCCCACCGCCGCCGGCCGACCCGGGGTCGCCAGCTCCGCCGCCGACCCCGGACGGCCCGGCGGCGTCCGTCGCGGCGCCGCCGGTGCCCCGCCCCGCCTGACCGTCGGGACCGCCGCTGGCCACCGTCACCACCTGCGCACCCCGTCCCACTCGGCGGCGAACGCCGCCCCGTCCGCGGCGTCGATCACCACCAGGCCGGCCGCGCCCGACGGCGCCGGCTCCGCCGCCCCGAAGACCCCCACCACCACCGACGGGTACGCGGCCCGCAGCGCGCCCACCGTCCCCAGGTCGTCCCGGCCGCCCGGCCCGGTGAGGAAGACCAGCGTGTCGCCGAGCCGTTCCCGCCGCAGCCGGGTGGTGGCGGGCTGAAGGTCACCCCCGTCGGCGAGCTCCGCCGCCGCGAGCCGGTCCAGCGGCCCCTGCGCCGCCGCGTCACCGCCCGCCGACTCCGGCGCGACCAGCAGCAGCACCACCGGCAGATCCTCGCGGTACGCGGCCACCAGCACCGAGGCGGCGGCCTCACACGCCGACTCGAACGACTCGGCCACCCCGTCCAGACGCTCCGGGTGGGCCGCCGCCCGGTTGTCCAGCAGCACCACGATCCGGGGCAGGCTGGTGTCCACGTTCTCCCGCACCATCAGCTCACCTACCCGGGCGCTGGTCCGCCAGTGCACCCGGCGCAACTCGTCACCGACCACGTACTCGCGTAGCGAGTCGAAGGTGATCGAGCCGTGCGGCACCTTGTCCACCCGGCCGTCCAGGCTGCGCCCCGCCCCCGTGGGCACCGCGTTCAGCGGGTGCACGCGCGGGTGCACCCAGACCGGCACCGTGCCGCCGTACGGGCGGGCCAGCGCCACCAGGCCGAGGGGGTCGCGCCGGGTCACCCGCAGCGGCCCCACCGGCACCACGCCCCGGCGGGCGGTCGGCACCTCGTAACGGACCGTGGTGTCCCGGCCCGGTCGCAGCCGCAGCAGCGGCACCGGAACCGCCCGGTCCCCGCACCGGTCCTCGGCCACCAGGCTCGCCGCCCGCAGCCGCCCCGCGTTGCGCACCGTCAGGGTCATCGCCGCCGGCTCGCCGCGCGCCACCCGGTCCGGGTCGGCGCTGCGGGTCACCTCAAGGCGGGGCCGCCACGCCGCGCTCAGCACGGCGTACCCGACGGCGATGCCGGCCGCCGCCCCGAGCAGCGTCAACTCCGGGTACGCGAAGCGGAATCCGACGCCCAGCAGCACGACGGCGGCGACGAGCAGCCCGACACACCGGGCGGTGAGCGCGGACACCGGCGTCGCCGGTCAGCCCTGGACCGGGGCCGGCTGGCCCGAGGGGAGCGGCACCGGAACCGAGGCGACCGCCTGGCGCAGCACCTCGGCGGCGGTCACCCCGCGCACCTGCGCGTCGGGGGTGAGCAGCAGCCGGTGCGCGAAGACCGGCTCGGCCAGGGTCTTCAGGTCCTCCGGCATGATCCAGCCCCGCCCGTCGATCAGCGCGTACGCGCACGCCGCCCTCGTCAGCGCGATCACGCCCCGGGGACTGACGCCGACCCGCACCTGCGGGTGGGTGCGGGTGGCCGCAGCCAGCCGCACCGCGTACGCGTAGAGCGGCTCGGCGATGTGCACCCGGCGGGCCATGCGGACCATCTCCCCGACGGTGGCCGTGTCGGTGACCGCCGTCAGCGCCTCGGGGGAGCGGACCGTCGCCCCGCGCAGCACCTCCACCTCGACCGCCTCGTCGGGGTAGCCGACGGAGAGCTTCACCAGGAAGCGGTCGAGCTGGGCCTCCGGCAGCCGGTACGTGCCGTCCATCTCCACCGGGTTCTGGGTGGCCACCACCAGGAACGGCTGCGGCACCGGGTGCCGGACGCCGTCGACGGTGACGGTGCGCTCCTCCATCACCTCCAGCAGCGCCGACTGGGTCTTCGGTGACGCCCGGTTGATCTCGTCGGCGATGACGATGTTGGCGAAGACCGGGCCCGGGTGGAACTCGAAGCCCCGGGTGGCCTGGTTGAAGATCGTCACCCCGGACACGTCGGAGGGGAGCAGGTCAGGGGTGAACTGGATGCGCCGCCACTGCCCCTTCACGGTCGCCGCGACGGCCCGGGCCAGGGTGGTCTTGCCGACCCCCGGCACGTCCTCCAGCAGCACGTGCCCCTGGGCGAAGAGCGCGGTCAGCGCCAGCCGGACCACCTGGGGCTTGCCCAGCACCACCGCGTTGACGTTCTCGGCCAGCCGGGCGACGAGGGCGGCGAAGCCCTGCACCTCCGGCTGGGTGAGCGGTTCTGGGGTGTTCACGCGGGTGGTGCTCCTTGCCTGGGTGGGTCAGCAGGTGGGCAGGTCCTTGATGTCGTCGCCGCCCTCCAGGTTGAGCCAGGCCCAGGGGATGTAGTTCTTCCCCTTGTAGTCGACCTGCACCCACCAGGTGCTCTGCTTCTGGTTGTTGTAGATCCAGGAATCGACGTTCTCGCCCGACTTCTTGCAGTACGCCTTCAGCCGGGTGCCGGGCTTCGCCCAGCCGGCCTGCTGGTCGTTGTCCTGCCGGGTGACCTTGAAGACCTCGTTGCCGTTGCGGCCGTCAACGTTCCTGTCGCAGTACGTGCGCTGTTCGCCGTCCGGCCCGTTCTTGCAGGTCGCGATGCCGTAGAGGGCGTCGGTCGCCTGGGCGCGGGTGCCGGTGCCCTTGCCGGCGGCGTTGCTCGCGGTCACGGTGAACGTGTACGCCGTGCCCGGGGTCAGGCCCGTCATCGTGATGCTGGAGCAGTTGCCGGACTTCGCCGGCTCACCGCCCGTGCTCAGCGAGCAGGTCGCCTTGCCGCCGCCGGCGTCCACGGTGAACGTCACCGTCGCCGACGTGGCGGTCGCGGAGGAACCGGTCACGGTGACACGGGGCTCGGCCACCGTACGGGCCGTGGCGGTGGCCTCCGGGCCGGGGCCGGCCTCGTTGACCGCCCGCACCTTCACGGTGACGTTCTGGCCGTTGCCCAACCCGTCCACCGTGGCCCGGGTGTCGGTCACCTCGCTGCTGCGCCCGCCCACGTCCACGACGTACTTCGTCACCGGCCGGCCGTTGGCCACCGCCGGGGACCACTGCACCGCGACGGAGCCCGGCCGGTCGGCCACAGTGGTCGATCGCAAGTCGGTCGGCCGCTCCGGCGGCGCGTACGGCACGACGGTGTTGCTCACCGGCGAGGCCGCCGAGCCCGCGCCCCGGTCGTTGACCGCCACCACCGTGAACGCGTACTGCGTGCCGTACTCCAACTCGCCCGCGGGCACCACCAACTCGGTGCGGCGGGACTCGCCGGCCGGGGCGTTGGTGCCCGCCGACGTGGCCGTGACCACGTACTTCGCGATCCTGTTGCCCTGCCCGTTGGCGGCCGGCCACTTCACCAGCACCGTGCCGTCCGGGCGCTCCTGGGCGGTGACGGCGGCCGGCGGGTCCGGCACCGCGGCCGTCGGCGTCACCGGGTTGCTGGTGCGCGCGGGACCGTCGCCCTTCGCGTTGACCGCGTGCACCGAGAACCGGTACGTCTCACCGTTGGTCAGGCCTTTGATCTCCACGGCCCGCTGGTTGGCGCCCACCTGCACGCGCTGGCCGGCGCCCTGCACCACGTACCGGACGATCTCCGCCCCGTTGGCCGGAGCCGGCCGCCAGCTCACCCGGGCCTGCGCGTTGCCGGCGGCGGCGGTGACGCCGCGCGGGGCGCCCGGCTTGCCCACCTCGGGCTTCTTCGGCGGGGGCGGCGGCGGGGGAGCCGGCGGCGGGTCGCCGCCGAGCACGTCGTTGGCGTACTTGTCGACCTCACGGACCTGGTGCTTGTCGTCCACCACCTGCGCGGTCGCCGAGTCGGGGGCGTTGATGAAGAGGTGGTTCTCCCGCACCTCCAGCTCCAGCGGCCCGGTGCCCCGGCCCCGGATGGTGTCGACGAGCTGGCCGCCGGAGTCGAACGCGTAGACCGTGCCGGACGCCTCGTCGGCGCAGTAGTACCGCCCGGCCCACGCCACGGCCGGGCTGAGCTGGTCGCCCGCGCCCGGCACCGTGAACGCCCGGACCGCGCCACCACTGTCGACCACGTGCACCCGCCGCTCGCCGGGCACCGTCACGGGCACGTCCGGCCCGCTCGTCCGCGCCGGCAGCGCGCCCGGCGCTGCCATCGTCAGCGGCGTGGTCCGGACCTTGCCGCCCTGCACCCGCACCAAAGCACCCGCCGTACGGTCGAGCACCGCGACGCCGTCGTCCAGGGTGGAGAGGACCAGCTCGTGGCTGGCGTCCGCGACGTCGTACGTCTCGACCTTCTTCGGGCTGAGGCCGGCCCCGGCGGGGGCCGCCGACGCGGGCGCGGAGGGCAGCGGCGCGGCGGTGACCGCCGAGACGGTGCCCTCGCTGGGCACCGCGATCCACAGGCGCCCCTCGCCGTCGAAGGACCCGCCGGTGATGCCCGGCGGGTAGCGCACCGGCTCGCCGATCGGGGTCAGCGACCGCGGGTCGAGCTGCCGGACGACACCCTGCACGGCGTCGACGACGAACGCCGCGTCCTCGTGCAGGGCGACGTTGACGCCGAGCCCCGGGGTCGTCCGGGTGGTCGCGGTGATCTGGAGGGTGGCCAGGTCCAGCGAGCTGACCTGCCCGGTGTTCAGGTCCCGCAGGACCAGCAGGCGGTCGGTCTGGGTGACCTGCACCGGGTGCCGGCGGGCGCCCGGGACCCCGACGCGGGTGTCGACCCGCGCGGTGATCCCGTTGACGCGGGCCAGCTCGCTGCGCGCGGCGCTCCACAGCCAGGAACTCGCGTCGTGGCTCGCCACCGCGTTGTCCGCCGCGCCGAGGCCGTGGACGGTGAGCCCCATGGCGGCCAGCAGCGCGGCCACCGTCGCGATGGTGACGACCCCGCCCCGCATCCGGCGGGGCCGGGGACGCGGGGGGCCGGTGCCGGCGTGCCCGGCGTCGTCGATGGTGGCCACTACCGGCTGCCTCCCGTGTCGTCCCTGGCAGGTGGCACGCCATGACGGCGACCCTCCCCTGAGCCGGGTGCCATCATATGGCCGGGTCGGGGGCATGGGAACCCGCACCGTCCCCCTGTGGACACCGAGCGTGTGCGCCGCGCCGTGGTGTCCGGTCAGCTCGACGGCGTGTCGCCCTCCCGTTCCGTGCAGACCTGCCCGGACGTGGCGAACGAGTCCGTCGAGTAGACCGCCAGCACCGTGAAGCAGTAGTCCACCCGCGAGTTCAGCCCGTTGACCGTGTAGCTGGTCCGGCCCGGGTCCACCGTGGCCATCACGCCCAGCGCCTGGCCGGTCCGGCCGCCGGCCACCATGAACGGCACCCCGCCGCCCGCCGGGTCCGTCCAGTTCAGGGTGATCGTCGCCGAGTCGTCCTTCAGCGTCAGCCCGCCCGGCGGGGGACCGGCCGCCGACGCGGACGGCGCGGCCGCAGACGGGGAGCCGGGTCCCGCCGGCGGCGCCGCGTCCCGGTTGAGCACCAGCACGCCCACGCCGACGAGCGCCACCACGGCCAAAACCGCGACGACGACCGCGACGATGACCGCCGTGCGGTTCCGGCCGCCCTCCTCGGGCTCCGGCATCATCGGGTACGCCGGCGGCGGCGGGAAGGCCGGCGCCTGCTGCTGCGCGGGGTGCTCGGCCGTCGACCGGGTCCGCACGGGCTGCGCCTTCATCGGGAACGTCTCGTCGATGTCGAGGTACGCCGGCGGCAGGTCGTCGACCCGCTCCCGCTCCGGCTCCGGCTGCTCCACCTCCTCCCGCTGCCGTTGCGACTCGGCCCGCTCCAGCTCCTCCTCGACGTCGGGCTGCTCGGCGTCGCTGTCGGCGTCGGTGGTCGCGCCCGTGAGCGCCTGCGGGGGAGCCGTGCTGCTCCACGGCGGCGCGGACATGCTCCACGGTGGCGCGCTCACCGGCGGCTGGCCCCCGGGTGGGGCGCTCACCGGCGGCTGAATCCCGGGGGGCGCGCTGAACTGCTGCGGAAGAGCGGGCGGCGCGTTGACCGGCGGTGGCATCACCGACGGTGGGGGCGGGATCGGCGGCAAGGGGGGAACCGGCGGCGTGCTGACGCCCCGCGGCGGTGTGCTGAACGGTGGGCTGCTCGTCGGATGCGCGGGCGGCGCGCTGAACGATGGGCTGCTCGTCGGGTGCGTGGGCGGCGCGCCGAAGGGTGGGCTGCTCGTCGCGTGCGCCGGCGGTGCGCTGACGGGGGGCGTGGGCGGTGCACTGACGGGCGGGCTGCTCGTCGGGTGCGCGGGCGGCGCGCTGACCGGAGGCGTCGGTGGTGCGCTGACGGAGGACGACGGCGGTGCGCTGACCGGTGGTGTGCTGACTGGCGGTGCGCTGATCGGCGCGGCGTGTGCCGCTGCCGGTGGCGTGTCGAGCGGTGGCGTCTCGGATGATCGGGCGGGGCTGACCGGAGCATCCGGTCCGGCGGGAGCACCGGCGGCGCGAGCGATCTCCTCGGCGAGCAGCGGTTCGATCTGCTTGACCTGGATGGTCGGCTTGGCCCATCCGGGCGCCGGCCCCGCCGGGCGCTCCGGCGCCGCCGCCGCCTCCGACGCCGGGGCGGTCGCCTCGGGCGCGGATGCGCGCGGGGCCTCGTCGACGGATCCGGTCAGCCGCGAGGACCGGACGTCCGGCGCGGCAGGCTCGGGAGCCGGCGTGCCCGGTCCGGGTCCCGCGGCGCTGGTCGCACCGGTGGTGGAGGACGGTTCGGCGGCGGGCCTCGCTGTCGTTGCGGGCGGCGTGGTGGTCGACGGGGACTCGGCTCCGGGCGCCGCCGTCCCGGCCGACGGGCCGACGCTCGGGGACGCCTCGTCGGCGGGCCGGTGTCGCGGCGCACCGGCGGGTCCCGTCGGGGGCACCGCAGCCCTCGTCTGCGCGGCCGGCTCGGCGCCGACCGGGGAAGGGACGGGTGGCTTCGGCGCGACCGGCGCGACCGGCGCGACCGGCGCGACCGGCGCGACCGGCGCGACCGGCGTGGCCGGCACGGATGGGGCGGGCGGCTGCGGCGTGGCCGGGGCGGATGGGATAGGTGGCTGCGGCGTGGCCGGCACGGGTGGGGCGGGCGGCTGCGGCGCGGTGACGACGGGAGCGGCGGCCGCGTGACGCGGGAGCGGCGGAGCGGGTGGCGGCACGGCAGGCGGAGACGACACCGGGGCCGCAGTCGCCGGCGGGGCCGGCGGCTGCGCCGTCCTCGGGGCCGGAACGACGGAGGCCACCCCGGCCGACGCGGGCGGGGCGGGACGCGGCGGGCGCTGCGGCGCAGGCGTGGCGGGACCTGGCATCGCCAGCGGTGGGGTCGGTCCGGGGGCAGGCGCCCACGGAGACTGCGGTGACGCCGGTGCGGGGCGCTGCGCCGGGACGACCGGGGGCGGCGGCACCTGAGGGTGCGCCGGGGCGGCGGTGGACGCCGACGGTACGACCGGGGGCGGCGGGATGGGCACCGCCGGGGCGTACGGCGGCTGCGCCGAGGGCGGCACGGCCGGCGGCGGGGGTACGACGGCACGGGCCGGCCCCGGTGGCGCGGGCACGACCGGCGGCGGCGGGATCGTCGGTGGTGGCGGGATCCGCTGCGGCGGGGCGGCGTACGGGGTGGCCTGGCCCCGCCCCGGGGCATGCGGTGTCTGTGGCGGCGCCGGCACATGGGGTGGCGGCGGCGGGGCCCACGCCTGCCGGGGCGGGGCGGGCACCACCGGCGGAGGCGGAACCTGGGCGCCCTGCGGCGGGGCCGGATACGGCTGCGGCGGCACGGGCGGCATCTGCGCCGCGTGGCCGGCCGAGTGAGGCGGCTGCGGGGACGCCGCAGGGTGCGGCGCAGGGGCGACGGGGGTGGCCCGTCCCACGCCGCGTACGCCCGGAACGGGCGGCGGCGGCGGGATCGGCGGGGTGTACGGGGCGGCCGGGGGGCCGCTCACGACGTGCGGTGTCGGCTGCGCGACGGGCGGCTGCGGGGGGCCGGCCGCGGCGGGCTCGTGCGGCCGCCAGGTGGTGGAGAGCACCGCCAGCGACATCGTCGGCTCGGAGAGCGCGGACATGGCGGGCCGCGCGGCCGGCGGGGCGGGCTGAGGGGCGGGAGCGGCGTCGCCGAGATACTGCCGTGCCGTGCGTACCGCAGGATGGTCGGCGCCGAGCACGGCGGGCCCGAGGGCGGCGACGCGGGTGTAGTTACGGCGCGCCTCGTGCCGGTTGCCCAGCTCGTCCGCCACCGCGGCCAGTTCGAAGGAGAGCGCCAGCATCAGCGGGTCGGACGGCGGCCAGAGGCGCTCGCCGGCGGCGAACGCCTCCTCCAGCACGCGCCGGGCGGCACCCGGGTCGTCCGCCTCCCGGTGCAGGCGGGCCAGCAGGTGCGCGGTGCTCAGCACATCCGGGTGGTCCTTGCCGTACGGCGGCCGGGCGGAGCCGACGGCGTCGTTGAGCAGTCGACGGGCGGAGTAGAGATCGCCCGCGGCGCGCAGGGCGAGGGCCCGGTGCTGCACGGCGGCCAGGGGAGAGGGATGGGACACGTGGCCATGCTGCCGCGTGAGGCCTGTCGGACGCTACCCAGGTCCACCGGTTGGCTGCGGCTCATACGGGTCCGGTCACCCGTCCGACCTGCGGCGACCCATCGGCCGGAAGCTGATGTGCATGATCCACCCGGGCCGTGTACAGTAACTCCCCGTGCGGCCCACCAGGGCGGCCGACGGGTGGAAGATCGCCTCGGTCGACACGGTAGGCTGGACGAGCAGGTCCGGGTGGCGGAATGGCAGACGCGCTAGCTTGAGGTGCTAGTGCCCGTATAGGGCGTGGGGGTTCAAGTCCCCCCTCGGACACAAACTTGCGGCATCCATGCCGTCTTCTACGTACTGGTGGTCAGGGCTCCTTGACCACGTGAATCTGATCTTCGCGACCAACTTCGCCGGCCCTGTGTCGGTTGGCGGTGGTGGTCGCTGTGGCTGAGTCTTCTCTGGCTTCTGTCATCCCTCCAGTCCTTCTGCCGGCCCGTGGTCGAAGCAACCCGCGTGACGCCCATGCACCGCTGCGTCGGGCTCCGTGCCGATGCCAGCGCTTGCGCAGCAGCGGTCCGAGGCCAAGGTGTACCGTCTCGCGTCGGTCGATGCCAGTGACCGGATCCGTGATCGAGGCATCGTGCGTGCCCTGGCTTGGGAGCCGGGTGCCCGACTGGAGATCCGCGAGAGAGCTGGCGTCATTGTCGTGCGTCGGGATCCTGGTGGAGTTTTCGCTCTCACCGGTCAGGGGCACCTATTGCTGCCGGCGCCCCACAAGAGAAGCAGGCGGCGGCAATGCGGGGGTACGTCAGAAAGACCGGCGGCCCGTTCGGCGGGGGCGAGGGTGTTGGTCATCGGGATGCCTCCGGCGCGGGGTCGAGTTGGGCCATGAGGGCTTCCACCGGCTAGTTGTCGAACCAGAACACGATGCGCACGTCCTCCGGAGCACCCAGCTTCGCCAGCAGGTCGAGCCGACCGAAGTACCAGTCGTGGAGGAACCCGCGAACCGTCTTCACCTGCGGCTCACCCTCACCACGCTGATCGGCGAACGTCTGATCATAGTCGAACGCCAGCAGTTCAGCAAGGGTCAGCCACGTGTGGCTGTGCCCGTCAACGTTCCAGTCGTCGCTTTTGGCGCGAACCTCGGCGGACACGTCGGCGGGCAGGCCGCGCGGCTCGGCGATGACCGGCGACTCGGAGTAGTTCCGGACGTCGGCGAGGAATCCGAACAGGCCGTAGTCGCGGGCGCCGTCAAACGGGCACTGCTTTTCCTTGGGGAACTCGTTGTCGGGGAAGGTGTTGTCTCCGGCGTAGGCCCAGGTGCCGTTGGTGCGGGTTTCGACGTAGGCGTGGATGTCGGATCCCATGGGTGGCTCCTTCGAGGTGTTGGGCTAGCGTGACCAACAGGGCAACCTGACCCTGCCAAGGTCCAACTTGGGAGAATGGTTCCACCCGCGAACACCGACGGGAACGGCCGACAGGCCGTCGCACTACTTTGGCGCGGGACCGGGATGGCGCTGATCGTCTGCGCGGTGACGAAGTCGTGCTCTGGTCGACGCGTTCGTCGCGAAGGTCGACGAGGACCTCGCCGTCTCCGCCGGGCTCAACCTGGCCGGCCTCACCACGGGTGGAGCGGTATAGGACTGCCTTCACGCAGGTAGGACAACGACCACCGCGCCTCCTGCCGCAGGAGTGGGGTGAGGCGCGGCTCTGCCAGGAATGCCTCGTACAAGGTCGTGCCTCGGCTGGGATCCGTGTCGGCGACGCAGCGGATCGCCGCACTGCGTACCACGAGGTTCTCATCGGCGAGGGCCTGCTCGACCGCCTCCCGGCTCGCCGGGCCGGTGTGCTTGGCCAGTGCCCTGACGGCGTTGACGCGGTGCAGGAAGTCCTTGTGCCGAGCCTGCTCGCAGAGGATGTGCGTAGCGCGGGGGTCGTTGATGTCGCCGAGGATCACGATGTCCGTGGTGCCGACGCGGTTCGGCAGCTGGGCGAGGAACTCCTCGGGCGCGACCGAGGCGGCGATGTGCAGGGCGGCCGACCAGCTGTCGCCCAGCTCCCGGCCGGTGGATTTCGTGACCAGGTTCGCCCTGGCCGTGCCGTAGTAGAGGTCGAAGACGCGTTTCGCTCCGGTGGGCCCGGCAGCGATCAGGGCTTCGTCGGCCCCGGGCTCCCCGTCGAGAACCTTGACGATCACGGCATCGAGACCATCGTTCATCGGCCCATGATGCCATTGATCTTGTCGACTGCATGATGGGGTGCCACAGCCACGGCAACCCGGCCGCCCGGGGAAACCGGATGCGGACGCTGAGCGGGCCGTGCGGGCGCTTGCAGCCGAACATGATCCGCGAGACAGGACCCAGTGGTGGGACAGCGGTCGCCCAGTGCCTGCTCGATGTCCATGGTCCTACTGGCGGTAGCAGGCTCTCGTGCATGGTGGGGAGGTCGCCCAGGGCGCAGCCGAATACAGGCGGTGGTGTCCTCGGGTGCAGGTGTCAGTGCCCGATGACGCCCTGGAGGTCCACGGCGACCTGGATCGCCGCGATGGTCTTGCGCTTATGCAGGTTCTGGACCTTCGCCTGTCCACCCGTCGACAGCAGCGGCACGAAGATGAACGACTCGTCGCAATGCAGCTCGCCGTGCACCGCGACCGCCTCAGGGAAGAGGTCCCAGTGGAGGTTGTCGGAGAGTTCCTCAGGGCCATCCAAATCGACCATGAAAGGAAGTTGCGCAGCGTGGTGTTGAGTCCGCCCAGGCTCTCCTCGAAGACCGTTGCCTCGGCGGCCGCCCACCATGTGGCTACACCCTCCGCGACCTCCCCCGGCCGAGCTCGCGGCGGCGCTGGTCCAGCTCGTCGGCTCCGCTGAGCCGCCGGTGTGCTGGGTGGCCGACGCTGCCACGGCCGCTGTCCCGGAGCAGAAGAGGAAGATCCTGCTCGATCAAGCTGGCGCGCACCAAAGACCTGTCATCGTCGCTCACTCACGACAACGCCTGATCGGCTACCCGCACACTGATCCGGCGGACATCGCCGGTGACGCCAGCAACTGTGGATGCACGCCCACACCCGGCGGCACACCGGGGCGGTGGCTGACGGGGTGGGGCCGGGCGTCTGCCGAGACGACGTGCTCTGGTTGTCCATCCGCAGGCGTACGGTGACCGCCTGGCGCACCGTCCGGTGTCGCGAGCATCCACCGCTCTCCCGATACGGCGGCCGGATCCTCCACGTCGAGAAGCACACGCTGGCGCAGTTCGCGGGCGATGTCTTGCGCCACTGCTGCCTGGGAAAGGGACACGGGCGTCGATGGCGGCCAGATGATGCACAGCCCCATCTCGAAGCCTTCCGGGTAAGGGATGACCTGCACGAATCCGACCGATCCCTCCTGGAGACAAGCCTCCGATTCCAGCGGTAGGCCGCAGGCCCGGGAGCAGGCGAGAACAACAGCCGCATCAGATGCGGCCTGCTCGACGAAGAAGTTCATGAAGTTCTGGTCTGTCATTTCGGGCATATACCCTTGCGGGCCATCATGCGCAGCAATGCCTCCACTCGCCGTCCTCGGCCGTCACCTGCTGCGGTCTCGTGGCGTGCCGATCAATGTGCTTGGGGTCGGTGCCGGGTCAGGCGGCATGGCGCCGGTTTTCGACGGTGCCAGTCAGCGGGTCTTCTTCGTCGCCCGCTTGCGGGGTGGCGTCAACAGGTCGGCGATCGCGGCGATCGCGGACGGCACCAGGCGGTAGTACGCCCAGACGCCGCGCTTTTCACGCTCGAGTAGGCCGGCCTCGGTGAGGATCCGAAGGTGGTGACTCACCGTGGGTTGGGAGAGGCCGAGCGGCGCGGTGAGGTCACTGACGGACGCCTCGCCCTCCGGAGCGGACTGGATCAGGCTGAGCAGTCGCAGCCGGGCCGGGTCGGCGAATGCCTTCAGCACTCCCGCGAGCCGCTCGGCATCGGCGCGCTTGATCGGCTCGCCGGCAAGGGGCGAGATGGCAGGCGTCGTAGTTTTCGCAGTTCCCACGTCTTGCATCGTTGCAGCAACGCCACCGGTAGGCCGGCGAAACGAGGGCTGGATCACGGTGAATGATGTGGTGGTCGTCGGGGGCGGGCAGAGGGCTTGTGGGCCTGACCCGGTTTGACGGACATCCCAGATCAGGGGCTCTCAGCCCCTCGGGAGGATGTTCATCATGGAAGGCATGGGAAGAACCCGCGCCGGCCTCGCAGGGCGTTCACGGCCGGAGTTCAAGGCGGAGATCGGCGGGGTGTTCGGGGACGCCGTTCGATGGCGGCCAGGTATGGGGTGGCCGGGTGGACCGGATCGCGGCTGTCGGTGGTTTCCGAGTGGCCTAACTTGATCTTTAACCTGCTGGGCGGTGGCATCGACCCCGGCTGATCATGAGGACAGCCCTTGATCGATCATTCCTCTTGTCTAGGGAAAAAGATCAAGGGATGTCTCGTATCCCTGATGTCTGTCTGTTGAGGACGATGGGGGCAGGTGATCTCAGTAGCCCGCTCGGCGTGGATCTTCCCGTTCACCGGGCTGTAGCCGCCCGGTTCCGCACGCTGGTCCGGCTGGTCGCCGAGCGTGGCGGTGACGGCATCGCCGACGGCCGGCCGGGCTGACAGTGGGCCCTCGACCGGCCGGATCGGGTGTTGCTGGTCGCCGCGTACTGGCGTACGAACCTGACGATGCGGCAGTCGGCTGCCGTTCCGCTCCGGACGACGGTTCGTGCTGCCCGTTCCGCCTGTCATCGGCAATTATCCAATGGGGCTTCGCCCAGTTCGGAGCGGGTGCGCCGTGCTGCGATTGTCATGGCTCCGGAGTCGACCCGGGTTCGGCCGTTTTTTGCGGCGCGCCCGGCAGACTCATTCCTGGCGACTGTCGGGCCTCATGTGTCGGGAAGGCGTATTCGCTTGCACTGAGCGGGTAGTGGCCGGTGTCGCTCCGTGGGTGGTGCCGGGAAGAGTCGTGACCCATTCGTGCCGGCTGTCTCGCGTGATGTTCCTCCCTCGCCATTCCGATTGGGATTCGGACGTATCCCAGGTTTTCCTGCCACCTTGCCGGCCAACTGCGGGCCGGAGGCGGGAGTGCCGCCCCCGGTTCGGCGCCGAAGAGGGTGGCCTGCCAGATTTTCGTCCACTTTGGTAACTATGCATATTTTGCGGTCAAATTGGCGGTGGCGGCATTGGATGCTTTGCCAGGCCGCCGGGCGTGACTGATAGTTATCGTTTTGCCGGCGCTCGATGCAGATGAGAGGAAGCTGTCCGTTTGGATGATGTTTCCAAGAGACGCGGTGGACCGAGACTGTGCGAGTCACGGTGGCGTGGCTGGCAAATGATCCTTGTTTCAACCCATGGTATTCATGCAGCTGGCGAGTATTGCGCGGACGGTTAGGGCTATTTCCGGAAAGGGTGGGAGCGCTCGGTGTTCCCGCCCGGCGGGTCGGTCCATTGGCTGCGGCGCACCCTCTCCGGGTGGGACCGCCGGCGGCCCGGCCGTCGAGTGGCCGCTGGCCGACGACCAAACGCGGGCTCGGCTGCGATCGCGCAGGGCACGGAGGGACGTTCGGTGAAGTACGGCATCCTGGGACCGCTGGAGGTGGTTCATGGCACCGAAACCGTGCAGCTCGGTGGCCCGCGCGACCGGGTGATCCTGGCGATGCTGTTACTCGAGGCCAACCAGGTGATCCCGGTGGAGCGGCTGATCGACGCGGTCTGGGACGACCCGCCGTCGACGGCACGCGGTCAGGTGCAGATCTGCATCTCCAACCTGCGTCGGCGGCTCCAGGCGGTCAGCGGGCGGGACCTGATCGACACCCGTAGCCCCGGCTATCTGCTCAATGTCGGTCCGGACGAACTCGACCTGCGGGTCTTCGACGCCCGGGTGGCCGAGGCTCGTGACACCGGTGGCCCGCTCGCCGCTGCCGGGTTGCTGCGCGGCGCGTTGGCCCTCTGGCGTGGTCCCGCGTTGTCCGGGATGGACAGCCGGGTGGTCACCTCCTACGTCAGCCGGCTCAACGAGCGCCGGTTGGCGGTGCACGGCGAGTGCATCGACCTGGAACTCCAGGCTGGTAAGCACTACGAGCTGGTCGGCGAGCTGATCGAACTGGTGGACCGGCACCCGCTCCAGGAGCACTTCCGTGCCCAGCTGATGATGGCGCTGTACCGCTCGGGCCGGCAGGCCGAGGCGCTGGAGGGCTACCGCCGCGCCAGCGAGGTGCTGATGGACGAGCTCGGCATCAACCCCGGCGAGGAGCTGCGTCGACTGCACCAGGCCATTCTCGAGGGCGACTGTCCGATTCCGCTCCCGCCGCACGGTTCCGCTGTCGCGGCGACCATCGCCCCGGCAGCGCAGGTGCGGTCGTTGGTGCCGAGCCTGCTGCCGGCGGCGATTCCGGACTTCACCGGCCGGGCCCCGATCGTCGGCGCGATCCGCGCCCAGCTGGGGGAGCAGGGGCAGGTTGAGGCCGATGGGCCGGTGGTGCGGGTCGGGGTGATCGTCGGACCGGGCGGGGCGGGCAAGACCACGCTGGCCGTCCACGTCGCGCACCAGCTCGCCCCGGAGTTCCCCGACGGGCAGCTCTTCGCCCGGCTGCGGGTCGGTGACCGTCCGGCCAATCCTGCGGACATCCTGGAACGCTTCCTGCGGGCCCTCGGCGTGAGCGGTGCGGCGATGCCGGACGGGATCGAGGAACGGGCCGAGCGCTTCCGCGACCTGCTCGGCGGGCGTCGGATCCTGGTCGTGCTGGACGACGCGATGACCGAACAGCAGATCGCGGTGCTGTTGCCGGGCACCGCGAAGTGCTCTGTGATCGTGACCAGCCGTCGCCGGCTCACCGGATTGCCGTCGGTCAACCGGGTCGAACTCGGCGCGCTCAGCCGGGGCAACGCCGTGCAGCTGCTCACCCGGATCGTCGGTCCGGCACGGATCGCCGCCGAACCGTCGGCCGCCGACGAGTTGTGCCGGCTCAGCGGCGACCTGCCGCTGGCGCTGCGCATCGTCGGCGCCCGACTCGCGGCCCGGCCGCACTGGAGCGTGACCGACCTGCTCGAGCGGTTGGTGGACGAGTCCCGCCGCCTGGACGAGCTCAACCACGGCGAGATGGGGGTCCGGGCCAGCATCTCGGTGACCTACGAGGGGCTGTCCGCGGACGCCAAGGTCCTGCTGCGCCGACTCGCCCTGCTGGATTCGCCCAGCTTCGCGTCCTGGGTGGGCGCGCCGCTGCTGGAGACCGACCATCTGCGGGCGCAGGACGCGCTGGAGGAGCTGACCGAGGCGTACCTGATCGACACCGAGCCAGGGCCGGTGGCCGGTCAGCTGCGATATCGCTTCCACGACATCACCCGCCCGTTCGCCCGCGAGAGGTTCGTCGAGGAGGGCCCCGAACAGCGGCGGGCAGCTCTCGAACGCTGGTTCGGCGCGCTGCTGGCGCTGGCCGGTGAGGCGCACCGCCGGGAGTACTCCGACGACGTCCTCGCCCCGAACAGCGGGGCCAGCCGTTGGTCGCTGCCGGCGCCGTTGGTGGACCGGTTGCTGGCGGATCCGCTGGCCTGGTTCGAGCAGGAGCGCGCCACCATCGTCGCCGCCGTCGCCCAGGCCGCCGCCAGTGGGATGGTGGAGCACGCCTGGGACCTGGCGTTGACCGCAGTCACGCTGTTCGAGTCCCGCTCGTACCTCAACGACTGGCGGCAGACCCACGAGGTCGCGCTGAACGCCGCCTGCCGCGCCGGCGACGTGCGGGGTGAGGCGGCGATGCGCTACTCGCTCGGCTCGCTGCACATGTTCGCCCAGCAGAGCGCACCGGCAGCCCGGCAGTTCACGCGTTCCTACGCCCTCTTCGAGGAGTTGGGCGACCGGCTCGGCATGGCACAGGTGCTGCGGAACTCGGCCTACCTCGACCGGGTCAACGGCGACCTGGCCTCGGCCCGCGACCGCTGGGGCCGGGCACTGGAGGCCTTCCAGCTGCTCGGCGACCGGATCGCCGAGGCGCACGTGCTGCACAACCTGGCTCAGATCCACCTCGACTACGGCGAACAGGACGCGGCCTACGAATTGCTGGTCCGGGCCGGGCAGATCTGCGAAGAGGTCGGCAACCGTCGGGTCGGTGCGCAGGTCCGGCACCGGCTGGGTGAGCTGCTGCTGCGCCGGGGGGACCTTGAGGGAGCCGGGGTGGCCTACCGCGGGGTGCTCGACTCGGTGCGGGCCGCCGGCGACCAGATCGGTGAGTGTTACGCCATCCTCGGGCTGGCGGCGGTCGACCATCGACGTGGCGACCTGGCGTCCGCCGCCAGGCGGCTGGCCCGGGCCCAGGCGCTCGCGGTGGCCGCCGGTGACCGGATGGCCGAGAGTCGGGTGGCACACGCGCTCGCCGACGTCGCCTTGGATGCCGGGGAGCTGGGTTCGGCCGCCGAGCACGCCGATCGCGCGGTGCGGATCTTCGGTGAGATAGGCGCTGCGCTGCTCGGTGCCAGCGCGATGGCGTTGCGCGGGCGGATCCACGTGGCCGCCGGTGAGCGGGCCGCCGCCCGGGCCGGTTGGGAGTCCTCCAGGGCGGTGCTGTCCGGGCTCAGCCTGCGCGGTGCGGTCACGCTGCAGGCGCAGCTGCGACGGGATTTGTCCGCACTGGGCGTCGCGGATGCCGATCGGCCCGTCACACCGGTTGGATCAGACGTTGTTCACGCCGGCCGGCCCGCCGGCGGCGAGGAGGCGACCGGGTCCGGGCCGGCCCCACGGGCCTGAGAGCCGCCGCCGCGCCGGGATGGTCGTACCTGACCGTCCCGGCCATCCGGTCTCAGCCCCAGATCGTGTTGCGCTGCGGATCCGCGGGCGGGGTGGGAGATGCCGTGGGCGCTGGCTCCAGGGGTGCCGTGGGAGGTGCCGACGGGGCGGGCACGTGACCGTGGCCGGGATCGGCCGAGGTGATCGGAGCGGCCCAGGACAAGCCGACGTATGCCACCGGTCCGGCCGCCACGGCGCCGAGGAGCACGACGCCGGCAAGGAACCTTCGGGAAACGTTGAACGCCATGGGTACCAACTCTCTGTGCGATAGCCGGCGTTGCCTACGACGGCTCGAACTGGATTGGCTCAGACGCTAGAAAAGCTGGCTATGGTCTCGCTAAAGGCTGGTTTTCGGTCCGGTATCGCCGACCGCGTTGGTGCCATAGCCCACCAGGTGACGCCACTGGCTGAGGTTTGGCGCCGTCCAGACGACCAACCCAACATTCCATGAGGGACAACGAACGGCCAGTTCTTGTCGTCCACCCGGGTATCGATAACAAATCGATGAGCGAACGATATCGGCGTAACCGACCATCGTCCCTGCGGACGCCACCGGCGGCCGACCGGCAGCCGGACCGGCTGCCGGCAACGAGAGGTGGTCTAGCTCATGGTGCTCTCCGTCGAGGTCGTCGACTGCTCGTTCGGCATGGCCGCCGCAGACGTGGGCGTCGTGCTCACCCGGCAGGTCGGGCTGCGGTGGCGGGAGCTGGCCAGCGGCCGCACCGGAACCGATGGTCGGCTTGCCATCTGGACCGAGCCGACCATCGACGCCGGCATCTACCAGCTGGCGGTCGACCTGGACGGCTACTACTCGATCCTCGGCGCCGTACCGCTGCACCCGAGAGCGGTGGTGGAGTTCCGCGTCGCGGACCCGGACGCCGACCTGCACCTGCCGCTGATGGTCACCTCGAACTCGTACCTGAGCTATCGGGGCTGCGGCTGACGGTGCCGGCGGCCGGACCGGCGCCGCGGGTCGCGGTACCGGTCCGGCCGTGCTCGACGTGGCGTCGCCGGAGTGGTCGCCGGTGCTCAGCGACCGGCCGGTGCCGGGCCCTGGCCGGGAAAGAGCGCCGGCTCCGGTACGACGGTGCCGGCGTCATCGAGGCTGCCGAGGCGGGCCTGTGGATCGGTGACCGAGCGCCGCACGGTCTCGGCGATCACCCGCAGGGCCCGCACGACCGCGTCCGCGCCGAGCACGTCGGGATCGACCCGCAGGGTGACGCCGATCCACTGCTGCCCGTCGCCGTGCACCCGGGCGTAGAACGGATGCCCGGCATTTCGCGGCGGAACGTCCCAGCTCAACTCGGCGGTACCGGCGGAGCGGGCGTCGTCCGGCACCTCGCGCGGCGGCTCGGAGATGTAGTTGAACCAGCAGTCGTGCGTGAACCGGGTGCCGTCCGGGCTGCCGATCTCCTTGGCCAGTTCCTCGGCCCGGTCCACGTCGTAGCTGCCGCTGCGGTAGGCCAGCATCGCGTTGAAGTGGGTCCGCTTCAGGTACTGCGCCAGCGTGCTGTCCGGATCGACCCGGCAGACCAGCGGGACCAGTTGGTTGAGGGTGCCGATCAGCGGCTGCCACTCGGGATCGAACCGGTTCGCCGACATCAGACTCATCATGATCCGGTCCCGGTCGACGAACTGGGCGAGCGCGACGGCGGTCGCCGCCATCACCACGCTCTGCTGCGAGACACTGTGCGCCTTCGCCGCCTGGGCCACCAGCACAGCGAGGTGGTGTGAGCGGAGGGTGGCCTGGATCCGTCGCTCGGCCGCGCGGCCTGTCGGCGGTGCGGGCAGGTTGCGTACGGGGCCGTCGGTCAGCAGCCGCTGCCAGTAGGTCTCGGCACGTCGGCGACGGGACTGCCAGGAATCGCTGCGCTGCGCCAGGGCCAGCTCACGGCTGCGCGGCGCCGGTGCCGAGCCGGCACCGGGGTCGGCCACGACGGCCCGGAACTGCTGCTCCAGCTCCTGGATCGCCCACAGGTCGACGACCATGTGCGACAGCGACAGGGCCAGGAACTGCGGCTGCCCCGCCACGCTGACGAGCCGGCCGTGCCAGCCGGGATCGTCGAGCACCGGGAACGGCACCTGGTGCAGCGCGCGCAGGGTGGCGGCCGGGTCCGCCGGGTCGCGTACGGCGTGGTCGACCTGCTCGATCCGCAGCGGCAGCTGGTCGTGGATCCGCTGCACCGGCTGGTCGTCGACGACGTGATAGGTGGTCCGTAGCGACTCGTGCCGTCGCGCCAACGCGCCCAGCGCGCCCAGCACGGTGTCGGCGGTGAGGCCCCGGACGTCCCAGGTCGCCGGGACGTTGACCTCCATCAACCGGTCGGTGGCGAACGTCTCCATCGACCGCCAGGTCGACAGCTGTCCGTAGGTGAGTGGAGCGTCGATCGCCACGCTGACTCCTTCGAGGTCGGGGGTGGCCGCGCCCGGTCGAAACCCGGGCCTCGCCGGGCGCGGCGACGAGGTGCGACGGTCACCCGGCGAGGCTGGGCGACCGTCAGGTGCAGACGACCAACGACCGGTGTCCGGCACTGCGCATGTTCATCACCTCCTCCGCGGTGATCCGTGTCCGGGAACCGGACCGGCCACTACGGCCGGCGGCATCCCATCGGCGGTGCGATACGCATGTTAAGACCTACTCATAAGGCATTTGGTCAGGTCAACAGCGGCACTCTGGCAGCTTGTTACCGTCGCTTAATTGCCACTCGGAATAGGGCTGTACCAGCCTTGACGCCCACGCCGGCGGAGCAGACGATTCAAGCGCGTCTTCCAGGTCGGAGAACGGCCGGCGCGAAACATCTCCTCGGTATGACCGGATCGGTGCGGCGTTCCTTCTGGCCGTAAATCGGAAACGAACCGGGGCGGTGGCTGTCCACGAATGCACTGCGACGGGTGGGTGAGCGGATGTCTTCCTCGGTCAGCGGATCTGCGGCCATGGAGCCGGTGGCCGTCATCGGTATGTCCTGCCGGCTGCCTCGCGCCGCCGACGCCGACCAGTTCTGGCAGCTGCTGCGTGCCGGCGGGGACGCCGTCGCCGACGCTCCGGCGCACCGCTGGGCCGAGCAGTCCGAGTTCCGCCGCGGTGGCTTCCTCGACGAGGTCGACCGGTTCGACGCCAGCTTCTTCGGCATCTCGCCGCACGAGGCGACGGCGATGGACCCGCAGCAGCGCCTGATGCTCGAACTGTGCTGGGAGGCGCTGGAACACGCCCGGATCGCGCCGAGCGTGCTGCGCGACGCCGCCGTCGGAGTCTTCGTCGGTGCCATCGCGGCGGACTACGCGAACCTGCACGACCGGCTCGGTGCCCGTACCCTCGGCCCGCACACCCTCACCGGCACCCAGCGTGGCCTGATCGCGAACCGACTGTCCTACCTGTTCGGACTGCGCGGGCCGAGCCTGACCGTCGACGCCGGTCAGTCGTCGTCGCTGCTCGCCGTGCAGTTGGCCTGCGACGAGCTGCGCCGCGGCGGCGCGACGGTGGCGATCGCCGGCGGGGTGAACCTCAACCTGCTGCCGGAGACCAGCGCGGTGATCGGCCGGTTCGGCGCGCTCTCCCCGGACGGCCGTTGCTACACCTTCGACCACCGCGCGAACGGCTACGTCCGCGGCGAGGGTGGTGGGCTGGTCGTGCTCAAGGCGCTCTCCGCGGCGCTCGCCGACGGCGACCCGGTGCACTGCGTGATCCTCGGCGGCGCGGTCAACAACGACGGCGGCGGTGCCGGGCTGACCGTCCCGAACCCGGTCGCCCAGACCGAGGTGATCCGGTTGGCCTGCCACCGGGCTGGGGTGGCCCCGGCCGACGTGCAGTACGTGGAGCTGCACGGCACCGGCACCCCGGTTGGCGACCCGATCGAGGCGGCGGCCCTGTCCGCCGCGCTCGCCGCCGGCCGGCCGGCCGGCCGACCGCTGCTGGTCGGCTCGGTCAAGACCAACATCGGTCACCTGGAAGGCGCCGCCGGCATCGCCGGCCTGCTCAAGACCATCCTCGCCATCAGCCACCGACGACTGGTGCCCAGCCTCAACTTCGAGGCCCCGCACCCGCTGATCAAGCTCGACGAGCTCAACCTGCGGGTGGTCTGCGCCGAACGCGACTGGCCCGCCGCCGACCGGCCGCTGGTCGCCGGGGTCAGCTCCTTCGGAATGGGCGGCACCAACTGCCACCTGCTGCTGGCCGAGGCGCCGCCCCGCCGCGCGGTGCACCGGGACCGCGCCCCGAGCGCCGACGCGCCGTGGTTGCTGTCGGCCCGTACCGCACCGGCGCTGCGCGCCCAGGCCGCCGCGTTGTCCGGCCACGTCACCGCCGACCCGTCGGTCGAGCCGGCTGACGTCGCGTACTCGCTGGCCCGCACCCGGGAGCGGTTCGAGCACCGGGCGGTCGTGCTCGGCGCCGACCGGCACGAGCTGCTCGCCGGCCTCGACGCGCTCGCCACCGGCCGCCCTGCCGACGCCGTCGTCGCCGGCCGGGTGGCCACCGGCCGGCGGGTGTTCGTCTTCCCCGGCCAGGGCTCGCAGTGGCCGGCGATGGCCCGCGAACTGCTCGCCCACTCGCCGGTCTTCGCCGACCGGCTCACCGCCTGCGCGCAGGCGCTCGCGCCGTACGTCGACTACCCGCTGCTCGACGTGCTGCGCGAGGTGCCCGGCGCGCCGAGTCTGGACCGGGTCGACGTGGTGCAGCCCGCGCTCTGGGCGGTGCTGGTCTCGCTGGCCGAGCTCTGGCGCTCGCACGGGGTCGAGCCGGACCTGGTCGTCGGCCACTCGCAGGGCGAGATCGCGGCCGCGACCGTGGTCGGCGCGCTGTCGCTGGCCGACGGGGCGCGGGTGGTCGCGCTGCGCAGCCGGGCCATCGCCGCGGTCTCCGGCGGCGGCGGAATGGCCTGGATCGGCTCCCCGGTCGACCTGCTCGTCGAGCGGCTGCGGGCCACCACCGGGGTGAGCCTGGCGGCGGTGAACGGGCCGCGCTCGGCGGTCGTCTCCGGCGACCTGCGACAGATCGGGCGGCTGCGCGAGGCGATCGAGGCGGACGGGCACCGGACCAAAGACGTGCCGGTGGACTACGCCTCGCACTCGCCCGCGGTCGACGGTCTGCGCGACGAGATCGTCGAGGCGTTGGCCCCGATCCGGCCGCGTTCCACCACCGTCCCGTTCGTCTCCACCGTGACCGGCGAGCCGATCGACACCGCCGAGCTCGACGCCGACTACTGGTTCCGCAGCCTGCGCCAGCCGGTCCGGTTCGACCAGGCGACCAGGACCGCGCTGCGCCTCGGCGGCGCGCTGTTCATCGAATGCAGCCCGCACCCGGTGCTCACCGCCAGCATCGAGGAGACCGCCGAGGAACTGGAGTCCGACGCGCTGGCCGTGGGCACCCTGCGCCGCGACGACGGCGGCCAGGCCCGACTGCGGCACGCGCTGGCCCAGGCGTACGTCGGTGGGGCCGATGTCGACTGGGACGCGTACTGCGTCCGGCCCGACGCCCGGCCGGTCGACCTGCCGACGTACCCGTTCCAGCGGGAGCGGTACTGGCTCGGCGACGCCGCGCGCCCGAATGGGCAGGACGTCGCCACGGCGGTGCCGCAGACCGCCGCGCCGGCCGGGACAGCACCACCCGCGGCGTCCCGGCGGGAACTGCGTGACCTGGTACTGGCGACGGCGGCGGCCGTCCTCGGACATCGTGACGCCGCCGAACTCGACCCGGTACGCACCTTCAAGGAGCTGGGCTTCGACTCGGTGAGCACGGTCGAGCTGCGGCACCGGCTGCGCGCCGCGACCGGGCTGCGCCTGCACACCACCGTCGTCTTCGACCACCCCACCCCGAACCGGCTCGCCGAACACCTGCACGCCGCGCTGGGCCAGCCCCCGGCGGGCACCGGCGGAGCTCAGGTCGACGCCGGCCACCGCGCCGGCCGGGACAGCGAACCGATCGCCGTCGTGGCCATGGGCTGCCGCTACCCCGGTGGGGTCAACTCCCCCGAAGAGCTGTGGCGGCTGATCTCGACCGGCACCGACGCGATCTCCGCGCTGCCCACCAACCGGGGTTGGGACCTGGACACCCTCTACGGCGCCGGCCCGGGGCGGCCCGGCACCTGCGCCACCCGGTACGGCGGCTTCCTGCACGACGCGGACCTCTTCGACGCGGCGTTCTTCGGTGTCAGCCCCCGCGAAGCGCTGGCCATGGACCCCCAGCAGCGGCTGCTGCTCGAGGTGGCCTGGGAGGCGTTCGAGCGGGCCGGCATCGACCCGGCCGACCTCGCCGGCTCGGCGACCGGGGTGTACGTCGGTGCGATGGCCACCGACTACGGTCCCCGGCTGCACCTGCAGACCGGGGCCGCCGAGGGGCACCTGCTCACCGGGACCGCGCTGAGCGTGGCTTCCGGCCGGATCGCCTACACCTACGGTTTCCAGGGCCCAGCGGTCACCGTCGACACCGCCTGCTCCTCGTCACTGGTCGCCATCCAGCTCGCGCTCGAGGCGTTGCGTCGCGGCGACTGCCCGCTCGCCCTGGCCGGCGGGGTGACCCTGATGGCCAACCCGGGCAACCTGGTGGAGTTCAGTCGGCAGAACGGGCTGGCCGTGGACGGCCGGGCCAAGGCGTTCGCCGCCTCGGCCGACGGGACCGCCTTCGCCGAGGGCGCCGGGGTGCTGCTGCTGGAACGGCTCGACGACGCGCGCCGCAACGGGCACCCGGTGCTCGCGGTGCTGCGCGGTGGCGCGGTCAACCAGGACGGCGCCAGCAACGGGCTGACCGCGCCGAACGGCCTGGCCCAGGAACAGGTCATCCGGCTGGCACTGGCCGACGCCGGACTCGGCGCCCAGGACGTGGACGTCGTCGAGGCGCACGGCACCGGCACCGTGCTGGGCGACCCGATCGAGGCGCACGCGATCCAGGCGACGTACGGCGAGAACCGGACCGGGCAGCCGCCGGTCTGGCTCGGCTCGGTGAAGTCGAACATCGGGCACACCCAGGCCGCCGCCGGGGTGGCCGGTGTGATCAAGATGGTGCAGGCGATGCGGTACGGCGTACTGCCCCGCTCGCTGCACTGCGAGGAGCCGACCACCAAGGTCGACTGGGACTCCGCCGGGGTCAGGCTGCTGACCGAGCAGCGACTCTGGCCGGCGACGGGGCGGCCGCGGCGCGCCTCGGTGTCGAGCTTTGGCATCAGCGGTACCAACGCGCATCTCATCCTGGAGTCGGCCGAGCCGGCCGAGCACCCGGACGAGGCCGGGCCGGCGACCGGCGACCCGCTGCCCTGGGTGCTCTCCGCGCGGACCGGTGACTCGCTGCGCGCGCTGGCCGAGCTGCTGCGCGGGTACGCCACGGACGCCCCGGACGCGGATCTCGGTGCCGCCGCCGCCGTACTGGCCGGCCGCGTCGCCTTCCCGCACCGGGCGGTCGTGTTCGGCGCCGACCGGCCTGGACTGTGCGCCGCACTGGCCGATCTCGCCGCCGGTACGCCGAACCCGGCGGTGCTGACCGGCGTCGCCACGAACCGTCCCGGGCCGGTCGCGGCGGACGGCCAGCCAGCCGAGGCCGAGCCGGGCGTCGACGGGGCCGGTTCCGACGCCCTCAGCGCCGCCGCCCGGGCCTGGGTCGATGGCGAGCCGGTCGGCTGGGCGCGGCTGCTCGGTCTTCCGACGCATCGTCCCGAGCTGCCGAGCTACCCCTTCGAGCGCCGGCGCTACTGGCTCTCCGACGCGCCCCAGCCGGCCACCGAGACGGTCCGGCACCCGCTGCTCCGCTCGGCGGTGCCGGTGGCCGAGAACGGCGGGCTGCTGCTCGGTGGGCGGCTGTCCGACACCGACACGCCCTGGCTGGTCGACCACATGATCGCCGGGCGGGTGCTGCTGCCCGGTACCGCCTTCGTGGAGTTCGGGCTCGCCGCCGCCGCCGCGGTCGGCGCCGACCGGCTCGCCGAGCTGACCCTGCACGCCCCGCTGGTGCTGGCCGAGGCGGCAGCCGCGGAGCTGCAGATCTGCCTCGGCGAGGCCGAGGCGGACGGTCGCCGTACGCTCAGCATCCACTCCCGGCCGGTCGGTGAGGCCGAGGCCGAGTGGACCCGGCACGCCAGCGGGTCGGTGGCCCCCGCGACCGCCGACCCGACGTCCGAACCGCTCACCGTCTGGCCGCCGGCCGGTGCCGAGCCGATCGATCTGGCCACCGCGTACGCCGACCTGGCCGCGGCCGGTTACCAGTACGGCCCGGCGTTCCGGGGACTGGTCGCCGCCTGGCGGTGCGGCGCTGACCGGTACGCCGAGGTGCGGTTGCCCGATGTCGGCGGCGCGCGTGACTACCGCATCCACCCGGCCCTGCTGGACGCCGCCCTGCACCCGCTGGTGCTCGACACCGGGGCCGGCGACGGCGGACTCCGGCTGCCGTTCGTCTTCTCCGACGTGCGGGTCACCGGGGCCGGCGCCGACCGGCTGCGGGTCCGGCTGAGCCCCGGCGCGGACGGCGCCGTCGCGCTGACCCTCCACGACGGCACCGGCCAGCGGATCGGTGCGGTGGCCGCGCTCAGCATGCGCAGTGTGCCGCCGGGCACCGAGCTGACCGCACCGGGCGCCTCCGGGCCGGGCCTGCACGACCTGCGCTGGGTCCCCGCCGGTACGCCGCAGGCGCAGCTCGCCGGCCGGAGCTGGGCGGTGCTCGGCGACACCGGAGCGGCCGACGCGATCCGCGCCGAGCTGGACGCCGCCGGGGTGACCGTCTCTCGGCACCACGACCTCGCCGCGCTGGCCGGGCCGGACGCCGGTACGGTGCCGCCGGTCGTGCTGGTGCCGCTGCCCGACGAGGACGACCTCGAACCGGCGGGCCGGGCCCGGACCCACCTGCACCACGTCCTCGGGCTGCTGCGCCAGTGGCTGGGCGAGGCCCGGTTCACCGGCGCCCGGCTGGTCCTCCTGGCCGGGCACCGGTCGGTGGGCACGGCCGCGGTGTGGGGGCTGGTACGGACCGCGCAGGTCGAGCACCCCGGCCGGTTCGTGCTGGCCGACCTGCCCGGCGGTGGCGACTCCGCCGGCCGGTGGCAGCGGCTGGCCGCCGCGTTGGACGCCGGTGAACCGCAGTTCGCCGTGGCCGACGGCGCGCTGCTGGTGCCCCGGCTCGCCCGCCGGGAGTCCCGGCCCGGCCCGCTGGTGGACCTCGGCTCGGGCACGGTCCTGGTCACCGGGGGCACCAGCGGCCTGGGCGCGCTCGCCGCGGCCCGACTGGTCGAGCGGCACGGCGTGCGCGACCTGCTGCTGACCTCCCGTCGGGGCGAGAGCGCCGACGGCGTCGCCGAGCTGGTACGGCGGCTGACCGGGCTCGGTGCGTCGGTCCGGGTGGCGGCCTGTGACGTGGCCGACCGGGCGGCGTTGACCGGGCTGCTGGCCACGATCCCGCCGCGGCGACCGCTGGTCGGCGTGGTGCACGCGGCCGGGGTGCTCGGTGACGCCACGGTGGACCGGCTCGACGCGTCTGCGCTGGACCGGGTGCTCCGCCCGAAACTCGACGCCGGCTGGCTGCTGCACGAGCTGACCGCCGAGCTGCCGGTACGGATGTTCGTGCTCTTCTCCTCGGTGGCCGGCCTGCTGGGCAACGCCGGACAGGCCAACTACGCCGCGGCCAACGCCTTCCTCGACGCCCTGGCCGGTCACCGGCGCGACCTCGGCCTGCCGGGTACCTCGATCGCCTGGGGCCTGTGGGGGGTCCGGACGCAGATGACGGAGGGTCTCTCGGCCGCCGACGAGGCCCGGCTCGCCCGCGCGGGTCTGGCCGGCCTGAGCCAGCGGCAGGGACTGGAACTGTTCGACGCCGCGCTGCGCGACGCCGGGCAGGGCGACCCGCTGGTGGTCGCCGCCCGCTGGGAGCCGGCCGGCCTGCGGGCCCGGCTGGACGCAGGTGGCGAGTCACCGGCGATCCTGCGGCAACTACTGGGTGCCGGCCGCCGGGCGGCGCCCGCCAGCCCGGCCGGCACCGTGCTGGCGGGTGCCGCCGGTGTCGTGCCCGGCGCCACCGGCCCGGCGGCCGCCGCCAGGCTGGCCGACCAGCTGGCGGGGCTGGACCACACCGAGGGCCGCCAACTGGTGCTGGACCTGGTCGGGCGGACCGTGGCGCTGGTGCTGGCCTACGGCCCGCAGGACACCGTCGAGGCCGACCGGCCGTTCACCGAACTCGGACTGGACTCGCTGTCCTCGATGGACCTGCGCGACCGGCTCGCGGCCGACACCGGTCTGCCGCTGCCCGCGACGCTGGTCTTCAACGAGCCGACCACCGAGGACGTGGCCGACTGGATCCTGCGCGAGCTGATGCCCGCCCCGCCGGCCGCCGACGAGCTGCTGCGCGAGGCGCTGGACCGGGTCACCGCCCGCCTGGCCGACGCCGACCCGGACGAACAGGACCGGGTGACGGCCGTGCTGCGGGCCGCGCTGCACCGGTTCGACGGCGGGCGCGACCAACAACCGGACACCCCGGCCCTGGCGCCGGTACTGACGTCGGCCCGCCTGGGCACGGCCTCTGACGAGGATCTCTTCAATTTCATCGACAGCCAGCTCTGAAACCACACCGGACACACGAAGAAGGGGAGGGACAGCCATGGCGATCGAAGACAAGCTCCGTGACTATCTCAGGCGGGTCACCGCTGATCTGGCCGATGCGAAGCAGCAGCTGGCCGTGGCCGACGAACGGCACCACGAGCCCGTCGCGGTCATCGGCATGGCCTGTCGCTACCCCGGCGCCGTGACGACCCCGGAGCAGCTCTGGGACGTCGTCGCCGGCGAGGTGGACGCCACCGGCGAGTTCCCGACCGACCGTGGCTGGGACCTGGAGAAGCTCTACAACCCGGACCCGGACGCTTACGGCACCTCGTACACCCGCCGGGGTGGCTTCATCGACGACCCGGCCGGCTTCGACGCACCGTTCTTCAACATGAGCCCCCGGCAGGCCCTGGCGACCGATCCGCACCACCGACTCTTCCTGGAGATCACCTGGGAGGCGTTCGAGCGGGCCGGCATCGACCCTGCCACGGTGCGCGGCGACCGGGTGGGCATCTGGTCGGGGATGATGTACGACCACTACTCGACCCAGTTCCTCGGTGACATGCCGACGAGCGTCGAGGGCACCCTGATGGTCTCCAGCGTGCCGAGCGTGCTCTCCGGCCGGGTGGCCTACACGTTCGGGTTGGAGGGCCCGGCGGTCACCCTGGACACCGCCTGCTCGTCCTCGCTGGTCGCGCTGGACCTGGCCGTGCAGGCACTGCGGTCCGGGGACTGCCCGATGGCGCTCGCCGGTGGGGTCACCGTGATGGCGGTACCCGATCCGTTCGTCGAGTTCTCCCGCCAGCGGGCCCTGGCCACCGACGGCCGGTGCAAGGCGTTCTCCGACGACGCCGACGGTGCGGTGTGGGCCGAGGGAGCGGGCGTGCTGCTGCTCGAACGGCTCTCCGACGCGCGGCGCAACGGTCGCCGGATCCTGAGCGTCATCCGCGGCATCGCGGTGAACCAGGACGGTACGAGCAACGGGATGACCGCCCCCAGCGGGCGCGCCCAGGAGCGGGTCATCCGGCGGGCGCTGGCCGACGCGCGGCTGGAGCCGGCCGCGATCGACCTGGTCGAGGCGCACGGCACCGGCACGCCGCTGGGTGACCCGATCGAGGCGACCGCCATCCTCGCCACCTACGGGCAGAACCGCCCGGCCGACCGGCCGCTGTGGCTGGGCTCGTTGAAGTCCAACATCGGGCACAGCCAGGCCGCGGCCGGCGTCGGTGGCCTGATCAAACTGATCATGGCGATGCGGCACGGCACGATGCCCCGGACGGTGAACGTCACCGAGCCGACGCACCACGTCGACTGGAGCTCCGGCGCGGTGGAACTGCTCACCGAGGCGCGGCCCTGGGCCCGCCTGGACGAGCAGCCGCGCCGGGCCGGGATGTCCTCGTTCGGCATCAGCGGGACCAACGCGCACGTGATCCTGGAGGAGCCCACCGAGGCGCAGGCGCCCGCACCGGCAGCCGGGCACCCAGGCCCGCACGCCTGGGTGATCTCCGCCCGCACCCCGACCGCGCTGCGCCGGCAGGCCCGGCGACTGCACGACCGGGTGCTCGCCGACGCCGCCGTACGGCCTGCCGACATCGCCTTCTCGCTGGCCGACACCCGGGCCCGTTTCGACCACCGGGCGGTGGTCGTCGGCCGGGACCGCGCCGAGCTCGTCGACCGGCTGGCCGGATACGTCGACGGCCGGCCCGGCGCGGTGGTACCGGCCGGCGTCGCCCGGGGCCAGGTGTCGACCACCTTCCTCTTCACCGGGCAGGGTGGCCAGCGCCCCGGCATGGGCCGGGACCTGTACCGGGCGTTCCCGGTCTTCGCGGCGGCCTTCGACGAGGCCTGCGCGGCGCTCGACCCGTACCTGGAGCGGCCGCTGCGCGAGGTGATGTGGGCCGAGCCGAACACGGCCGGCGCGGCGGCGCTGAACCAGACCCTCTACACCCAGCCGGCGCTCTTCGTCTACGAGGTGGCCGCCTTCCGGCTGCTCACCTCGCTCGGGGTACGCCCGACCAGGCTGGCCGGGCACTCCGTCGGCGAGATCGCCGCCGCGCACGTGGCCGGCATCTGGACGCTGGCCGACGCCGCCCGCCTGGTCGCCACCCGCGCCCGGCTGATGCAGAACCTGCCCGCCGACGGCGCGATGGTCGCGGTGGCGGCACCGGCCGCCGAGGTACGCGCCTCGCTGGCGGGGATGGAGCACCTGGTCGGGATCGCCGCGATCAACAGCCCCGGTGACGTGGTGGTCTCCGGCGACGAGCAGTCCTGCCTCGCCGTGCAGGCGCACTGGCGCGCGCTTGGCAAGCGCACCGGACGGCTGCCGGTCAGCCACGCGTTCCACTCGCCGCTGATGGAGCCGATGCTCGACGAGTTCGCCCGCGAGCTGAAAGCGACCAGTTTCGGCGCGGCCCAGCTGCCTTACGAGACCAACCTCGGGCCGGAGCGGTCCTGGACCGACCCCGACTACTGGGTGGACCAGATCCGCCAGACCGTCGGCTTCGCACCGATGATCGAGCTGCTGGAGGCCGCCGGCACCGACGTCTACCTGGAGGTCGGTCCGTTGCCGGTGCTCTCCGGGATGGCCGGCAACTGCCTCACCGACCAGCGGGCGGTCGTAACCGCCACCTACCGACGCAAGCAGGAGGAGCTGGAGGCGCTCCACGGCTGCCTCGCCGAAGCGTTCGTGGTCGGCGTGCCCGTCGACTGGGCGGCCCTGGCGGCCGACGGTCGCGCCGTCGACCTGCCGACCTACGCGTTCGAGCGGGAGCGCTACTGGCTGATCCACCGGCGCTCCAGCGCGGACGTCGCCTCGGCCGGGCTGCGCCCGGTCAACCACCCGCTGCTGCGCGCCGCGGTCGACGTCGCCGACGGTACCCGGGTGGTGGTCACCGGCCGGGTGTCACTGACCGAGCTCCCCTGGCTCGCCGACCACGCGGTCGGTGGCGGGGTGGTCGTGCCCGGCGCCGCCCTGCTCGACGTGGTCGGCCAGGTCGGTGCCCAGGCCGGGCTGGCCGAGGTGGTGGAGCTGACCTTCGAGGCGCCGCTGGTGCTGCCCGCCGACGGCGGACTCTCGCTACAGGTGGTGGCCGACGGTGGCGACGGCACGGTGGGCGTCTACGCCCGCGCCGACGGCGACGACACCTGGGTACGACACGCCAGCGGCATCCTCGCCCCGGACGGCGGCGGCACCGACGGCCGGTGCGGCTGGGCGACCTCGTGGCCGCCGGCGGGTGCCGTCCCGATCGCCTTCGACGGCGCGTACGACCGGCTGGCCGAACTCGGCTACGAGTACGGTGACGCGTTCCGCGGCGTACAGGCCGCCTGGCGGGCCGACGACGCGCTCTACGTCGACGTCGCCCTGCCGCAGGCTGCCGAGACCGAGGGCTTCGGACTGCACCCGGTGCTGCTGGACACGGCGTTCCATCCGTACATCTTCGAGGGTGGTTCGGACGAGCTGCGGTTGCCGTTCGTCTTCCGGGGGGTCCGGCTGGCTGGCCACGGCGCCTCGGCGCTGCGGGTCCGGCTCAGCTCCGACGGCGCGGACAAGCTCGCGGTCGAGGCCGCCGACGCGGACGGCCGGCTGGTACTCGCCATCGAGGAGCTGCGGGTCCGGCCGGTCTCCATCGCCTCGATTGTCACCGCGATGGGCCGGGCCACCGGGCCGGCCGGGTTCTTCGGCCTGGACTGGGTGGACCTGCCGGTCGCCGGCGCCGACGAGGCGCCGACCTGGCGGTACCTCGGCGAGCCGGTGGCCGGGCTGCCCGGTCACCCGACGGTGGCCGCGCTGGCCGCCGCGGTGGCCGGCGGCGAGCGGTGCGACTTCGCGGTCTTCTCCGGCGCCGGCACCGAGCCGGACGTGCCGACCGCCGCCCGCGAGCTGACGGGGCGGGCGCTGGAGGCCATGCAGCAGTGGGTCGCCGACGAGCGGCTGGCCGGATCCCGGCTGGTCTTCCTGGCCGACCCGCGGTCGGTGCGCACCGGCGCGGTGTGGGGACTGGTCCGCGCCGCGCAGGTCGAGCACCCCGGCCGGTTCGTGCTGGCCGACCTGCGGGCAGACGCCGGTGACGCGCCGTGGGGCCGGCTGGCCGCCGCGGTCGGCAAGGGCGAGTCGCAGTGCCTGGTCGAGGCGGAGAAGATCCTGGTGCCGCGGGTCAGCCGTCGGTCGCCCGCCCCGGTGGACGAGCTGGACCTGGCGGACGGGACGGTGCTGGTCACCGGCGGTACCGGCGGTCTCGGCGCACTGGTCGCGACCCGGCTGGTGCAGCGCTTCGGCGTACAACATCTGTTGCTGACCTCCCGGCGCGGTCCGGCGGCCAGCGGCGCGGCCGAACTCGTCGCCCAGCTGGAAGGCCTCGGCGCCTCGGTCCGGGTCGCCGCCTGCGACGTCGCGGACGCCCCGGCGCTGGCCGAACTGCTGGCCTCGGTGCCGGCCGACCGGCCGCTGACCGCCGTGGTGCACGCCGCCGGGGTGCTCGACGACGCGCTGCTGGAGGGGCTCACGCCACAGCGGCTGGAGTCGGTCTTCCGGCCCAAGGCCCAGGCCGCCTGGCTGCTGCACGAGCTGACCGCCGACCTGCCCCTGCGGGCCTTCGTGCTGTTCTCCTCGATCGCCGGGGTGCTCGGCAACGCGGGGCAGGGCAACTACGCGGCGGCGAACAGCTTCCTCGACGCGCTCGCCGCCCACCGGCGGGCGTCCGGGCTGCCGGCGCTCTCCATCTCCTGGGGCATGTGGTCGATGTCGACCGGAATGGCCGCGGAGCTGACCGCGGCCGACGAGGCCCGGCTGTCCCGGGCCGGCGTGGCGGCCATCTCGGCCGAGCAGGGCCTGGACCTGTTCGACACGGCGCTGCGCGAAGCAACGACCGGCGACCCGCTGGTGGTGGCCTGCCGCTGGGACCTGGCGGCGCTGCGCTCGCGGGCCGAGAGCGGCGACGACATCCCGGTGGTGCTGCGCGGCCTGGTCCAGCCCGCCCTGCGACCGCAGGGCGGCAGCGCGGCGAGCGCCTTCGGCCCGGTCGCCCGGCTCGCCGCCCTGCCGACCGACGAGGCCCGGGCGGAGATCGTGGCGGCGCTGCGCTCGCACGTCGCCCGGGTGCTGGCGCACGGCTCGGCCGCCGCGGTGAAGATGGACCGGACCTTCAGCGAGATGGGCTTCGACTCGCTGACCGCGGTCGAACTGCGCAACCGGCTCAACTCGGAGCTGGGCGTGCAGTTGCCGGCGGCGTTGGTCTTCGACCACCCCACCGTCGACGCGCTGGCCGACTACCTGCTCGGCGAGCTGGCGCCGGCGGCGCCGGCGGTCAACGACGTGCTGACCGAGACCCTCGACCGGATCACCGCGCAACTCGCCGACGACGACACCGGGGAGCGGGACCGGGTGGTGGCGACGTTGCAGGCGGCCCTGCTCCGGCTCGGCCTGGGGACCAGCGCGGAGGCGTCGAAGGCGCAGCTGGATGCCGCCTCGGACGAGGAGATCTTCCAGTACATCGACACCCAGCTCTGACGATCCAGCTTCTCACCACCCACGCGCTAGGACAGGGGATTTGACAGATGGCAGCCGAGAACAAGCTCCGCGAATATCTCAAGCGGGTCACCGTCGACCTGACTGAGGCGCGCCGGCAGCTCGCCGAGGCCGATGCCGGCCGGCACGAGCCGATCGCCATCGTGGGCCTGTCCTGCCGGTTGCCCGGCGCGCAGAACGTGGACGCCTACTGGGAACTGCTCCGCGACGGGCGTAGCGCGGTGCTCGACGACGCGCCGGACGGCCGGTACGACCTCGACCCGTACGTCGCCGACCACGGCGTCTACACCCGTCGCGGAGCCTTCCTCTCCGACATCACCCGCTGGGACTCCGGGTTCTTCGGCTCGCCACCCCGGGAGGCGCTGCGGATGGACCCGCAGCAGCGGCTGCTGATGGAGCTGACCTGGGAGGCGCTGGAGGACGCCGGCACCCCGCCGGCCCGGGTGGCGGGCAGCCGCACCTCGGTGATGATCGGCTTCTCGGACACCACCCAGTACGGCCGGTTGCAGTCCGACCTGCAGGGCGCCGCCGCCTTCACCGACCCGTACGCCGGGCAGGGCAGCTCGGCGAGCGTGGTCGCCGGCCGCCTCGCGTACCACTTCGACCTGCGCGGCCCGACCGTCACCCTGGACACCGCGTGCTCGTCGTCGCTGGTCGCGGTGCACCTCTCCAGTGCGGCGCTGCGCCGCGGCGAGTGCGACCTGGCGGTGGCCGCGGGCGGCTTCCTGCTCATCCAACCCGATCTGTACGTCAACGCCTGCGCCACCTCGATGCTCTCCCGGGACGGCCTGAACAAGACCTTCGACGCCGACGCCGACGGCTACGTGATGGGCGAGGGCGCCGGGGTGGTGGTGCTGGAGCGGCTCTCCGACGCGCTGCGCAACGGCCGCCGGATCCACGCGGTGATCCGCGGCTCGGCGGTCAACCAGGACGGTCACAGCAACGGGATGACCGCGCCGAACCGGGGCGCCCAGGTGGACGTCATCCGCCGGGCGCTGGCCGCCGCGCGGACCAGCCCGGACGAGATCTGCTACGTGGAGGCGCACGGCTCCGGCACCCGGCTCGGCGACTCGATCGAGCTCGGCGCGCTGGGCGACGTCTTCGGCGGCCGGTCCCCGGCGACGCCGCTGCACGTCGGGGCGGTGAAGACCAACATCGGGCACACCCAGGCGGCGGCCGGCATCGCCGGGCTGATCAAGACGGTGCTGGTGCTCAAGCAGGGTGTGGTCCCACCGAACCTCAACCTGGTCAACCCCTCCGAGGCGGCCCTGGCCAGCGACACCGTGCGGCCGGCGACGACGACGCTGGACCTGCCCGAGCAGGACCGGCCCCGGCTGGCCGGGGTCAGCTCGTTCGGCTGGTCGGGCACGAACGCGCACCTGGTGCTGGAGGC